>JAADEU010000037.1 GCA_013153235.1 Aquificota bacterium | reverse complement strand
TCAGGGATCATTTCATCTCTGTAAAATATACCTTTTATTTCATCAGGCAGCTCTCTATTCAGATAAGCTATATCTCTGTCCAGGAATCCATCTCCATCAGAATCAATCTCAAATATCTTCAGAAATTGACTGTTCAGGAATTTAACTTTTTTAGTTTTTTTGTCTATCAGGGCAAGTCCTTCAGATAGAAAATTAAATATCTTTTTAAAATCAATAAGCTCAAGCTGATGTCTGTCCAGAATCCTGTGGGTATGGACAAAATAGTCTCCGTCCCTTTCAACTGTGATAACAACATATTTTCCCGGTTTTGAAGAAAGACTGTAAACCCCTGTGTACCTATCTGAACCTGTATCAAGAAGTATTTTTATGGGACATATGTACTGGGTTGCCCTGTAGCATGGCTGATTGAAACCGTTAAAAACGGAGTAACATTTCTGCCCTGCTACCTCTCCATACTCTTTTTTCGCCTTTTCATTGAGCCGGATTATATTGAAATCCTTGTCAACAATTATAACCAGGATATCTTCATTATATATTTTCATCTCATACCCATTATTCGATTTAAATAAAATTATATAATTTAAACCGAAGGTTTACCACAAATTTTTTAAGGACTATCTGATGTTTTGCCCCTTTCACTCCTTGGATACAGGATTTTTGCCATATATATAGATAATTCATAAAACACAATCAACGGCATAGCAAGGAACACCTGACTTATAACATCTGGAGGGGTCAAAATGGCGGCAAGGACAAATGCAGACACCACAAAAAACGGCCTGAATCTGACAAGGGCCTCCGGTGTCACGATGCCCAGTCTGGCCAGTAACGAGAGTATCACAGGTAGCTCAAAAGTGATTCCAAAGGCAAGCAGAAGTCTAACAACAAAGGATATGTAGGAACTTACAGAAATCATAGCCTCAACATCAAGCTGTGTATAACCAAATGTCAGGAGGAATTTTATTGCCAGCGGCAGTACCCCGAAAAAAGCAAAAAGGGTACCTGATATAAAGAATACCGTCGTGAAAAAGACAAACGGGACAACAAGCTTCTTTTCCTCTTCGTAAAGTGCCGGTTCAATGAACTTCCACAACTGGTAAAAAACAAAAGGGGATGCAATCACAAACCCAACCAGAAACGCTATTTTAAATGCTGTAAAGAATGACTCTGTCGGGGTGAGAGCCACCAGTTTAAGGTCAGGGAAAACCTTATTGAGGGGTTCCTTGAATATGTCAAAAAAGAAATCAACCTGGGTAAAGACCCCTACCATTGCCACGGCAATGGCAATAAGACTTCTGATTAACCTGACCCTTAGCTCTGCAAGATGCTCTGTTATAGGAGCTTCATATTCTTCAGGATTCTTATGCTCCTGATTCATCTATTTTTTCTCCCTTGTTCTTCTTCTTGAAGGATATCTTTTCCCTTTTGGGCTGGTACTCTTCCTCTTTTTTTATCTCATTTTTTTCTTCCTTAACATCCTCTATATCATCAAGTCTGGATAACTTTTCTTCCACAGGGGGGTAATTATGATGATGCCTGGGCTTTGGTTCTTCCACAACCACTTCTTTGACCTCATCCACGGTGGATTTTATCTCCCTGTAAAACTTACCCAGGGTTCTTGCAACCTCAGGCAGTCTCTTCGGTCCCAGTACAAGCAGTGCCACTATAAATATAACAATCAGCTCAGATAGCCCTATTCCAAACATAACAAACCTCTTTTATGAAATATTTTTCATTATATCTCAAAATAAGGTATTTATACTAAATTCCAACCTGTATAGGGACTCCCCTGCCTTCTTGTCCAGTTTGAAGGCAACATCAAGCATAAATGAACCTACAGGTGTAGGCACATAAACCCCTGTCCCTGCGGTTTTTCTGGTTTTGAGTTTTTTCAGATCCCAGTAACCAACATAAACATTTCCTGTATCAAAAAAGGTAAATCCGTAAAGATTTATGGATGGAAACAGGGGATACCGGACTTCACTGTTGAGAAGAACCAGACTGTTGCCCCCTGTTCCGTACCTGCCTGCCACCTTTTCGTATCCAAATCCACGGAAGCTGGATATACCACCGAGGAAAAATCTCTCAGATGGGGGCAGTTTTTCTATATTTTTAAATATGTATCCCAGCGTGAGCCTCTGGGTGAAAATAAGGAACTTATACGACAGGTAGTACCTGCCTGAACCGTAAATCTTATTGAATTTTATGCCGTAAAACTCCCTCTCGACCAGACCTGTCAGGTAATAACCCCCAGAGGGATTGGTCTTTGGCTTTCTGTGGTCGTCAATCAGGCTGAATCTGAGTTTAAATGTATTGAAGTTATTGTCCGGATATATGGTCTGATTTTTCAGGCTGTTTTTAATGTATGATGCCATCAGCGTATGCTTTATCCATTTATTTGGCTTTCTGGAAACACTCAGCTCATATCCCCTCAGATTTATATCGTACACCGAGTGGTACTGGTAACTCTTCAGGTAGGATGCAAACACACCTGTTCTCTTAGGTAACATTCTGTTTCCAAACGTAAACCTGTAGAAAAATCCAAGGTCTGTTTTTTCTATGTATCCTGAGGTCTCAAATCCGTATCTGAACAGATTTTTAAGCCTCACAGCAGCAGACAGTTTGAGTTTCTGCTCACTGCTGTAACCAAGCAGTCCCTGGAATGACCCCCTTTTATCCTCATGGAGGATGTAAAGCCTGTTAATGTCCTTCTTTTTCCTGTCAATCTCCAGATAGGGATTTATCGAATCAAACACATTCGTGTAGTAAAGGAAATCAAGCTCGTTATCAAACTCCTCCTTCGAGTAATACACATCCCCTGAAAGGTTTTTCTCTATTACTGAGGGTTTTAGATGCCAGGTACCGTAGATAAACGCAACCCCATTTCTGTATCTGGGTCCCTGATGTATATCTATCTTTGCATCTGCATATATAATGCCTTCATTTTTCTCAAAGGAAACATCCAGATATGCATCAGAATCAAAATACCCCTCATCCTTAAGCTTCTTTTTTACCTTTTCAAGCAGGTCCAGGAGCATCTGGGGATTATAATCCACAGGAAGTTCTTCCGGCAGGCTGATACTAATCTGTGGTATAGAAATAGTCCTCAGCCGGTATTTTGGTCCTCTGAAAAATTCCAGATGGATGGATACGGTCTTATTTTGAGGGTCTTTAACCGTGTTCAGCGAATAATGGACATTCAGATAGCCTTCAGCGTACAGTTTTTCATACAGGGACTTTAACTTCTTCTTTATTTTATAGGGGGAAAAATACTTTCCAGACAGGGTCTCTATATACTTTTTTATCTCCTGAAGGTCTGTATTTACGGTCACTTCACCTACCCTGTAACGCTCCCCCTCCACAACTGTAAAGAATATCCCTGTGACCAGTCTGTCAAAATCTTCGTAGTATGAGGGTATAACCTTTACATCGAGAAAGCCCCTATCACGGTAGAATCTCTCTATATTTTCCGTTGACTGGACAAGCTGATAGTAATTAAATCCGTTTTCCTTAAATGTGAGGAGCTTTTCAAGCTCCTTTGAGGAAAAAAAGCTGTTACCTGTAAAGGTGATTGTGTACTCCATCCCCAGGTCAACATAAAGGATAATGTCCACCCTATCACCTGAAGGCCTAAAACTGACTATATTAACAAATGAATCGTAGTACCTCTTTTCGTACAGGAACTGCTGTATTCTGTCAATGTCTGCGGTTATCTCAGATAGCCTGAAGAGCATACCCTTCTCAATACCACTGCTTTTTATCAGCTGTTTCCTGAACTTCTCGGTAACAGGCCGAGATGTATGGATTATAACCTTCCCCACCTCAGCCTCAGGTCCCTCCTCTATATCAATAAGAACCTCTATATTTCCCCTGTCATCAATTTTTGAGTCAATAAATACCTGTGTAAACGGAAATCCGTTATCCATATAGAACTTTTTCAGCCGGGTATAAACATTGTGGAGAATTTTAAGGTCAACAGGATAATTCTCAACAAGCCCTGTAATCGCCAGAATTTCCCTTCGCCAGAAAGAGTTATTGCCCCTGATTTTTACCTTTTTGAGTCTGAGTTTTCTTTCAAGGTAGAGTTTGCCGTCCCTGTAGATAATTTTTTCAAAATCATCTGTCTTTTTTAAAAAATCTATAATCTGATTGACATCCCCTGTTTTCCTGTAAACATCCTGAATGTTATTTTCTGGAAGGGGATAATTTGAGATTATCTCAAGTTTTTCCTCTCTGGAAAATCCGGTGGTCCAGAATAACAGCACAAAAACGAAGAAAAATCTGACCATAAACTCCCCTTACCAGATTTAATTAGATTTAATTATAATATTCTGAAAAAGAGGATGTTATGGTTTTTAAAGCCCTTACTATAGCAGGTTCAGATAACAGTGGAGGTGCAGGGATACAGGCAGACCTTAAGGTGTTTTCTGCATTCAGGGTTTACGGAATGTCAGCCGTAACCTCTGTAACCGTCCAGAACAGTTTCGGTGTCATAAAAAGCCACCCTGTAAGTCCGGATATCGTTTACAGCCAGATAGAGACCGTTGCACAGGACATTCCTGTGGACAGCGTTAAAATAGGAATGCTCCAGTCTGCAGGGAATGTGGAGGCTGTTACACAGGCACTGGTAGATTTTAATCTGAAAAATATCGTTCTGGACACGGTTATTGCCTCAAAAAACGGAACCCTCCTTCTGGACAGAAATGCGTTTGACATTTTTATAAAAAAACTCATCCCTCTTGCGGATATCATCACCCCCAACCGGGACGAGGCCGAAATCATAACAGGCATAAAAATAAAAGAAATCAAAGATATGAAAAAAGCTGCAGAAGAGATAGGAAAAATGGGGGCAAAAACCGTGGTAATAAAAGGGGGACACGTTGAAACAGGCAGTAATGTTGTGGATGTTATTTACAATAAAAAAGAATTCATCCCCCTCCAGTATCCCAGGGTGGACACACCCCACACCCACGGAACAGGATGTACCTTCTCGTCGGCCATTGCCTCCTGTCTTGCAAGGCAGATGGAAACGGTAAAAGCAATAAGACTGGCAAGGGCGTATGTCCAGGGGGCTATAGAAAACTCATTACAGACAGGCAGGGGCACAGGTAGTCTGAACCACTTCTGGACGGTTATGTGATGCTTCTGAACTTTCTATTTCCAGGAGAATGTGTTATCTGCAAGGAGATATTCTTCCACAGGGGACAGAATGTTATATGCCCCGGCTGCCTATCACAGATAAATAAAAATCCACCGGAAGTGTGCAGAGGTTGCGGCAGAAAAATATCAGCCTGTATATGCAGACCTGAACGGAGATACGACGACTTTAAGGTTTTTATGGGAAAAAACCGGTACATAACGGAAGCGATTTACTGGTTAAAGATAAAGAAATACCGTAAGATTGCACCTGAAATAGGGAATAGAATCTGTAAAGACCTCTCGGAATTTATCCATACAAGGAAGATAGATACTGTTACATTTATACCGCTGGACAGGGAAACGTATAAGGAAAGGGGATTTAATCATCTTGAGGAAATACTGAAATCAGCCGTTCCTGGGTTTTTGATAAAACCTGTTTTAAAAAAGACACAGAAAACCAGACTGCAGATGGAACTTTCTGCAGAAGAAAGGCATACAAATCTGAAAGGTGTATTCTCCCTTGCAGAAAACATCAGGGAGAAAAACGTACTGATTTTTGACGATATAATAACAACAGGTGCGACAATGATGGAGGCCCTCAAAACAGTAAAAAAAGGAAGGCCATCAAAAATTTACGGCTATGTTATAGCCGGATAGATAAAAATGTTAAAATCTGCTATTGAAGAAGCTATTGAAGAAATCACCATTAAAATTTATACTGTTGTACTATCTTAAAAGATAAATTTAAAAGATAAATCAACTAAGCTGGTTTAGGAGGTTGTTTAATGCAAAAAAAAGCACTTATAACAGGAATCAGGGGACAAGATGGAGCCTATCTTGCTAAGTTTTTACTTGATAAAGGCTATGAAGTTTGTGGAGCGG
>JAADEU010000052.1 GCA_013153235.1 Aquificota bacterium | reverse complement strand
CTTCAGAGGGCACAGCATAAAACGAATGGACAAAATAAAAGTACTCACCGTCTTTTATTCCACTGAACAGACCATTTTCCTTTTTTATCCATACCTGATTCCAGCCCATATGGGGAACCTTGTATCCCTCTTTGTGCTGAAACCTTACAACCTTTCCCTTTAAGACTCCAAAGCCTTCATGCTCACCAAATTCATAACCATGCTCAAATAAAAGCTGAAGACCAAGGCATATCCCGAGGTAGGGCTTTCCAGTTTTTATAAAATCTACAACAGGCTGAAGAAGTCCCAGTCTCTCAAGGTTATGCATGGCATCCCCAAAAGCTCCAACACCGGGAACAACTATCGCCTTTGCGTTTTTTACATCTTCTGGATTTGAGGAGACCCTGACATCAAGACCCACCTTTTCAAGGGCTTTGGAAACACTTCTGAGGTTTCCCATTCCGTAATCAACAACGGTTATCATGCCATCCCCTCTTTAAGCTGTCTTACCAGAGTTTTTATCCCTTCAAAATCCGATTTTCCCTGTAGTTTAACAACCGCACTGCCTACAATCACACCATCGGCTATACCAGATAGCTTTTCTGTATGCTCCCTTTTTGAAACCCCAAAACCAACAGCCACTTTCTTCCCTGTGAGCTGTTTTATCTGGTTCACCTTTTGCTGAAGTTCCTCCCAGGGAAGGGTATCCCTTTCACCTGTTATACCTGTCAGGGAAACGTAGTATATAAAACTGTCGCTTTTTTCACCTATAAGCCTGATTCTTTTTTCGTGGGAGGTTGGTGCAAGGAGGAATATGGTCTCAAGGTTGTGTTCAGATACAACCTTTTTAAATCCGTCTGCCTCCTCAGGGGGCAGGTCAGGTACGATAAAACCGTCGGCTCCATGTTTTCTGGCATTTTCAACAAATTTGTCTTCACCCATAACGAATATAGGATTGTAATATGTCATCAGGATAAGGGGTATATCCGGATATTTTTCTTTTATCCTTTTTGTTAGCTCAAACACATTAACAGGGGTAATGCCGTCTTTTACTGCCTTTTCGTGGGCTACCTGTATGGTGGGACCGTCTGCCACAGGGTCAGAAAACGGAACTCCAACCTCAAGCATATCTGCCCCTGCCTCTATAAGTGTCTGTGCTGTTTTAAAACTTTCTTCCATAGAGGGATATCCGGCCATAAAGTAGCAAATCAGGGGTTTTTTTCCCTCAAATGCCTTTTTTATCAGTGACAATTCTTCCACCTCAGGTTTAGGTTATGTATATTCTACCAGCCTATTTTTCCCTTACAAAGTCCAGAACATAGCCCATAAGCTCTTTTATACCTGTTCCCTCTTTTGAGGATGTTAGAAAGACAGGAAAGTCCTTTGGAAGGTCCAGAGTCTGTCTGATAACCTTTTTTGTTTTTGCTTTTTCGCTCTGGTTCAGTTTATCCGCCTTTGTTGCCACCACAATATAGGGAATACCAAGGCTCTCCAGCCATTCTTTCATCATAATATCCAGCTTCGTTGGGGGGTGTCTGCTGTCCACAAGCATTATTACCAGAGACAGGTTATCCCTGGTCTGGAAGTAAGTTTCTATCATTCTTTTCCATTTTTCCCTTTCTGCCTTTGAGACAGCTGCGTATCCGTAGCCTGGCAGGTCAACAAAGTATATGTTGTCATTCAGAAGAAAAAAATTTATAAGTCTTGTTTTTCCTGGAGAGGATGATACCTTTGCTATATTTCTTTTGAATATTGCATTTATAAGGGAGGATTTCCCAACATTCGAACGGCCGACAACCGCAATTTCTGGAAAATGGGGAGGCGGATAATCCTTTGGATTAACCGCACTTTTTAGGAATTTTACTTTTTTTACAACTGCCATTTCTTAGCTTGCTTTTTCGTATATCATTATGGGTTTTTTGCGTTTTTGAACGACTTCTCTGTCTATCACAACCTTTTTGACACCTTTAGCCTGGGGAACCTCATACATAACATCCAGCATAATTTCTTCCACTATCGCCCTCAGTCCCCTTGCCCCTGTCTTCCTCTCAATAGCCTCTTTTGCTATCTCCCTTATGGCATCCTCTGTAAACTCAAGCTCTACACCATCCATGGCAAGGAGCTTTTTGTACTGTTTTATAAGGGCATTTTTGGGTTCTGTCAGAACTCTTACAAGGGCATCCTCGTCAAGTTCTTCCAGAGTTGCTATTACAGGTATTCTGCCTATAAATTCAGGAATCAGACCAAATTTTATAAGGTCCTCAACCCTGACTTTTGAGAGAATGTTTCCTTCCTCTTCCTCTTTTGACCTTATCTGGGCAGCAAAACCTATGGATTTTTTACCTATACGCTGTTTAATAATATCCTCAAGTCCCACAAAAGCCCCACCAAGTATAAACAGGATGTTGGAAGTATCCAGCTGGATAAACTCCTGATGGGGATGTTTTCTACCACCCTGTGGTGGCAGATTGGCAACGGTACCTTCAAGTATCTTCAGAAGCGCCTGCTGAACACCTTCACCTGAAACATCCCTTGTGATAGATGGATTTTCACCGGATTTTTTGGCAATTTTATCAATCTCATCTATGTATACGATTCCTTTCTGGGCCTTTTCAATGTCGTAATCGGCAGCCTGAAGGAGTCTTACCAGTATACTCTCAACATCCTCACCAACATAACCGGCCTCTGTGATGTTTGTGGCATCTGCTATGGCAAAGGGGACATTCAGTATCCTCGCCAGTGTCCTTGCAAGGAGTGTTTTACCTGAACCTGTTGGACCTATCAGGAGTATATTACTCTTCTCCAGCTCAACATCGTCGTCTGTGTACCTGTGGGGATGAAATATCCTTTTGTAATGGTTGTAAACCGCAACAGAAAGAATCTTCTTTGCCCTTTCCTGTCCTATAACGTATTCATCCAGCTTTTTCTTTATCTCTGCCGGTGTTGGCAGTTCCTTGAGCTCTTCCTGTGGAGCATTTTCCAGTTCTTCTTTTAAAAGAAGGTTACACTGGGTTATACAGTCATCACAGATGAAGATATTATCAGGCCCTGCCACCAGAACCTTCACTTCATCCTGAGACTTTCCACAGAAAGAACATCTGTTTAAATCAGTCATTTTCCTTCCTTACCTTTTTTCAATAACTTTATCTATTAAACCATACTCTTTTGCTTCGTAGGCCGACATGAAGAAGTCCCTTTCTGTGTCCCTTTCTATCTTCTTCACGCTCTGTCCTGTATGTTTTGCCAGATACTCGTTGAGCATCTTCTTCAGCCTGAGAATCTCTTTCGCATGTATCTCTATGTCTGTTGCCTGTCCCTGAAATCCACCAAGCGGCTGGTGAATCATTATTCTGGAGCTTGGAAGTGCATACCTTTTACCCTTTGTTCCGGCAGACAGGAGAAATGCACCCATAGACGCAGCCTGACCCATGCATATTGTACACACATCAGGCTTGATGTAGTTCATTGTATCGTAAATTGCAAGTCCAGCTGTGACAACACCACCTGGAGAGTTTATGTACATGTATATATCTTTGTCCGGGTCTTCAGACTCTAAAAACAGAAGCTGTGCAACAACCAGATTTGCCACATGGTCATCTATAGGAAATCCCAGCAGTATTATCCTGTCTTTAAGCAGTCTTGAGTATATATCATAAGCCCTTTCGCCCCTGGGTGTTTGCTCAATAACTATAGGGACAAGCTGGCTTACTATTCTATCAAGGTCATTTTTGCTCATAAATTACTCCTCCTTGGCTTCTTCCTTTTTTTCTTCAGCTTTCTCCTCTTTTTCCTCTTTCGCCTCTTCCTGAACCTCTTCTTTCTGCTCTTTTTTCATCTTTTCTTCGTACTCTTCTTTTGTCATCTCAATAATATTTGCCTTTTCCTTTAAAAGGTCAAGGACTTTTGATTTGAGGATGGCATACCTGATGTTGTTAATAAGCCCCTGCTCTTCCAGATACTTTTTAAGCTCAGCAGGTGTTGTCTGGTACACTTCGGCCATTTTTTCTATCTCTTTATCCAGTTCCTCATCAGTTACCGTAATACCCTCTTTTTCAGCTATTTTGTTTATAACAAACATAATCCTTACATTTTTGATTGCCGTTTCTTCCAGCCCCTGGGCTGCTGCTGCCAGCATCTCCTGGTTTGGCTTAATTCCGTAGTTTTCAAGCTGTCTTGCGTAATCCTGTACAAGATACTCAAGCTCGGCCTTGACAAGTGATGTTGGTACCTCGAAATCGTACTGCTCTGCCAGTTTGTCTATAATCTTCTGGTTTAATTCCTGCTCTTTTGCAACCTTTATCTGGTTCTCTATCTGCTCTCTTATTTTTTGTTTCGCTTCCTCAACATTCTCACCCAGTCCAACTTTTTTGACAAACTCATCATCAAATTTTGGGAGTTTCTTCTTCTTCACCTCAAGGATTTTTACTGTAACTGTAGCCGTTCCAAACTCCTCACCCCTTTCATTGTAAAGGGGAACATTTTCTACTGTAACCTCTTCTCCGGCTTTCTTACCTTTAATCTCTTCCTCTATTTCTGGCCTGAGCTGTCCAGCCCCAACAACAACCTCAAACTCGTCTTCCTCTTCCTCACCGCTATCAGCTTTAATGTGGTAATGTATCTTTATCATATCCCCTTCTTCTACCTTTTTGTCCGATGGCTCCCATTCTGCATTTTCATCCCTGAGCCTCTCTATGTAATTCTGAACATCCTCTTCTGTTATTTCATGTTTTATAGTCTCCAGTTCCAGACCTTCGTACGGTTTGAGCTCAAACTTAGGGGCAACTTCAAAAGCAACCTTTAACTTTAATTTGTTTCCTTGCAGTTCAACATCTCCAAAGGTTATATCAGGGGAAACCGGCTGGAGGTCTTTTTCTTCCAGTATCTGTTGCAGCTTCTCACCGATGAACTTCCTTGCAACCTCTTCTTTGAGGGCTGATTTGTACCTCGCTTTTATAACAGAAGCTGGAACATGCCCCTTCCTAAATCCAGGTATATTAACATTTTTTTGGAGCTCCTTTACAACATCATTAACGATTTTTTCAACGTCGTTTCCTTCCTCTTCAATGGTTAATGTTCTTACAAGACCTTTTTCTTCAACTGTAACTCCCATCTGTCACTCCTTTTTATTAGAATTTTATAAAGATACAAACCTTTATTATATCAAATCGAGGAAGACAAAGGTATTTATAAGACTATCTTTTAATGGAGTTAAAGTTGTAGCAAGATCCTACAGGCAGGGAAAAATAACGAACCCTGGGTACGGGCACCGTTTTTATAAAAGTTTTAAAACAGGAAAAGAAAGGAAAAATCGTTCCGGGAGTTTTATTTTCAACTACCGTAGTATTAGAGTACCACAGAAAAATACAGAAAACTAAAATGATTAAAAGATGCCGATTATAACAAATAAATTCTATTAACTTAGTATCTGATCAAGGGATTAGTTACTATGAGCTTAGATATGACGGCATTTCCCGCGAAAAGAAACAGATGGAGAAATCCACCATAAATAAAGATTCTGGATTTGTTAACTGTTTGCAGTGAAACCCACAGTAGATAAAAGCTGTGTATAAAACCTATATTACTCAGAATTCTGGCTGGCTGGTAGATATCCACCACATCTGACAGCCATATGGGAATGTTAACGGCTGTGTATATTTTTAAAACGGTATCAGGGGTTAATCTGGATATCTTAGAAAAAGCACAGGAAAAAATGAATACAACAGCAAGGTCAAGAATGTATGTGGTAATGGAATACAGAACTGCTCTTGATGAAGAATATCCGGAAGCAGTCAGACTGAAATAAGAAAGAACCGGTCCTATCAGGGCAAATACAGGTGCGTAGTAGATGAAAACTTTTATCCCGGGTACATCTGATTTTATGTACTCAGGCCAGTATTTTTTGGGTTTAAGCAGTATTTTCAGCAGTATGACCAATTATATTTCCTGCTTTTATGATTCTGCCCTTTTCTCCGGCAAAACGGATAAATCTGGCGTAAACATCGTTAGATGAAAGGGTTGAGGCATCACCAATTACTATAAGTTTTCTTTTTGCCCTTGTGAGTGCCACATT
>JAADEU010000118.1 GCA_013153235.1 Aquificota bacterium | reverse complement strand
GAATATCTGGAAATAGAAGGTCAGAAAACTCTTGAGGGGGTTGTTGAGATATCCGGGGCAAAAAACTCAGCCCTCCCTGATATGGCAGCCACCCTTTTGACAGATGAGCAGGTTATTCTGGAAAATGTGCCGTATCTTCTGGATGTATCAACGATGAAAAGCCTCCTCAAACACATAGGGATAGATATCCTTGAGCTGGACAGGGGTGTTTTTGCATTTATGCCCGGCAAGCCGGACTCACTGGAAGCCCCATACGAACTTGTAAGTAAGATGAGGGCATCCATACTGGTTCTTGGACCTATGCTTGCCAGATTCAGACAGGCAAAGGTGGCCCTTCCAGGTGGATGTTCCATAGGAACCCGTCCGGTGGACCTGCATCTACAGGCTCTGGAAAAGATGGGAGCAAAAATAACTGTTGAGCATGGTTATATACAAGCAGTTGCACCGGAAGGACTGAAAGGGGCATATATACATTTTCCAAAAATCACCGTTACAGGGACAGAAAATATCCTGATGGCAGCCTCCCTGGCAGAAGGTGAAACGGTGATAAAAAATGCGGCACGGGAGCCTGAGGTTGTTGACCTTGCAATGATGCTAAAAAAGATGGGGGCATTGATAGAAGGAGAGGGTACAGATACGATAGTTATAAGAGGTGTTAAAAAACTAAAAGGTACTGTCCACAGGATTATTCCTGACAGAATTGAAGCAGGTACATTTGCCGTTTTATCTGCCCTTACAGGTGGAAAAATAGTCCTGAAAAACTACCCTTTTGGATATCTTACATTTGTGAATCAGGTTCTTGAGAAAATAGGGGCTACTGTTGTTCCTGTTGGGGAAAATCAGGCGGTTATAAAAACAGAAGGAAACCTCAGACCTGTTGATATAGAAACAAAAGAGTATCCCTTTTTCCCCACTGACCTGCAGGCACAGTTTATGACCCTTCTGTCTGTTGTGGATGGCAGTTCCAGAATAAGGGAGAATATATTTGAGAATAGATTTATGCATGTTCCTGAGCTTAAAAGACTCGGTGCAGACATACACGTTGAAGGTAGGGACGCATTTATAAAAGGTGTGAAAAAGTTAACAGGTGCCCAGGTAAAAGCCACAGACCTGAGGGCAAGTGCTGCGATGGTAATAGCAGGTCTTATAGCAGAGGGAACAACCAGAATTTACGATATATACCACCTTGACAGGGGATACGAAAATATAGACTCAAAGCTCAGGCTTTTAGGGGCCAAAATAAGCAGGGGCATTGAGGAGATAAATTAAAATTCAAAGCTGACTGACCTTTTTCCCTACGGTTTTTTTCAGGTCTATAAGTTCCCTTAGAATCACTTCCACCCTGTTGTGTAGGATTGACTCATCTTCAAGAATATGGCCAAGGGGTTCTTCCAGGGTGAGGATACTCCCCTTTGTTTCTGTCACTAGTTCCCTTACATAGGTAAATATTATCGCAAAGTTTGTTCCCGACATGTGACCTGCCTCAATCAGACCCCTGAAATACATAGCTTCAAGCTCTTCAATCAGAAGCTTTAATCTTTTTATCTTTCTGTCCAGCTCTTTTAAAGATTCTATGCTGCCGGATATAAGGGAGGATAACTGCCTGAAAAACATCTCTGATGAATTAAGGAGCAAAAAGAAATTTTTCAGGTCTGCCTTTTTTTCACCCTCTTCCAGTTTGTCAATGGTATTCAGAAAGTTTATAAACATGAATATTTCCAGCTTTAAAAGGCTCAGTGTGTACATCACATCCTTGATTTCCTGGGTGTTCCTGTCGATAAGTACTTTCATCTGCTTTATGATTTTGCTTTCCTCTTCTGAGTTTTTTCTCATCTCTGCGGATATAACGGAGAACACAGCCCCGTTACTGCCCAGTCTTAAAGACTCAACAGAGGAATTAAGGGCTGTAAGTCTTATATCGTCAGCTATTTTATAAACGCTTTCTGCCTTCTGGGAGAAGAGATTTTTTAGGTTCTCAAATCTGGAAAGTTTACCAAAAAGGCCTTCTATGGAGCTGTACAGGTGCTTTGCCTTCTTCATTATTATTTCAGACTGGAGGATACAGCTTTTGCTGCTTTCCAGTGAAGAAATAACCCTGTTAAAGATGGTTTTCTTATCCTTTAGTTCCTCCACCAGAACATCCTTCATAAAATCCTCGTAGTTCCTATACCCAAGACTTTTCAAAGCCTCCATAAGGACTGTGTAGGAAGCCTCCATACCACCTTCCTTCTCCGCTTCAAGCATCTGTGCATACAGCTCCGGTATCAGACTGAAATATTTACTGGTTGGTTTTATACGGATGGACATATACTCTGTAATTTTTCCTGATTCATCCACTACAGGCATAACCGTAGCCAGTACCCAGTAAAAGCTTCCATCCTTTGCCATATTCTTGACGTAGGCCACTATGGTTTTTCCTGACTGGATGTAATCCCACAGCAGCTTAAAGACAATTTTTGGCATATCCGGATGTCTGATTATATTGTGGGGACTGCCTGTGAGTTCATCCTTTGAATACTTACTGATTCTTACAAAAACATCATTTCCAGAGAGGATAATTCCCTTAAGGTCTGTTGTGGAAAAAAATATCTCTTCAGGGGCAAAAACAGACTCCCTGTTTACCGGCTGTGGTCTTTTTCCCATTTATTACATCCTTTGATTTTTATCAAATCTTGATTTTAATCAATTTTCGGCTGAAACAGTAAGATTTTAAGTTTTTATGATTCTGTTAATTTTTAGTTGTAATTCTATTGAAATTATCAGAGATATAATGTTAATCTTTTGGTTGATATTAATTAAATATTAACCGGAGGGTCAATATGAGAGGGAAGACTGCAGTTTTACTTTTGTCTGCTGTTTTGTCATCGTCGGCTCTGGCTGAGGTTTACAGACTTGAGGAAATTGTAACGACAGCCACCAGGGAAGAGGAAAAAATCACAGATATCCCTGTCAGGGTAGATGCTGTTCCCCAGGATGAGATTCAGCTGGATAGACCAAACCACATAAAGGAAGACCTTAACAGCCTTCCTGGTGTTCTGGTTACTCAGGTTGCAGCCTCTCTTGGTCATGCTACGGCGATAAGACTGCCTATTAATTACGGTCCATACTACCTGTTTTTGCAGGACGGTATCCCTGTTCAGTCTTCGGGATTTTTTAACCATAACGGCCTGTGGTGGACTTCATGGGAAAGCTCACCGGGGGCTTTTGAGGTTCTTAAAGGTGTGGGAACAGCCCTTTACGGTTCTGATGCAATTGGTGCTGTAATTAACGTAAAAAGTGAGGAGCCTACAGGAAAGCTTGAGAGAAAGCTGGAGATTGAAGGTGGTCAGTGGGGGTACTTCAGGTTTAGAGGTGGAATATCAGACATGCCTGACGAGAAGAATGCGTATCTTGCCCGTTTCTCTTACTCCCAGACAGATGGATGGAGGGATAAAACCAGATACAAAAGGGGAGAAATACTTCTGAAGCACTACTACTACCTGAACGACGGCAGCTCATTTGAGACATCCCTTCTGGCAAATAAAATGGATGCCCAGATGGCAGGATATCTGGATTACCAGACCTTCAAAACCAATCCAGAAGATTCAGGACTGCCAGATGACCTTACAGACCCATACAGAAAGGTTGATATGATAAGACTTGCAACAAAATACAAAAATGAACTCTCAAAGGAGTCCAAAATACAGATAATACCTTACGTAAGATTTAACAGGAACAGATATGTTGCCACATGGATTCCAAAGGTTTATCCTGAAAGGGACACGAAAACCTATACAGCAGGGATGTTGAACCAGTATATATGGAAGCATTCCATGGGAAAAACAATATTTGGACTTGATATAGAACTTACAAAGGCAAAAAGCCATTACTGGCAATCAAGACCAACCCAGACAATCTGGGGAAAGACATACCCTCAGGGTGACATATATAAATACGATGTTGATTTTGTAAATCTGGCACCGTATATACATAACAGTTTCAGGTTTGGCAGGCTAGACCTGACGCTGGGTCTGAGGGCAGATTACGCAAGGTACGAGTACGATAACAAGCTGTCAGATGGGGAATTTGGAGTATGGTACAGGCCGGCAGACAGGAGTGATGAATTTAAACACCTGAGTCCAAAGGCAGGGCTGCTTTATTCCATAAACAAAAACAATTCTGTATTTTTCAGATATGCCCATGGATTTAGAATTCCGCAGGCTTCCAGACTTTATGAACTGAAGGCAGACTACAGGGAAGTCTCCCTTAACCCTGAAAAAGCAGACAGTTTTGAAGTTGGATACACAGGTAAAATCAACAATTTTCTCCTTACGGTAAGTGGTTATTATATGGAAATCAGGGATAAAATCGTTACTGTAGATGTTGGAGGCCTGAGATACAACACAAACGCGGGTAAAACAAGACATAAAGGTGTTGAGCTTGGAGGAACATGGATAGTTTCTAAAGAGCTGAAAATCAGAGGTTCTTACAGCTATTCCAAACATGAGTATGTGAGATTCAACACAGGGGATACAGATTACAGCGGAAATGAGATGAGCATGGCTCCCAGAGACCTGTCAAACGTCCGGGTTATATACACCCCATCTTTTCAGGATAATATCACACTGGAGTTTGAGTACCAGCATGTTGGTTCCTACTACATGGATGATGCAAACACCCAGAAATACGGCGGTTATGACATCTACAACGTAAGGGGAGAAATGAGGCTGAACAAAAATATAAAGCTATTTGCAAAGGTGTGGAATATCACGGATAAAATATATGCAGAAACGGCAAATATAGCATACGGTAAAGAGAGATACAGACCGGGAATGCCAAGAACGGTATATGCCGGTGTTGATATAGTATGGTAAACTTCAGGTTACACAGACTGGCCGGAATCCTTATAGGGTTCTGGCTTTTTAATCTTTCGTTAACGGGTTTTTTCCTTAACCACGAGAAGAACAATTTTGACATGGGCTTTATGTGGTCTATCACCCTTCCATCCGATATTTTTAATGACTACGCCATTTCCCACCATGGACACAGGGAAATAACAGGATATAAAATCCACCCTGAAAAAGACTGGAAAGCTCTTGCCAGTATGAGGGGTCTGTTTATAGACAGGGGTTATGGGTTCAAAAGGGTGTACACCGGAAGGGTATTCCAGATTGAGCCTGCAAGGGACAGGGATTTTAGAGAGAATTTCGACACCCTGTATCTGGCGACAGACCGGGGTGTGATTAAAATTGATTGGGAGGGCAAATACTCTGTTGCTGGCCTGTACGGGAAGGTTATCACATCAATATCTGTATACGGCGACAGGATTGTAGCCGTTGATATGAAAAAAGATGTATATATGCTCAAAGATGGAAAATGGGAATATATAGAGCTTCCATCTGAAGCCGATATCCCCCCTGATGTGAGGTTTGGAAGGTTTGTAAGGGATTTCCACTACGGTAGAGGACTTTTTGTGAATCCTGTATCAATGCTGATTAACGATTTTGCATCACTGTGGTGGCTGTGGCTGTCTGTATCAGGGTATGTTATTTATTTGACGTATAAAAAGCTAAAAAAGAAAAAGGCTGCCGGTATCCAGATAAGGAAACTGGTGAAACTACACGGGAATATAATATCCATCGTTTTGATACCCATACTGTTTTTGCTTGCCCTTACAGGACTTTTTATAGACCATCCAAGGTTCTTTAGGCCTTTTATCAGTTTCAGTATTCCCACTGCTGTGATGCCGCCTGTTTATCATGAACCCCAGAAAGACATATGGGGAGTGGATTACGATGGAAAATTTATCCGAATCGGAACCAGACATGGCCTGTACAGGGTAGAAGACAGCAGGCTTGTTCTAGAAAGCCCGGGATTTGCATACAGGGTTATAAGGGTAGAGAACAGGCTGTATATCTCAGGGATGGGAAGTCCCAGCAGGTTTTACTCTGATGGCAAATGGCAGAGGATAAAAGGGCATGTACACATGCCTGTTGATTTTATAAAGACGGATAAAGGTGTGGAACCGGTTAACAGGAGAAAGCTTGATTTCAGACCTGATACACTTCCACTATATACATTTTTTGTTACACTACATGACGGGAGCTTTTTCCATGAATATTTCATTTATCTGAACGATTTATCTGTCGTCCTTACGTTTGTTCTTTTATATACCGGAACTATCCGCTACCTGAAAAGAAGAGGGATTTTAAGATAGGGGATTTTTAATTATTTTTCCAATTTTTTAAGTAGTGT
>JAADEU010000110.1 GCA_013153235.1 Aquificota bacterium | reverse complement strand
ATCTGAAGGACAAAGGGTATATATCTGTCGGTGAAGTGGGTATACTGATATCAAAAGACCCCCTGAGGGTAAGAGGGGCGGATGTTGTTTATATAAGCAAAAAGAAGGTAAAGGAAGAGCCTAAAGGAATCCTTGAGGTACCACCTGACCTTATTATTGAAATCGTATCCCCCAATAACACAATATCTGAGATGGAGGAAAAGATAGATGATTACTTTTCCATAGGAGTTCCCAGGGTGATTCTTGTGGATCCCCAGACCAGAAAGGTATTTATCCACAAAAAAGGGAGTAATGAGATAAAGGTTGCAGGTTTTGACCAGGAAATACAGTTTGTTGACGGTGTTAAATCAAGCATAGACTCAATCATAAACGGCTAAAATTTTCCCCAATCACTGTCTGCTTTCAAAAAATCTTGATACACACACCCCCCATAAATATATAATGTTATTAACCAACCAAGGAGGGGTGTAAAATGTCAGAATGTATCTTCTGCAAAATAGTGAACAGGGAAATACCTGCAGATATTGTTTATGAGGATGAGCTTATTATGGCTTTTAAGGATATAAGGCCTCAGGCGAAGGTACATATACTGATTATTCCAAAGGAGCATATACCAAATAACCTGTACCTTGAAGGCAGACACAAACCCCTTATCGGACATCTGATTCTGAAAGCAAATGAAATTGCAAAACAGCAGGGTATTGCAGAAACCGGTTTCAGGCTTATAGTAAACAGCGGAAAAGATTCCGGACAGGAGGTGTTCCATATCCACTGGCATCTTCTGGGAGGAGAACCTTTAGGGAGGTTAATATGCAAGTAGCAGAGGAAAAGGTTGTAAAAGAGGTTGATACACGGGGAATGTTCTGCCCTACACCTTTAATATTCGTATCAAAGGAACTGAAGCATATACCTGTAGGCAGCCGCCTTAAGGTGCTTGCAGATGACAAGGCTTTCAAAAAAGATATAAAGATATGGTGCCACGATACAGGGAATAAACTGGTTTCCCTGACAGAGAACAACGGAGTTATAACAGCTGTAATAGAAAGGGGAAAAGGCTGGCACGGTGATACCCTGTTTGAAAAACTGAAGTTTTACGCTATAGGTGTAAAGCTACACCTGTACGATTACTTCTACAGGGTTTTTAAGTCTGCAGGACCCAGATATATCATCACCTTTATGTCTATCCCGGAAGGTTTCAGGGCTATAGAGTTTCTGGAGAAACAGGGGATAACAGACTTTGTTACACTACCCGTTCCGGATGAGATTTACGAGTACTGCGGGGTGGTGATAGGTTTCAGGGATAAAAACAGGGCTGTTGAGATATTTAACCTGCTGAAAGAAAATAAGTTCGGGGTGGAAAATATACATATAGTGGACAGGGAGAGGAAATACCCTGTCCTTGGGGTTTAGCTCTTTTTAAGCTGGTCTATTCTGAAGGTTACGTTCTGGGGCTGGCAGCAGCTTTTGATGTTTATGTTCATGTTATTCACAATAGCGTTGTATGCGTCCATAAAACTCATAACCTCTCCACCAAACCCTTTCTGGAACCTCTGAGCATCCTCCTTTGATGCAAATGGAATAACGCTGGGGCTACAGCATGCCACAGCGGAGCTTCCAACCACATACCATGCGTTGAGGGCGCTAATAGGATTTTCCGTTATAAAGTCGTATGTAATTGCAGAAACCTTCTTATCCTGGTACTTACTGTGGAGGAGAAAACCGCAGTGTTCACAGCATGCCTCTATTACCTTGTAGTCCTCTACGGTGATTCTGTAGGGATAAGCCCTTGTTATCGGTTTGTCACAGATGGGACATGTGTCAACGATAAGGGATTCTGTATTTTCCTTCTCATTCAGCAGAACTGCACCGTGCTTTCTTTTTATCTCACCTTCCTTCTCCAGTTCCCTGATATCCCTGTATATTGTCATCTCAGAAACGTTGAATATACTGCTCAGCTCCTTGACGGATATCTCCTTCCTTTCCTTCAATATATCCAGAATCTTTTCTTTTCTGTCCATCTGTCCCTCCTAATCTAAAGTTCCTTTAGTTGAAGGAGACCCTTCCCTCCGTGGGTCAATCTCAACAGCCTGTCTGAGGGCAACGGCAAAGGCTTTTGTGAGGGCTTCTGCTATATGGTGGAGGTTCCTTCCTGCCATTGCCTTCAGATGTACCGTGATTCCAGCAGAGAGGGTTATCCCTTTAAAAAACTCCTCCATAAGCTCATAATCAAACTGGGTGATTTTTCCCCTGTAACCCAGGTCATCGTAGAACAGCAGGGGCCTTCCGGACAGGTCGATGGCACACATGGCCAGTGCTTCATCCATAGGAACTATCGCGTGTCCAAATCTTCTGATTCCTTTTTTATCTCCAAGTGCCTCTCTCAGTGCTGTTCCAAGTACAATCCCCACATCCTCTACAGTGTGGTGGTGACTCACATGGACATCACCTGAAGCCAGAACTTCAAGGTCTATCAGTGAGTGTTTTGAGAAGGTCTCAAGCATGTGGGTCAGAAATCCCACAGGAGTATCAACACTGTACTTACCTTTCCCATCAAGGTTTATCGTGAGTTCTATCTGTGTCTCTTTCGTTTCCCTTTTAACTGTTGCCTTTCTCATTTTTCCCCTTTAACCTCTCTTGCTATTAGTCCTGAACTTCTCTTGTCTTTACCCCTTACAGGTATAATTTCACATATCTCTGACAGCCTTGAGGCTATGGCCTGACCCATCCTTTCCTCAAGGGTATTTTCAAGGACCTCCCCATCCAGTTTTCTGGATTTCAGCTCAATATTTGAGGTGATTATAATTGGTCTGAGTTCATTATACCTGTTTATTATTATGTAGTGCAGTATGTCCCGTGCCCAGTCTGATAGTCTTTCTGAACCAAGGTCATCCAGAACCAGTATCGGTGTTTCTACAGCCTCTTCCAGTATTTCCCTTGCCGATGCAGAACCATCAAATGATGCCTTCAGCTTAAAGAGCAGTGAACGGGTGTCGTAAAAGAGACCAACTATACCCCTTCTTCTGAAGAACTCTTTCAGGATACCCACAGCAAGGTGTGTTTTCCCCACACCTGGAGGACCCACAAAAAACAGTCCCTTTCCCTCCATGAATCTATCTGAGTTTATGTAATCCTCAACCCTCAGGAGGACAAGACCATGGCCGGCTTTCTCATCAGGCTCAAAGTTTGATAGCTCTTTATCCCTGTACCTTCTGGGGATGTTCATCCGCTGGAATATGTTTTCTGTGATATCACTGTACTGGCATGTGCATTTTTCTACGCCGTTTTTCCTTATTACCCAGCCGATTCCATCACACAGTGGACAGTTTTTCTCTTCCATAGAATTCTCCAAAAGGGGCTTTGAAAATAAGATATACTTTTTGTGTTAAATTAACAAGATTTTTTAATCCTTCTGGAGTTCAGACAGTTTCTTTTCAAGCCGGGATAGCAGTTCTTCCAGTTCTTTTTTTATCTTTTCATAATCTTCGGAGTTTTTTATTTTGTCTTTTATACTGTGGATTTCTTTTTTCAGCTGGCTTATCTTTTCTTTTATCTCCTGATTATCCCTGGTTTTTTCCTTTATCCCTTCAATTACAAGCTGAAGACCCTTCTTTATCTCCTGAAGACCTTTCTCTATTTTCCTGTCAGGCTCATCCCCATAGGAAAGACCTGTTATTAAAAGGAAAAAAAGGATAAAGAGCCTCTTCATCTTTTCATTATTCCGTAGAATATTATGGATATGAACTGGTCAGGGTCTTCTATAATCCTGCCCTCTTTACCTGATATTACATAAGCAAAAACCTTTGCCTGAATTGAGCCTATGAAGAACATGGCCACATCTTCCGGGTCAAGGTCTTCCTTTATACTACCTTCCATCTGTCCTTCCCTGATAATTCTGGATATCTTTTCCTTGTAACTTTCCACAAAGTTGCTCAGGATTGATTTAAACTTTACATCCTCGGAACGGGAAAGCTCAAAACACAGAACAGGAACGGCACCCCTTGTCTCTTCCAGAACATCTATATGGGCTCTAAGGAGCAGCTCTAGCTTTTCCTTCACCGTATGTCCTTTTTCTACAGCCTCAATGGCACTCTGGGAGCATTTTGAGACGTACTTGTCTATTATCTCAAGGATGATATCATCCATGGACTTAAAGTGCTTAAAAATCGCAGCATCGGTGATGCCCAGCTTGTCGGCTATATTTTTGGCTGTGAACTTCCTGAGGCCCTCTTTTACGATTATCTCAGCTCCTATTTTTATTATTTTTTCCTTTGTTGAAAGCTTTTCCAGATTCTCAGTTACCATTTTTAGCATCCTCCTGAATTTGAATCATTTTGAAAAACTCGGTTAGCGGAACCAGTGCACCTGCTGCGTTTCTGTGCCCTCCACCTCCCAATTCTTTTGCAAGGTCCAGGGCGTCTGGTCTGTGTCCTGTGTTGCTTCTGAAGCTCATCTTTACATCAGTTCCCTGTATATTAAAAAGAAGTACAGCCTGGTCATGTTTTGTGGCAAGTATATTCCCAATTTCAGACTGGAAGTAATTGGTGTTGTATCCTTTTACCAGGTATCTGCCGATTTTTACCGGTGTTTCCTTTGCCCTTTCAACAAACCTGTTTATCAGATAGTCTGTGAATGATGCGATGATTTTACCCTTTTCTATCAGTTCCTCAACAGGTTCATCAAAAAGCCTGACTATCTCTTCTGGTTTGTTGGTCATCGGAAGGAGGTATAGGTTTACGTATTTTGTCTTTTCCCCGTACTTCCAGGTCCATATGTCCTGGTCCTCAACGTACCTGACAATCCACGGGGGCTGTGTACCAAAAATATACTCCCATGTAAGGGATGCACCAGACCTGTTGTTATTGAACACAAATGTGTAATTCTCATACTCCCTGTCTATCTTTTCCAACAGCTCTTTTACACTTATATGGTGGTCTATGTTTATAACCCTCTTTGCTTTCTGGAGGAGTTTTTTCAGGTCTTCTTCCCTGAGGGAAAAATCAACTATATAAACGGTTGTGTCCCTGTCAACCGCAGATAGAATCTCATTAAGTGCTTCCTCTGTGTATCCGTGCTCCAGGGGAAACAGTCTGCACTGTGGGTATTTTTTCAGCAGTACAGCTGCTGCAGTGGTTCCGTCTGTACAGTTTCCGTGGTATATGCAAACAACTTTTTCCATCCTGCCCCTCAGGTTAGGTATAACTAACTTAGCTTACAAATTAACTTTAAAAAAATTTTTTATAAATTTCAATACAATCCGAATATTAAAAATGGAAGTTATTCATAACTCTTGGATTCTTTCCGGTTGACATGCACAATATACAGGGGTATTATTAAATGAAAACACAATATATAGCGTATTCAGAGTAAGGAGGAGAGCCATGAAAAAGCTTCAATTTATCGGAAAAACCTCAGTAAAGGATAACATCAGACTGACAGAAAATCCAAGATATCCTGTATTTAAGGAGATATATACAAAGCAGAAAAAGGCTGTGTGGTTCCCTGAGGAGCTTAACATCCAGCAGGATGTCCTTGATTATAAATCCCTGACGCCTACAGAAAAGGACCTGTTTGATACATCTGTAGGATACTTTGCATCCTCTGAACTTCTGGTTCAGAATGTGCTCGGGAATGGATTCTTCCCTGTTCTTACAGACCCATATGCCAAAATGAGCTTCTCAACCCAGATGTTTATGGAGAATATACACTCGGATTTCTTTGAGATAATACTCAACACATTTGAGATGGACAGGAAGAGGATATACAACATCACCCTTGAAGATAAACTCCTTATGGAAAAGCAGGAGCTTATAATAAGGGCTGTGGACAGGATAACCTATGGAAAGGCTGACCCTGATACACTTGAGGGCAAAAAGCAGATTCTTACGGCAATTCTACTGAATAATATCATCCAGGAAGGAATGTTCTTCTACTCGGCATTTGCCCATTTCTTTGCCATGAAGGATACAGGAAAGATGAAAAATGTGGTTTCAGGGGTTGAGCTTATACTGATAGATGAATCCCTCCACCTCCAGAACGGAATAGAGGCGATACTCACAATAGTTGAGGAGAACCCTGAAATTGTTGATGATGAAAAGTTCGTTGATAACATAAGGGAGACAATTATCGATGCTGTTGAGCTTGAGCTGAACTACCTGAAGACCAAATTCGGGGGAACAACTATATTCGGCGTGTCTTACAAAGAGCTTGAGAAGTATATGAAGTATATAGCTGACAGGAGACTTGAGGAGCTTGGCTTTGACCCG
>JAADEU010000050.1 GCA_013153235.1 Aquificota bacterium | reverse complement strand
CCTATACCCTTTTCTGAGCTGCTGAAAGAGATAGATATAAAGGACAAATCAACGGCATATGTATTGATTGAGGCAAACCCTCCAGACATTCCCTACATTATGGAGGAGCTTTCAAAAATAGAAAATGTCAGGTCTGCAGACGTTGTTACGGGTATTTACGACATAATCGTGTTCCTTGAGGGTGAAGACCAGAACGAGATAGGGAAGGTGGTTATAAGGGACATCCACTCTATAAGAGGTGTAAAAAAAGCAACAACCTGTATGGTAGTGAAAATATAAAAGTATACACAGGTGCCTACAAGGCACCTTTCTTATGGAGGGGTGGATGCTTTATACAGGCAGTTATTCATTTTTGAAAAACCACCTTCTTAAACTTTACAATACTGCTCCACCAGGGAGCAGATTTACATTTATCGTCTTTACAAACCAGATGGCAGGTTATCTGAAGGAATTCCTTGCTGAAAACAGGGGAATCATTGCAAATACATACTTTTATACCCCCATTGATATATCACGGAAACTGACCTCCCTGGAGCCACTTCAGGATTTTGAAAGGGATATGGTTTTCAGGAGATTCCTCTACAGGAGGGGATATTTCCTCGATGGACTTCCTGAGGATTTTGGACTTCTGGTTCAGCATATAAAAGAGTATTCCATTCCCCTGGAGAATATCCGGTCAGGGTTTACAAGACAGATAATAAATGACTACACAGATTTTCTGGCAACAGGGGGTTATCTGGACAGGGAAGATGTTCACCTGAAGGCGCTGGATACAGATACAGACTTTTACACAGACTACATGGTGATTTTTGGCATAAGAACCCTTCCTCCACTGTACCAGAGACTGTTTAAAAAACTGAAATCCCTCTCTGGTAGTTTCCATGTTTTTCTCCCTATCCTTGAAAATTCAGGTTATTACCAGAATTATGTCTACTTCAGTGAAGTGATAGATTTTTATAAATCCCTGACAGAAGACCACATAGAGGAGAAAGAGTACCATCCAAACATAGAAGCCGGCAGAAGGATATACAGATTTGAGTATACAGAGCCTGTAAAGAGCAGCAATATCCGTATTTTTAAGGCGGCTGACTTTTATTCCCAGGTGGAGTATGTTGCCCAGCAAATACTGGAACTGCTACAGTCAGTCCCCCCTTACAGAATAGGTGTTGTTCTGCCCCTTCAGGAAAGGTACACCCCGGTTCTGAAGGCTCTGTTTGATAAGTACGGTATACCTTACACCCTTACAGAAGAAGTGAGATATGTTGATGAGCCGCTTTATGCAAGACTCCTTAATCTGATTTTGCTGAAGGAAGGTAATTTTTCTGTTGAGAAGATACAGTCTGTTTTATCGGAGGAACTGATAAACACAGGAAATATAGATGCCATTGAAGAAATACTCAGGGAGTTTGAGGGCCTTGAAGGCTTTCAGCTTTTAAAGGAGATGGTTTTTCCATCGCTGGATAAAAGATTTGTATCCCTGCTGGACACTGTGAATTTTCCGGAAGAGGGGAAACTGGATGATTTTCTACAAAAATTAGAATCTGTAACAGATTATCTGAAGAATTTAGAAACTGTAGAGTTTCTCCGTATGATAATAGAGGAACTATCCCAAAGCAGCCTATACAGAAGGCTGTATGAAAATATAACATTTAGGGAGTTTGCCGGAATAATAAGGAGTTTTTTCAGCAGGGAAAAAGAAAAAGTAAAGGTCAGGTATCCTGCCGTTAAGGTGGTTTCCCCAACAGAAGCAGAGGGACATAACTTCTCGGCTCTGTTTTTTTTAAATCTTAATTCTGGGGAATTTCCCCTGACAGCTGCAGATGAGATTCTGGCCGGTGCAGAGGAACTTGG
Source organism: Aquificota bacterium (assembly GCA_013153235.1). GTDB lineage: Bacteria > Aquificota > Aquificia > Aquificales > Hydrogenothermaceae > Persephonella_A. Next base: position 4,543 of record JAADEU010000050.1, on the reverse strand, counting down.
GGGATTTGATTATCCCTTCCACCTCCTTATGCACCAGCTTGCAGGCTTTGTTTCGCTTCTGGACAGGGAGACAGATATTTATCTGCTGTATACGGAAAATCAGGGAAAGACAGCCCCATCGGTTATTATAGAGGAGCTTTTGAGAATAACCGGTACACAGCCTGTTGAGGTGAAAACTAAAGGGATTCTCCTTGAGGATTTTCTGATGGAGAATGCCCTGTGGCTATGGCAGATGGACGGCCGTATGAAGCAGATAAAGGAAAGATGGGACAGGTGGAAAAGGATTTCCACAGACGATTTTTATATACAGGAGGCTGTACCAGAACCACCGCTGTACCCATCTGTCTTTTCCAGTTACATAAAATGTCCCTACAGATATTTTTATACAGGGATTGCAGGGTTTAGGTCTGAAGATACAGACCAGAAGAGAAGAATTTCCCCTACCGGAGCAGGGGAGGTAATTCATAAAGTCCTGTACAGGTTTTACAGGGACCTTCCAGATAAGAATCCAGAGGAGTACTTCCACAGAAATAAAAACAATATCAGAACGCAGATAGTAGAAGGTCTGAGACCCCTTTTAGACCAGGTGATTCCCCCTTACAGGCCATTTGAGCTGAAAATGATTGAGAAAACCGCCGACAGGATTGTTGACTTTATACAGAGGGATTTAAACAGGATGAAGATTGCCGGCAGAACCATCGTCAGGGAGCTCCTTGAAAGGGAAGTTGAGGATAAAAATGGAATATTCAGGGGTAGAATTGACAGGGTAGAAACAGACAGGGATGGGAATCTGTACGTATACGATTACAAAACAGGCAGAAAACCTGTCAGAAATGGGCTTAACGACAGGGAGCTTATCAGGGAGTTCAGCCAGATTGTTATATACAGCAAGATTCTAAAGGAAAAAGGCCATCGGGTGAAAGAATCAGGTATATTTGCCGTACTGGATGGGGATGGGTTTTATATCGTGGATGATGAACACAGAATCTCTGAAGCTGAGAGAACCGTCGGGGCTTATATAGGGGAACTGTTAAGGGGAAATTTTGTCCCTAAAAAGGACCGACAGGTCTGTTATTTATGCCAGCTGGCTGAATTCTGTCCTGTAGAATTTATGGAGGAAAATCAGTGAATATCAATTATATTGCCTCTGCAGGGACGGGAAAGACGTACAGTCTGGTAAGTGATATCATCCAGAAAATAGAAAAAGAGAAGGTCTCCCTCAGGAGAATGCTGATTCTAACATTTACAGAGAAGGCTGCCTCAGAACTAAAAGAAAAAATCTCATCAAGAATAAAAGATATGCTGCAGGATGCCTCCGTTCCCCAGCAGATAAAGGTGCGGCTCCACAGGGAACTCCTTTTTATAGACAGCAGTTATACAGGCACATTCCACAGTGTTTTCCTCAGGATACTCAGAAAGTATCCAGAAATCACAGGGATAGACAGTTCCACAGAAATTATGTCTGACAGCGTTGATGAATACCTCCAGCCTGTTTTTGAAAGCTGGCTCAATGATGAATTTGATGTGGATAGCTGGTCAAACATACTTGAGTTTTTTGACGAAAGGGGGGAGTCTATAAAAGAGCTATTTATAACCTTCTATAAAAACAGAGGCCGTGTAAAAAAATCTTTTCCGGATATAAGAAATCAGAACAGAAAAGTTCAGCTTCTGAGGGTGGAGGCAAAGTCCGTACTGGAACAGATACTTGACAGGTTTGGCGGTGAACTTGAGGAGTTTAAAAGGGAGATATTCCGGTACTCACCTGAAGGGATTATGTCCAGCCTCCAGACAGGAAATGTTCTGGCTGTAAAGGAAGACGACAGACCAACAGATAGAAAGGCCTTTTTAATAAAGAGACCCCGGTCAACCGGTGGGAAGGAGATATTCAACAGACTTATAAAAAATGAAGAGTTTAGACTTCTGGACAGGATGCTATTTGAGAAGCTGTACAGTTTAGGTGTTGAGGGTATGGACCTTAAGGTGAATCTCATCCTGGAAAAGTACTACTCCTTCGAAAGGTATGTTGACAGAAAGAAATCAGAGGACAGGGTTCTGGATTTTACAGATATACTGCTAAAAACAGAAAGCCTTTTAAAAAACCATCCTGAAATAAAAAATGCCCTGTCAGAGAAGTTTGATTACATATTTGTTGATGAGTTTCAGGACACAGACATTGTCCAGGCCAGAATACTTGAGAGCCTTGCACGGAACAATCTCCATATATACGGTGATCCGAAACAGTGTATATACACCTGGAGAGATGCAAGTCTGGATGCTTATTTTGAGTTTATAAAAAATGGCAGTTTTGAAAATGTGGTTCTTGAGAAAAACTACAGGAGTACTGCCAGTATAGTCAGATTTACAAATCTACTGCTGGAAAAAACAGACCTGCTCAGGCATATAGACGGGGATTACAGGAAACCTGTTAAATGGAACAGTAGCAGTGAGGGGGCGGTTGAGAGATTCGTAATCGGTGAAGAGGGGGATTTACTGGAACTGCAGGCTTGTTTAACAGGGGAAATAATAAACAAACTCCGTTCCGAAGGCTACAGATACAGGGATATAATGGTGCTGTTCAGGAAAAATCAGGACATGGAGGTATTCAGACACAGGTTGTCTGAACTTGGCATTCCGGCAGTATCATACGGAGACACAGGTCTCTTTGATGTCAGAGAAGTAAAATATCTGATGAACCTCCTCAGACTCATTGCATTTCCTGAAGATAAAATTAATCTTCTCCATGTCCTGAAATCGCCATTTGTAGCTGCAGAGGAGAGGGAGATTTACCTGAACAGGGAGGAACCTGTAAAGATTATAGAAAATTCGGTAATATCTCCTGTGCTCAGAATGATTAAGTACAGGAGAAATATTACCCCGGCTGAAGCTCTAAAAGCTGTGCTTCAGGCAGAAGCAGGAAAAATCCTGTGTATGCTGTCAGATAATCCTGCTGTAGTTGACCTGGTTAAAAAACTTGAGGCTGTTGCCCAGGAAAAAACCGCCGAGGGATACTCCCTCAGGGAATTCATCCTGTGGAGTGAGAGGGCACAGGTACCCCTGCCATACTCACAGGGAAGTGATGCGGTGGTTCTTCAGACAATCCACAGGTCAAAGGGTCTTGAGAGCAGAGCTGTAATACTGCCTCTTATTTCGAGGCTTGACTCAAATACAGGACTGAACAGCAGGGGTGGTGAGGTGGTTGTTCATAGGGGGCAACTGCTATTTTACTTCCCATCCAGAAAGGTTATCTCAAAAGACCTTCACAGACTGAAGGAGGATATTATTCAGGCGAGGAAAAATGAAGAGGAAAGACTCTTTTATGTGGCTATAACCAGGGCAAAGGAAAGGCTTATATTTATTGAATCGGAGGAAGAAAAGGAAAACAGGTTCTCCGGTTTTATTTCTGCAGCTGAAAATAACGGTCTTGTCAAAAGGGTAAATGTAAGCCAGGTAAACTTCCAGACTGCATCACAGGTTGGTGGGGATACTGGGGATTTTGAAGAAAAGCTCAGGCAGGTAAAAAAGGAGGAAGAAAAGATAAAACAGATGACATCCAGCTTCAAAGATGCCCTCCGGATGACAACGGTTACAGAGCTACTGGATACAGGAGACAGAAGAACAGGTCTTTCCCTGGGAAGTGATATGGCAGCAATGATTGGAACGGCGGTACACCATGTTCTTGAGTTTATAGACTTCAGGAATTTTGATATCCAGAAGGCCCCGGGGATTCTTGACATACATACCTCGAAGCTTCCCCCGGATGTAAGGGATGAGGTATTTTCTGCAGCAGGGGATATACTGGAGAAATTTTCCGGTTCAGAGATTCTGGAGGAACTTAAATCATCGAATATCCTGTTCAGGGAGATGCCATTTACACTTCTGGATGGTCAGACCCTTGTGGAGGGCCGGATTGACCTTGTTTATGAGACCGGAGGACAGATAGTCGTGCTTGATTTTAAGACAGGCAGATATTTTGATGATGCTCAGGAAAAAAGAATTATTGAAGAATATTCTCCACAGGCACTGCTGTACAAAAAGGCCGTAGAGAAACTGTTTCCTGGTAGAACTGTGGTACCAAAACTGGCACTCCTGTGGACAGGAAAACTGATAAAGGTGAATTGACCGGATTTACTGTTTACTGTATATTTACCCAGAGAATCCTGTTTCAGGTGAGATGGTAATGGATATTTACAGGGAAAAGAATATCAGGGGCGGAAAGTTTGTTTTTAGAGGCACACGGATTACCGTAGAGGATTTGGTAGAATCAATTCTATCAGGGATGCCTCCAGAGGAGATTGAGGCGGAGTATCCTTCAATAAAAGGGGAGTTTTTTGTAAGTCTTTACCATTTTATGAAAAAGTTGTTTCATTTGGAGATATCAAGAAAGGGAAAAGGAATATCTTCCCAGAAAGATGTGGAAGATATCTACAGGTATAGAGGATGTCTGGAGTTTTTAGAAAGATTACCGGAGGATGTACTTATAACAGAGAATCCCCTTGAAAATCCTGAGATGGTATTTTGCCTGAAAACCTTTCTCAAGATTCTG
>JAADEU010000019.1 GCA_013153235.1 Aquificota bacterium | reverse complement strand
TCCTCAACAAAAGCATCTGTTCCTTCTGAAAATCTTCCGCCCCAGAGTTTCTTTTCCATTTCCTCTCCTTAAAACGAAATTGACTTGAATAGTATATATACTATAACCTTATCTTTATGGACGCAAAAATAAAAAAATCGGCACTGATATATATATTAAGTTTTGTATTTTTATCAATTGTTATCTGGTTTATCTTTGAACTGAAGAAAAATCAGAATAAACAGGTCTATCTAAACCAGAAAATAGTAAAGGCAGCAGCGGAATTCAAGGCCACACTGAACGGATACAAAATGCTGATTGACTTTATAGAAACCAGATATTTCAAAGACCCTGAGATTCTGAAACTTCTATACGAAAGCTACAATGCACCTGCCCAGAAACAGAATATTTATAGAAAAAAAATCTATACAAAACTGCAGACCCTCTATCAGGAGATGAAAAAATACCAGATAAAGTTCCTCCAGATTAGATTCCCCGACGGAACAGTTTTCCTGAGATTCCATAGACCGGAAAGATTCGGGGATGTAATCAAAGAGGAAAAGTTCAGTATATTTGGCAGCCCAAAAAAAGAGGTGACCGGAGGGTTTAAGTTCCCATTTGAGCTTTACTACAATAACCACTTCCTTGGAACAGTTGAGATAATCCTGTCCTACGATGCGGTGAAAGAGGAACTGAGGAAGATTTTTAAAGGGGAATACCAGTTCCTCATTTACAAAAAGATTCTCGTCAACAGACTTCTCAAGGAAGAAAAGAAAAATTACATACAGAGCGAAATTGACCCTGACTTTTACTATGAAAGCGGAAACAATAACAACTACCAGATACCTGTTGAGGTCCTCTCCCAGATAAATCTGAAACTGAGGGAAAAGCTGAAAAACAGACTTGAGCAGTTTAAGAACTTTGCCGTTGATGTTAAGGTGGACGGGGATTATTACGTGGTTTCATTTATAGTTATCACCAGTATGACAGGGGAAAAGGCTGGATATCTGGTCAACTACGAAAAGGATAACACCATCTTCCTGTTCTCTGAAACATTCCTTATGATGTACGCCAGCGTTGAGCTTGCACTGCTTGCGATGCTTGCATTCCTGATAAACATAAGGACAAGGAGTGAGAAGTTCAAGATACTCTCCGAAACAGACCCACTTACCGGCATATACAACAAAGGTAAGTTCAATCAGGTTCTTGAGGAGGAACTCAAAAAGGTTAAACGGTATGGAAGACCCCTTGGTGTTATACTGTTTGACATTGACCACTTTAAGAAGATTAACGACACATACGGCCATCAGGTTGGGGATTACGTTCTGAAAACAATTGCAAAGATAGTAAAACAGAACATAAGGGACACTGACACCTTTGCCAGATGGGGTGGTGAGGAGTTTGTAATTCTCGCACCTGAAACAGACCTGAATGGTCTGAAGATTCTTGCAGAAAAACTGAGAAAGGCGATAGAGGAATATCCATTTGAACATGTGAAAAAGGTCACATCCAGCTTCGGCATCACGGAAGCCGTCCCCGAGGATACTACAGACACAGTTATAAGAAGGGCTGATGAAGCTCTCTACCTTGCCAAAGAAAGGGGCAGAAACAGGGTAGAGATTGTATTACCTGAGATTTAAGAATCTAAATGAGAACTGAGAGAAGCATTGAACAATATAAGATTAGAATTAATTCAGAAACAGGCAGAAAGGAAATTCTTAGAAAACCTGAAAACCCTTGAAAATGTGAAAACAAAAGAAGAGCTGCTGGAAGTATTCCCAGTATTATGGAAGAAAAAGAGAAAATTCACAGAACATACACGAAAGAGGGTCTTAAAAAAGCATATACCAGATAAAAATGCTGAATTAGAGTATATAAAACGTATCATAGAAGTACTTGCAAAACACAATCTGGTTTTAATAGAAAAGGGTAAAAAACCTCAGATTAATTACCTGTTTTTAGAAAGAAACTGGGTTGTAATTATAGGCGAAAACGGGAAAATTGAAACTGCCTTTAAGCTGGATATTGATTTGCAAAGCTGGATAAATGACCATATTATTAAGGGGAAAGAGGTTAAAGAGAATGTATACAGCAGAGAGATTAAAGAAGCTTGTCAGAAATTACGGGATAGATTTAGATTTCTTCAGTGAGGATGACCCTGAAGCCTCTGTAATGTATACAGAGAGGAGGGTAATAGAAGAAAACAAACATCTCCTTTCTCCAGAGGATTTGGAATTGCTCTACCAATACGACCTCAAGGCGTTAGAACTGTATGAAAAATACAAGAATTACAAAACAGAAGCTGTAGAATGGTTAAAAGATACAGTCCAGATAGCCAGAGAGAATCTCAAAAAACAGGTCAGATAACAATCACCGACAGTTTAGCCTTACAAGATTCAATGCGTACTGGGAGACGGCCATCCTGACATCGTTTCTCTCACCTTTAAAGACAACCCTGTGAACCTTAACCCCAGAATCATCTGCATATCCTACGTAGTGCAGCCCCAGTGGTTTTTCCGGCGTTGCACCTGTAGGACCTGCAATTCCTGTATCTGAAACGGCTATGTCTGTTTTCAGGAGTTTTCTCACACCCTCTGCCATCTGTTTTGCAACAGGCTCACTCACAGCTCCGTATTCCATAAGGTCTTTTTCAGACACTCCCAGTACATCCGTTTTTACCCTGTTTGCATAAGAAACCACAGAGCCCATAAAGTACTCTGAAGAACCGGGAACATTCACAATCCTGGCAGATATAAGCCCCCCTGTTGAGCTTTCTGCCGTGGACAGGGTAAGCCCCTTTTCCCTCAGGAGCCGGCCAACAACCTCCTCCATCTCCTCCTCTTTTTCCGTATAGATTAGTTCCCCAAGCCTTTCCCTTACAACAGCCACCTTATTCTGAAGGAAAAAGCTATTTTTATCGGTGATAAATACATCCACGCCTTTAGGGGAACTGTTTAAAACCCTGCCGTCTATGTCGTGGAGAATCTGGTCAATCTCGGCCTCAGGTTTTCCAAATGTTCGAAACAGATGAATTCTTCCGGCTAACTCCTTCATTTTCAGCATCTCAAACAGTTTCAGGACCATCGGCCTCATCTCAGATGGGACCCCGGGAACAGCAGCGATAGCCTTATTTACATCATCAAGAACCTTTATAAAACCAAGGGCCCTGCCTACAGGATTTTCTATCTTTTTAGCCCCGTAGGGGAGTTTTGCCATCTTTTTTATACCGTCTGTAACCTGCCTTCCCTGCTCTTTTAAAGCCTGTTTAATCCTGTCCAGCCAGTCTTTGTCAAAAATCAGAGGCACTCCTATAGCCTCCGATATAGCCTCCCTTGTCATATCATCCTCTGTTGGTCCAAGGCCTCCTGATACTATAACCAGGTCTGCTTTATCAAGGGCCATTTTTACAGCATACTGGATTGAGTAAATATTATCAGGGGCAATTGTGATTCCTATAACATCAGCACCCCTTTTAACAGCCTCCCTCGATATGAACAGGGAGTTTTTCTCCTGTTTCAGGCCCATAGTAAATTCTGAACCTGTAATTACAATAAATATCTTCATATCAACTCCCCTGAAGCTTTTCCTGAAGGTAGTAACGCTCAAGCAGAGCTTCAATTACGTCCCTTTTTATAACACCAAGGACGGTGTTTCCATAAACCACAGGAAGCTGGTCCATCTGGTACCTGTTCATAAGTTTTATCGCCTTTAAAAGGGTGTCATATGGGCTGACATACACCTCCATAGGCTGGGCAACATCAATCACCTTTGTGACAGCCCACTGGGTCTGGGGTATCTCCTTCAAACGCCTGACATCCAGGATGTACAGCCTCCCATCTGGACCTATTACAGGGTAAATCTCTGCCCTGTAAACAGGGTAGTAGTACATCATAAAGTCCGCCACCGTTTCATCAGGAAGGACCGGTTTTACCGTATGCATAAACTGTTCAACCCTGTACCCTGACAGTATTACAGACAGTTTGGTCTGCTCGTAACTCATCTTTGATGCATTCCTCAAAAACAGTCCCAGCAGCCCATACCACATGGCATTGAGCAGATTCCCCTGAATCACAGAAAGGATACCAAACAGCATCAGAACGTACGCAAAAGCTGTTCCTGTCCAGCTGCTGATTTTCGTAGCCGTAAGGAGGTCCTTTTTTGCCCATATTATCGCCCTGAGTATTCTTCCTCCATCAAGGGGGAATGCCGGAACGAGGTTGAACGCACCCAGTGCAAAGTTTACAAGCATCAGGTAGTTGATGATTCCATTTATAAGGTCATCAACAGGGTATATAAGGGCAAGTATAAAAAACAAAAACGCAAGGGTAAAACTGCAGACAGGACCTGCAGCGGCTACCAGAAACTCAACCTTAGGGGAAGGGGCTTCCTCCTCTATCATCGCCACCCCACCGAAGATAAAAAGGTCTATCTCCTTAACAGGTATGCCAAACTTCATTGCTACAAGGGAATGGGAAAGCTCATGCAATAAAACTGAGGCAAACAGCAAAATGGCAGATACCGCACCAACAAGCCAGTAAACAACAAAGCTGTGCCCTGGATAGTAATGGGGAAAAAAGTACTCTGCAAGTGTAAAGGAAATCAGAAAAAATACTATAAACCAGCTGAAATCCAGATTTACCTGAATGCCGAATATCCTAAAAAGGGGTATAGACCTGAATCTCATTAATCACCTTAAAAGCCTTAATTTCTTAGCTGTTGAATATACCATATCTGTGGCAACATGAACAATCTCAGACAGAATAAGACCTACAGCAAATGATACTGTATATGGGTGTTTCAGGATGCCAATAACAGTTTCAGGGGTCAAACCGTTTATGTACCCGTTTACCAGCTTTTCAAATAGCTGTTTATCGTACAGGTAAATCACCCCTGCCAGAAGAACACCTAAAGCCGTAAATACAGTTAACAGGTAAATGATTTTTGTAATTGAGCCAACAACAGGTATATGGGATATCCCCCTGTGGGAAAACAGTTTTGTGTATGGAAGCCATATTATCCTCAGGTATTTCCACCTTCTATTGGGTTTCGAATGGTAGATATCGTTATCAGGGGAAAGGAAAAAGGTTCCTGCCAGATAACCGGCCACAAATCCGGCAAAATTTTCAGGCTGGAGATAGTAAACAGCCACAGGAAGTACAGCCAGATTTACAAGGTCATGTGTCCTTCCTGCAGCCACATTCAGTACCTACTGGGATTCTGTAGGTTCCATAACAAAGAATTCAGCCCTTCTGTTTGTAAATCTGTTCAGCGGCGTATTGTTATCAAACAGGTAATCCTCTTTTCCTTTTCCGATAATCTCTATTCTGTCAGGGGATATTCCGTGGTCTATCAGGTATTTCTTTATCGCTTCAGCCCTTTTCCTTGCAAGTCTGTCGTTGTACTCCTTGCTACCTATAGAGTCTGTATATCCGACGATTTTTATCTTCAGGTTGTCGTGGGCCTTCAGGTACCTTGTGATTACATTCAGATACGGCAGGTAATCCTTTTTGATGTTATACTTGTCAAAATCAAAATGTATCCTTGCGTGCATTTTAAGAGGCTGATAACCTACCTTCTTGACCTCCGGTTTTTCAGAGACTTTCTGTTCTTTCATTTCTGTTTCTGCTCTGCTAACCTTCTTCTCAGCCTCAAATGGGTTTGTTCCCTGCTCTATTTCCTGATAACAGGGTATACCATCACCATCTGCATCTGAGTAAACCTTTTCCTTGGCAATGGCCAGATACTTCCTTGCTTTATTCTCGAATATTATTTTGTCCATAGGACTGATTTCTGTTCTTTCTATCTGGCCTGTATCAGGATTTATGTAGCTCATTCCATCGATGGCATCCAGATATGCCTCTGCTTTCGCAATATACTCAGGGGCACACTCTTTAACGTGGAGCTTGTACAGATTTTCTATCTTTTCATTCAGTACCTTTATATCCTGCATTAATTTTTTCTCAAACAGATTTTCCTTTTTTTCCTCTTTGGCGGCAAATCCTGCCGAAACAAGACCTGTTATCAGTAAAGCAGCTGTTATTTTTCTCATCTTCTATTCCTCCCCGTATCTCTTTGCCATTGCTTTTAATGCCCATTCAATAGCCTTTATGGCAGCAGCATCTCCAGCCTTTGTGTTAAGCTTTGATGTCTCTTCCCTGGCTATTCTGTAGTAAGTTTCCGCCTTGTAGTACTCATACGGTGCGTAGGTTGGACATCCACTCTCAAATGCTGCCTTGATTGAGTTCTGGGCCTCATCCAACAGCTCGGTTGTTGTTGTTTCTGCATAGGAACCTGCTGTCAGGAATATAGAAAAAATGACGGCTGTTAACAGTCTCATATTACCCTCCTTTTTTTACCATTATCGGCCTATTTTATATAGTTGTTAAATCTGTGATGATAAAATATTCTACTACTAAATTTAAAGGTGAGGTCAGCGATGTTCAAGTCTATGATAGACAAATTAAAAAGCGGTCTTGAAAAAACAAAAAAACAGTTTGTTGAGTCGTTCAGTTCCATCTCATTTGGTAGAAGCATAGATGAGGAGCTTTTTGAGGATATAGAGATGGTTCTCCTCAAGGCAGATGTAGGCGTAAAAGCCACAGAGGAGATTATTGATTTCCTCAGGAAAGAGAGCAAAAAAAGGAGACTTAAAGACGGCGAGCAGCTTAAGGAGCTACTAAAGGAAAAACTCCTTGAAATACTGAAGGAATGTCAGGCTCCCCTGAACCTCGGCGATGAAAAACCTGCTGTTTTACTGTTTCTTGGTATAAACGGCAGCGGAAAAACAACAACAGTTGGGAAACTTGCAGCCCAGTTTGCCAGGGAAGGCAAAAAGGTCGTCCTTGCAGCGGCGGACACATTCAGGGCAGCTGCCATAGACCAGCTTGAGGTGTGGGCTGAAAGGTCAGGGGCGAGAATAGTGAAACATTCCCCAGGGGCAGACCCGGCAGCTGTCGTTTATGATGCTGTAAACTCTGCCAAAAGCAGAGGGGACGATGTGGTGTTGATTGATACAGCAGGGAGATTACATACAAAAGAGCACCTGATAAAGGAACTCCAGAAAATAAAAAGAACCATTCAAAAATTGATGCCAGACCAGCCTGTTGAGACCCTCCTGGTTCTCGACGGAACAATAGGTCAGAACTCAATTAACCAGGCAAAGGTCTTTAAAGAGTCAACAGATGTAACAGGGATTATAATAACCAAGCTTGACGGTACGGCAAAGGGTGGAGCCATCATACCCATATGCAAGGAACTGAGGATACCTGTTAAGTTTATAGGTGTAGGTGAAGGGATTGAAGACCTGCAGCCTTTTGATGCAAAGGCATTTGTGGATGCCCTGTTTGATTAGTAAACCTTCAGGGTGTATCCACCTCTTCTGGGGTCCCCTGCCCCTTCAAAATCCCCTGTAACAGCCTGAACACCCCCGAAAAACAGGCTTTTAGTATCGAATACCACCGTCTCATAAAGCTGTTTTCCCTTCTCAATCACCACTTTATCAAACCCCGGCTCAAAAAACAGTGTGTGGTTTTCATAATGGAGTCTGGGTTTTTCAATGGCCGTTTTGATATCCATACCAAAAACCGTGTAATTCAAAATAACCTGAAGTATCGCACTTCTTATTCTGTTGCTCCCTGCACTTCCCAGGGAAAGGACGATTTCTTCACCTTTCATCACAACCGTCGGGGACATCATTGAAGGAAGTCTCAGGTAGGGCTTCCATTTAAAGAACCCTTCAGGGTTAAGGTCTTCCTCACCGAGCATATTGTTCAGCATTATCCCTGTTCCGGGGATGATATACCCTGAACCCTCACCGTTTGTCGTTGTTGTGCTTACAGCATTACCCCTGCTATCTATAACAGATATGTGGGTTGTATTTCCCCAAAGGTTAAGCCTGCCTGTGAAAAATTTCTGGTAGGTTTCCAGGAGTGATTCATCCTCAAGCAGAAGTTCCAGCCCTTCCCTGTGGATATTTCTGTCAACATGCTCCCTTCTAAACACCTGCGTGGTATGCAGCGCCTCAACAAGGGCGGAAACATGGCTAACAGAACCAAAGCTGTCCAGCTGTCTGTCTTCAAGAAGTTTCAGGGTAAAGGCTATAAGAAGACCGCCAGGTGAAGGCGGTGAGTTTGTAAATATATCCAGTCCCCTGAAACGAAAGTAAACAGGGTCTTTTTCCTCAACCCTGTATTTTCTCAGGTCTTCCTTTCTTAAAAGGCCCCTGTTTTCAATGGAGAGTTTTTCTATCTTATCCGCCACCTCCCCTTCGTAAAAGAACCATGAGCCCTCTGCGGCAAATTTTTCCAGAAAGTCTGCATACTCAGGGTTTCTATAGAGGGTTTGGCTATCAAGGAGTTTCCCATCAGGGGCGTATATCCTCCTTGAATCTTCTGTGGCGGTAAAAATAGGCTCAAGGAGTTTAACAAATGATGCCTGAAGTGGCGAAAGATAAATTCCCTCCTGCGCATACCTGACGGCAGGTTTTATAAGCTCCTCAAGGGGAAGGCTGCACCTTTCCCTGTAAATCTGGTATATACCGGCCACCATACCTGGCACCGCAACAGAGCCAGCTCCTATGTGAAACTCCTGAACTGTAGAGCCAAAATCAACGTATACAGGGAAAAAGTCTGGATTTTCCTCCCTTTTTGGAGGAACATCAACGAAAAAGTCATAAACAACAGGGAGCATTCCCCTCTCTATTGCAAGGAGGAAACCTCCACCACCAAGACTCGTAAGTGCAGGTTCTGCAAGAGGTGCTGCAAGCAACGCAGCAACGGCAGCATCAAAGGCATTTCCACCTTTTTCGAGAATCTCAGCCCCTGCCTGGGCGGTCAGTCTATCACCTGCAGATATGACACCCTTCATCTGACAAAACCCAGCGTTTCAACAACCTTTATGTCCTGTGTTTTTTTATAAACTATAACCATCTTCTCAGAAACAGGTCTCCTCTTCAGCACATTTTTGAGGCTTTTCATCCTATCCCCTATCTTCAGTTCATCCCATATACCCTTTTTCTCAAGGTCTTTTATTATACTGTAAGTTTTTTTTCTAATCGTTGTTAAACCTGAAGAATCAATAAACCTTCCAGACACAGAGTACCTTGTTGCATTCCATTTATTCTGTTTTAAAATCTGATGGAAATGCCTCTCAGGCTTCTCCTCCTGTGCAAGGAGTGAAAGTCCCTGAAACAGGGATATGATAAGCTCTATTCTGTCCATCTCCGGATTGGAATCGCACACCCTAAGCTCCACAGTCCCGAGGTCAGGATGGAGCCTCACATCCCACCATATATCTTTTATACTCTCAATAAACCCCCCTTCTTTGAGACGGTTAAAAAGCTCCTCAAACTGGGCAAAACTGTCAAAGTATTCAGGTATCCCGGCTCTGGGAAGCTGCTCAAATATCTTTGTTCTGTAAGAGTGTAGTCCTGTATACTCACCGTAGAAAAATGGAGAACTGGTGGACAGAGCCAGAAAAACAGGGAGGTAGTTTATAGCCATATTGTAGCCCCTTACAGCAGATGCACTGTCAGGAAAGCCAACATGGATGTGGAGACCGTATATCAGGAACTGCCTGAGCAGAATCTGAAGCTCCTGCAGGAGTCTCAGGTATCGCTCCTTGACGGTAATACTGGTCTCCTCTTTCTTTGCAAAGGAGTGGGTTCCAAGGGCGCAGCTCCTGAAGCCGTATTTTTCCCCTATCTCATCTATATGAACCAGGGACTGTCTGAAATGCTCAACAACCTCTCCGGGGGTTTCACACACCGGGGAAACTATCTCAACCATTGATGTGAGAACCTCAGGCTGTATGATTCCCTTAAATCTGTCTGAGATATTTTTAAATATCAACTCTGAAGAGTTGGAAAGGGCAAAAGTTTCCCTGTCAATCAGCTGGACTTCCAGCTCCGCCCCAACGGTAAATGGTTTTGAGCTTCTGAATATCATCCCTCAGCCCTTTTGACCTTGAGTTTAAGACCCTCTACAGCCAGAACCTCCACCTCTTCATCCTTTTTTATAGGCTCTTCAGAGTAAGCATCCCATATCTCCCCTTCAATAAAAACCTTCCCCTTAGGGTTTATATCCGTCTGGGCGATTCCCCTTTTCCCAATCATTCCCTCTTTCCCTGTTTGGGTTTTTTTCCTCTGGGCTTTTAATCCAAGATATGCAATGGAAAGGAAAAATACAGCACTGAATGCAACAACAGGTATAATCACCTTCATCGGTATGTCCCCGTAAGGTGATGATGGGTCTACAAGGATGATTGAACCTATCAGCAGGGCTATAACACCACTTACGGCAAGGGCACCAAATGTTGGGGTGATAAGCTCAAGGACAAAAAAGAGTATTCCAAGGATTATCAGTAGAACCCCCAGCCAGTTAACATCAATCGCATTCAGTGCATACAGGGCAAGGAGTATGGATATAGCCCCCACAACCCCAGGTATGACTGAACCGGGGTTGTAAAGCTCAAAGAAAATACCGTAAAAACCTATCATCAGCAGAAGATACGCAAGTGTTGGATTTGCCAGTATTGAGAGGAGTTTTTCCCTGAATCCTTTCTCCACGTACACAACCTTCTCGTCTTCAGAAACAGAAACCGTTATCTCTGCATTTTTTTTCTTTATCTTTTTGCCATTTATCTTTTTGAAAAGCTCCCTCAGGTCTGCAGCAATTACATCTATAACCCCTTTTTTCAGGGCCTCTTCAGCAGAAAGGTTCAATGCCTCTGTTACCATTTTTTCAATGACCTTTTCGTTTCTGCCCTTTTCCCTGGCTATACTCTTAACAAAGGCCACCATATCGTTTATCACTTTCTTTTTCATCGTTTCATCCATCTCCTTACCTGTCATCTGGACAGGTGAGGCTGAGCCTATATTTGTGGAAGGAGCCATCGCAGCTATATCCGCCGATATGGTAATTATCGCCCCTGCAGAAGCCGCCCTCGCACCTGATGGATAAACATAAACAACAACAGGTATGTAGGTGTTCATAATTGTTTTGACCACATCCCTCATGGCAGACTCAAGACCACCAGGGGTATCAAGCTCAATAACTATAAGGTTTGCCCCCTGTTTCTCTCCGCTTTCAACAACCCTTTTGATATAGTCTGCCATTACAGGGCTTACAGGCCCTTCCCACCTTCCGACAATAACATCCCCGTAAGCTGTAAAAAACAGAACCAGGAAAAAAAGTAATGCTCTTAACATCACAACCTCCTTACCTAATGAATAAAGTGGCATGTAAATTGCTAAAAATCAATATGGGGCAGGTAAAAAAATAGGGAAAAAACAGAAAATATACCGGATATATGAACTATTTTTATGCAATTTAACTGAATTTTGCACTTATTTTGGGCACCAAATCTTTTATAAAGGGAGGGTAGCAAAATGAGCTGCGATTACTGTGTAACACCCCACCAGTCGGTAAAAGAGATGCACTCATTTTTAAACTCAATGGGTTTTAAACACACCTTCTTTGAGAGGGTGAAAAGGCAGGGGGCAATATGTCACTTTGGGGAGCAGGGAAGATGCTGCACATTATGTCCTGATGGCCCGTGTAGAATCAAAAGAAGGGCCCCACGGGGAAAATGTGGTATTGATGCCGATGGTCTTGCGGCAAGGAATCTCCTAAGACTTGTAAATCAGGGGGGAGCAGCCTACACCCACGACTTTAAAACAACACTGAAAACCCTTAAAGCGGTGGCACAGGGAAAGGGTCCGTTCAAGGTAAAGGACAGACAGAAATTGCTGTGGTTTCTCGATAGACTTGGCCTGAGCACAGAGGGCTCAGATGAAGAGCTGATAGGAAGACTGGCGGACTTTCTGGAGAAGGAGTTTATGAAGGACCTTAACCAGCCAATGACACTCATTGAAAAACTTGCCCCTGAGAGCCGTGTTGAGATATGGAAAAATCTGGGAATAATCCCTGGAGGTTACATATTCGAAAGCCATGAGGCCTCAGCAAAGGTAATGCCCAATATAGATACAGATTACATTGACCTTGCACTGACCTCCCTGAGACTTGGTCTGTCTGGTGGTTTTCTGGCGAACATAGCAACCACAATAATAAGGGATATTTTCTTTGGCTCTCCGGATATAACAGAGGGGTATGCCGATATTGGTGTACTGGACAAGGATTATGTAAATATAGTCGTCCACGGACATGTTCCATGGATAGGTAGTGTTGTTGCCAGAAAGGCAAAAGAAAGGAAATTTCAGAATATTGCAAAATCAGCAGGTGCAAAGGGCATAAAGGTTTACGGCAGTCTGTGTACAGGACAGGAACTGCTTCAGAGACCCGATACAGCAAGGTACATAGACGGACAGGTAGGTAACTGGCTCACCCAGGAATTTGTGGCGGCAACAGGTGCCGTTGATGCATTTTTGATGGACAAAAATTGTGCAGCTCCAGGAATGGCCAATCTTGTACAGACCCTCAAACTCCACACAAAGCTTATACCTGTGAGCTCAGTTGTTAGATTGCGGGATGTGGAGGCAAAACAGGAGTACATGTACGACCCGGCTGTTGCAGAGCAGCAGGCGGAGAAATTGATAATGGAAGCCATAGAAGCATACAAAAACAGAAGAAAAACTTACAAAATACATATACCGGAAAACAAAACCCATTACATTGCAGGTTTTGGGGTAGAAAGCCTGCTTAAGGTACTTGGGGGAACACCAGACCCACTTTTTGAGGCTATACAGAGCGGGGCAATTAAAGGCGTTGTTGGTCTTGTGAGCTGTACAACCATGAAAAACGGCCACGGTATGTTTACATACGAGTTTATAAAAGAACTGCTTAAGAGAGATATTCTTGTTCTGATAGCAGGCTGTGCCTCATCCCTGGCACAGGTTGAGGGATTCACAAACTCAAGAGGCAGAAAGGAGTTTGCAGGAGAAGGCCTTAAGGCGGTGTGTGAAGCCCTTGATATACCTCCAGTTCTTAATTTTGGCTCATGCCTTGATACAGGAAGAATGGCTCTGCTTATAATTGCCCTTGCAGAATATCTTGGTGTTGACCCCAGTGCACTGCCTGTAATTGCAGCAGCTCCGGAGTATTACAATAATGACGCTCTCATAGATGGACTTCTTGCCGTTTCTCTGGGAATAAATACCTACGTAAATCCTGTTCCTCCTATCGTTGGGGGTCCTGCATTCACAAGACTGCTGACAAGGGACCTTGAGGACATGCTCGGGGCCAGATTTATGATTCAGCCAGACCCTGTAAAGGCAGCTGAGCTTATAGAAGAAGAGCTTAAGAAAAAGACCTCCTGACCTTCCTATGTAGGCTCCCTTCGGGGAGCTACTCTCTTTTTCCAAAAATCGCCGTTCCCACCCTGACTATCGTTGCTCCTTCTTCAACAGCAACATCAAAATCGTGGGACATACCCATTGAAAGGTGGGGAAGTTCCACGCCAAACTCTTCCTGGAGCTTATCCCTCATCTCCCTGAGCATAACAAAGTACGGTCTTGATTTCTCTTTATCCTCAAAATATGGGGGAATACACATCAGACCTGTTATCTTCAGATTTTCCTTTTTAAGGGAGTACTCAAACAGCTGGTTCAGTCTTTCAGGCTCGACACCGTATTTTGTTTCTTCATGACCCACATTTACCTCAATGAGAACTTCCTGGACCTTTCCTATTTTCCCTGCCCTTTTATCAAGCTCATCTGCAAGGGCTTCTCTGTCCAGGGAATGTATCAGCTCAAAATACTTCACCGCGTACTTCGCCTTGTTTGTCTGGAGCCCACCTATCAGATGCCAGTGTATTTCCGGTAGTTCTCCTATTTCCTGTATTTTTTTCATTCCTTCCTGAACCCTGTTTTCCCCAAAATATCTGACACCTGCATGGTAAGCCTGTAGTATCTTTTCCACCGGCTGTGTTTTTGAAGCTGCAAGGAGTATAACCTCTTCAGGGTTCCTGCCTGCCTTCACCGCAGCTTCATGTATTTTTTCAATAACTCTCTGGACATTTTCTTTAATTGTCATTGCCCTGTCCCTCACTTAATCTATAATAATAGTAGTGCTGAATTTAAATTATAAAGCAGGAGGGCTGTGATGGCAGCAGAAGATTTCAAGGTAATAGATGGACTTTATTATACAAAAGAGCACCTCTGGGTAAAAGCAGAGGGCAGCGATGCCGTAATAGGAATAACAGATTATGGACAGCATCAGCTTGGTGATGTCGTTTATGTGGAACTGCCAGAAACAGGAACAGAAGTTGAAGCAGGTGATAAGATAGCTTCCGTTGAGTCTGTAAAGGCGGCCATTGATGTGTTCTCCCCACTTACCGGAAAGGTCATATCTGTGAATGAAGACCTGAAGGAAGACCCCAGTCTTGTAAATACAGACCCGTATGGCGAGGGATGGCTGTACGAGATGCAGATGTCAGACACCACAGAACTGGAAGACCTGATGACGGCAGAGGACTACAGGGCGTATATTGAAGAGATAGAAAGCGAAGAAGAGGTGTAGCTGTGAAACATTTTGTTATAACAGCTGTTGGCGAGGACAGGCCAGGTATCGTTGCAGGGCTTACAGAGGTTTTATATAAAAAGGGTTTTAATATTGAAGACTCAGCAATGACGAGATTAAACAACGAGTTTGCCGTGATGCTTATCGTTGCCACAGAAGAGGAAAATATCACGGAACAGGAGCTAAAAGAAAGTTTCAGAAATGTTGCTCAGGAGAAAAACCTGTTTATCAATGTCAGACAGATTCCTGAAGATGTATTTAATCAGGAGCATAAATCAGGCCAGATATACAGCCTTGTTGTTTACGGTGCCGACAAACCGGGTATCGTTTACAGCGTGGCAAAACTCCTTGCAGATAGGGGAATAAATATCACCGACCTGAGAACAGAAAAAACGCCTGAGATTTATGTACTGATAGCACAGCTGGAGTTTCCGGAGGGTCTTTCAGAAGAGGACATACAGCCTGAGATAGAAAGACTGAAAGGGGAGCTGAATATAGACATAAACCTTGAAAAGGTTGAGACTGTGGAGATGTAATGGAAAAATTTGAGATACTCACATACCCGGATGAAAGGCTTAAAAAACAGTCCATTCCTGTTGTTGATTTTGGGAAGGAGTTTAAGCAGTTTGTTGACAGACTGCTGTACACAATGAGAAACTCCCCTGCAGGGGTTGGTATCGCCGCACCCCAGGTAAATAAACATATCCAGACCATCATAGTGGACGCCTCAGGCTACAAACACAAATACAACAAGACAAACCACGGCCTTATGATTCTATCGAATCCAAGGATAATCGCCCACGACGGGGAAATAATCATAAGGGAAGGCTGTCTCTCTGTTCCTGACTACACAGGGAATGTAAAGAGACATTACTGGATAAAGGTAGAGGCTGAAGACATCAACGGCAATACCATAACCTTTGATACAGAGGGGTTTGAGGCTGTTGTTATACAGCACGAGATGGACCATCTGATAGGAAAGCTGTTTATAGACAGGGTTGCCTCTCCAAAGGACATATTCAAAAGAAAGGTTTACAAAAAGTAGTTCCCTCTCCCGATAATAAAATAAAGCCTCCATATGGAGCCCCCTGATGATTAACATCAAACCTTTTATCAACAACTACGAGTTTTTCCAGATAGTAAAACCCCTTGGAAAATCCATACATCTGAGGGCAGGGGAGACGGTAAAGGCTGAAGTCATTGACATACTCCCTACAGGGGGAGTGGTTCTCAGGATGAAAGGGGGTGTTATGACCGTTGAGACGGATATTCCCCTCCAGAAGGACACATCCCTGCTTTTGAAGATTCTCAACACCCCCACAACAGACCACAGACTGAAAATACAGATTATCGGTGTTCTGGACAAAAACAACACCCTGCAGGTTCTGAACTTTCAGCAAACACAGCTCAGGGACATTCTTTCCCTCCTTGAATCATCACCGCAGCTCAAGGAAAGTATACTGAACTTTCTTTTCCAGACCGGCCTTGAAAATATATCCCGGATGTCCCAGAAAGAGGCATCTCTACTTGCGAACCTCCTGTCTGCCGGATTAAAAACGGTAAAACCTCCTGTTCAGGAGCTGGAAGTTGCCAGACAGCTATTCCCCAACATTCAGAATTTACAGCCTGAAAAAATGAAAGAGCTTATCGCCGCAACAGGAATTTTTTTTGAAAATAAACTGAAAAAGAAAGACCTGAAGGGTCTGGAAAGGGACCTGAAAGGCCTACTGCTCAGGGAGGAAAACCTCTCCCCTGAAGAAAAACAGATGCTAAAAACAGTGGAAAACTATCAGCTTCTCTCAAGACTGACAGGGGGGATATTTACCTTTGTTCCTGTACTGTGGCAGGAACTTGACAGGGGAGACCTGTTTTTCAAAAAGAGTAGCCGGGGGAAAAATGTTTATTTTTGCAGGATAGACCTTGATTTTAAAAACCTTGGCAAGGTAACTGCAGGGATATTCCAGTTTGGAAAAGAGCTTTATGTAAACCTGTTTGTGGAGGATGAAACTTTAAAACAGCTGATAGAAGAAGATGCAGATACGCTCCGGGAGAGGCTTAAAGGATACGGTTTTTCAGATGTCTCCATCAAATTCTTGAAACAGCTTCCTGAAGACAGAAAATTTATAGATGAGGACTTTTTGAGGCTAAAGGCATGAAAAAGGCTGTTGCTCTGAGATACGACAGGGAAAAGGACAGGGCCCCAAAGGTTGTGGCAAAAGGAAAAGGACATATTGGTGAAAAAATCATCCAGATAGCAAGGGAGCACAATATTCCTATAAAGGAAGACCCTGTTCTGGTTGAGACACTCTCCCAGATAGAGATAAATCAGGAGATACCACCGGAACTTTACCAGGCTGTAGCCGAAATCCTTGTCTATATATACAGAAAAACAGGAAAGTTGAAAAACAGATAAAAAGAACAATATTAAAAGCAAAAAGACGGAGGGGTAAAATGGCTATCCAGGTAAGAGAACCGGCTGTCAGTGATATGTTCTACCCAGCGGACCCGGTGGAACTGAAAAAGATGCTCAGGACATTTCTAGAGGAAGCTCCCCTGTATCCATACAGGCCTGAGGCGGTAGCATCACCCCATGCAGGTTATATATACTCAGGACCAACAGCAGGTGTCAGTTACAAGCAGTTTCTAAATCTTGATAGAAACAGGCATTACGATATTCTCCTGATAGGACCTTCCCATTACGTTCCATTTAACGGTATATCCTTCGGGTACTACGACTACTGGATAACACCCCTTGGTGAGGTAAAGGTCAATAAAAGGGAGATAGAGAAGTTCGTCCTTGAAAATAAAGACCTTCCAATAACCCTGAACACTGTTCCCCACATGAAGGAGCACTCCCTTGAGGTTCAGGTACCGTTTTTACAGATGGTTCTTGAGGACTTTTCAATCATACCTGTCGTTTACGGACAGGTTGATTATTCTGTGGTGGAAAGGGTGATAGACAGGATTAAGGACGACAGGGATGATGTTGTGGTGGTGATAAGTACAGACCTGAGCCATTACTATCCGGACCCTGTGGCAAGGGAGATAGATATAAACTGTAATCTTGCCGTTGAGAATCTGAACCTTTCTTACCTTGACAGGTGTGAAGCCTGTGGGAAAACAGGTCTTGCAGCAATGATTGATTATGCGAGGAGAAAAGGATGGAAGGGCAAGGTACTGGACTATAAAACATCCGGTGATACATCCGGAGACAGGTCAGCCGTTGTAGGTTATGCAAGTTACATATTCTACAGAGGGGAGTAAAGATGGAAGATGTTATAGTCTCACTGGATGAGATATCCGAAGAAGAAGGGCAGGCCCTTGTAAAACTTGCAAGGACTGCCATAGAGGAGTATCTGAAAAACGGTATTGAGATAGACCTTCAGGAGGTTCCATACGAAAGCTGGAAGAAAAAGGGTGCCTCATTTGTAACCCTTGAGGTATCACCTACACACCAGCTGAGGGGATGTATCGGTTCAGTTTTACCCCACCAGCCCCTTTACAAAGATGTTATACACAACGCAATAGCCGCTGCCACATCAGACCCAAGGTTTCTCCCTGTGAAACCGGAAGAGCTACCAAACATAAAGGTAAAGGTTTCTGTCCTGTCTTACCCGCAACCATTACAGTACTCTGACCCTTACGACCTGCTCCAGAAGATACAGCCATTCAGAGATGGTCTCATCATAAGGTACGGCAATCACCAGGCAACGTTCCTTCCTGAAGTGTGGGAGCAGCTTCCTGATAAGACCCAGTTTTTATCCCATCTGTGTATGAAGGCCGGACTGCCATCAGACTGCTGGCTTACCTATCCTTTAGAGGTTTATGTTTACCACACAAAAACATTCAGCGAATGAATCAGCCCAGGGTTGTATCCAGATAAAGCATCAGGAGCAGACCTACAAGGAAGCCGGCTGTAACGATGGTTTCATGCCGGTTTCTATATACCTGGGGAAATACCTCCTTGACCGTTACGTAAATCATCGCCCCTCCGGCAAGGGACAGGCCAAAGGGAAGAATAAAGGAAAATGTGCTGAAGACCACCCCGCCTGCCACCGTAAAAACAAACTCGGAAAAACCGCTGAGCAATCCGACAATAACAGGAATCCACAGCCTTCCTGTCAGCATTATAAGCGGCAGTGATACGGCAAGCCCCTCAGGTATGTCCTGAATACCTATGGCAATAGCTGTAGCCCATCCTTTATCCACATCATTCACCATAGAAACACCAACGGCCATCCCCTCAGGTATGTTGTGTATTATGATGGCGGATACGATAAGAAAGACCCCTTTCAGCTTTTCCTTTTCCAGAGTGGTCCTTTTTATTTTTATAAAATACTCCTCGTGGGGCATGACCTTTTCAATCAGATAAATCAATAAAAAACCAGAGACTATCCCAGCCATTGTGATGCCGGCACCGCCTATGTCTATGGAGGGCAGTATGAGGGATGTGAAGGATGCCACCAGCATAACACCGCCGCTGAAAGCCATACTGAAATCAAGACCCCAGTCAGGCAGTCTTCTGAAAACCACGGCGGCAACAGAACCAAGGCCGGTGGCAAACATAACAAATAGACCGGCCAGAATCAGTTCAACCATACAGAAAATCTACCAGAGAAAGACTCACTGGGCAATAGGGTAAAATCTGTTTGTCTCCGGGTCGTAGTACTCGATTTCCCCTTTTTCTATAATGTAGTACCAGCCGTGGAGTCTGAGCTTTCCTTCCTCCACCCTTCTCTTCACCCCGGGGTATGTCAGGAGGTTTTCTATCTGTTTAATTATATTCAGCCTTTCTGTCAGTTCGTACAGCTCCCTGCACCTTTCAGGTATGGTCTGGAGGGCAAGCTCCTTAACATCGTTGTCTATTTCAAGCCATTTTTTCACATGTATAATCTCAATATCATCAGGAAGGTCTTTGTACAATGATTCACAGGCTCCGCAGTGGGAATGACCACACACGATAATGTCAGGCACATTCAGGACAGAAACGGCATACTCCACAGCAGCGGCAACCCCGTGGAATTCGTTGTCTGGTTTAAATGGAGGTACCATGTTGCCTATGTTCCTGACTATAAACAGGTCTCCTATGTCTGCACCTGTAATCTCATCAGGATGGATACGGGAATCTGAACATGTTATAAAAAGGGCCTTTGGATGCTGCCCCTTTTCTATCAGCTCTTTGAACTTTTTCTCATACTCCCTGAACTTTAGTTTCTTAAATGTCTCCACGCCTTTTAAAAACGGTATATCCTTCCCCATAACCTCTCCTTACAGATTTATTCCAGGAGGGGTGGTTATCACCCCTCTACATTAAACTCCCTGAGGGCCTCGTTAAGAGATACCTTTTTATCTGTGGACTCTTTTCTCTTTCCGATAATCAGGGCAACAGGAACGCCGTACTCACCAGCAGGAAATTTCTTGTTCATAACCCCCGGTATCACAACGCTTCTGGCAGGAACCCTTCCCCTGTACTCAACAGGCTCGTCTCCGGAAACATCAATGATTCTGGTTGAGCCGGTAATCACCACACCTGCTCCGAGGACCGCTTCTTCTTCTATAACAGCACCTTCAACAATGATACACCTTGAGCCTATGAAACAGTTATCCTCAATAATCACCGGCTTTGCAGATGGAGGTTCAAGAACACCACCTATACCAACACCACCGGAGAGATGAACATTCTTACCTATCTGTGCACAGGAACCTACAGTTGCCCAGGTATCAACGAGGGTTCCACTACCAACATAGGCCCCGATATTCACGTAAGAGGGCATCAGTATCGCCCCTTTTTCTATGAAAGAGCCGTATCTGGCTGTTGCCGGAGGAACAACCCTTACACCGGCTTCCTTCCAGTTCTTCTTAAGGGGTATTTTATCGTAATACTCAAATGGGCCAACCTCCATAACTTCCATCTCCTGAATGGGGAAAAACAGAAGTATCGCCTGTTTCACCCACTCATTTACAACCCATTCACCCTCTTTTTTCTCTGCAACCCTCAGTTTTCCCTTGTCGAGAAGGTCAATGGTTTCCCTTACAGCATCCTGATACTGCTTTTCATTTAGCAGTTCCCTGTTTTCCCATACCTGTGTAATCAGCTGTTTTAATTGCTTCATCTTAACCTCCGTATTTTTATCTGTAATTTATTGTGACTTAATTGTTATAATCTGGAGTATGAAAATAATCAGTAAGTACAGCAGTGGAGCTACCATATTGGTCCCACCGTAACTTTCCAGTGCCCTTTTAAGCTCCTCAGGGTCATGGTATAGGTTTTCCAGACGCTGGACCTGATTTTTGACAAAATAATAGTAGATATAATTGCCAAAAGCTCCAAAACCTATCATCAGCCAGAGCTGAACCCCTGCTGCAAGGAGCATATTACCGGGGGACATCACAGCTATCATCATCCCCAGGATACCACCTGCCAAAAATGCAATAAGCCCGTACAGATACATCTTCCTGTAGAGCATCCAGACGATACCAAAGAAAAAGGCAGGCCAGTTCCAGCTGAGGGCTCCACCTGTTTCCTCGAACTTTTTAAATCTCTGTATGTAATAATCTGCATTTTTTCCGATAAACAGACGGTATTTTTCCCACTTGTCCATAAAGCCACCTCCTATCAAAATTTTAATTGATATTTAGGGGGATTAAAAGTAAGATAAGTAAGGTTTAAAACTTTCTGGAGGCAGTCAATGTTCAGAGATTTCCTTGAGCTTTATCTCAGGCCAAAACAGAGCTGGGAAAAATTAGGGGAAAAAAATTACACAATAACCCAGCTGTATACAAAACTGGTTATATTTTTCGCGTTCATCCCGGCAGTTAGTCATTTTATAGGATTTGTCGTTTTCAGGGATATATACATATCTGCGGTAAAAAAATTCCTTGAGATGGCTGAAAATGACCCGGAACAGCCGGAAAGAACAGTGGCATACATGAAAGCCCTCATGAATGAGCTTATGGACAACGATATCACACAGGAACTGATGATAATGCTTGTCACTTATGGTTTTGAGCTGTTTAAACCCCTCGTATTTACCATCATTATATACTTCCTGTCCCCTGCTTTTGGTGGTATAAAGGACCCGGCAAAATCATTCACCGTTGCGGCATTTGCACTGGTTCCCTCATGGGTGGCAGGTATTTTCTATGTGGTAAACTCCCCACTGTCCATGTTTATGGTGTTCTTGGGTATGTTCTACACCTTCTACCTCATTTTTATCGGGGCTGAGAAAGTTCTTAAGATACCTTCTGAAGGTTCAAAGAACTTCCAGTTCATAATTTTAGTTATAATATTATATCTAGTAATCAGTGGAGTAATTGGACAGATTGAAACACTGATTACTTACAGAATACTTAATGTATAGGAGGTGTAGACATGAGAAAGGCCATCATCGGACTGGCAGTGGCGGCAGTGGCACTGACAGCCTGTAAGACCCAGTCCACCCAGAAACCACCTGAGGCTGAAATAAAGAAGGGTTATCTGGTTTATAAAAACAACTGTTCAGCCTGCCACTGGGAAACTGTAAGTCCTGAAAAAATGAGAAAACTCAGACAGTACGTGAGGGAACACGGAAGACCTCCATTTGGAGCCCCTCCAATGTCAGAGGTTTCAGCAAGGGTCAAAAAGTTTTATCCCACAGAGGAGGAGTTTGTGGCCTTTGTTAAAGACTACATAACAAATCCCTCAAGGGAAAAGGGTGTATGCCTGCCAAGGGCCTACAAGATATTCGGGGTTATGCCTGCTGTAGGAAAAAATATGTCAGATGAAGCAAAAGAGGCCGTTGCAAAATGGCTGTACTACAGATTTGATATGACCTGGGAAGAGTTTATGAAAAAACATCCACATTAAACAGCAGGGGCTTTTGCCCCTTTAAATCAGGTCTTTTATCTGCTGGTAGATTTTAATGGTGGCCTTTGATTTGTTCAGGGTATAAAAGTGAAGTCCTTTCACACCGTTTTTTAGAAGGTCTTCACACTGCCTGACGGCAAACTCTATACCTATCTTTTCCACCTCTTCAGGCTTATCCGCCACAGGCTGCAGTTTCTCAATCAGAAAGCGGGGTATTGTGGCACCGCACATATCGGCAAACTTTCTTATCTGTTTGAAGTTGGTAATGGGCATTATTCCCGGTATAACAGGTATATCCACACCTATTTTCTGCAGTTCTTCCATAAAGTTATAAAAATACCTGTTATCGAAAAACATCTGTGTTATTGCAAATTCAGCTCCGGCATCCACCTTTTTTTTGAAGAACTTCAGGTCTGTCTCCAGGTCTGGGCTTTCAGGATGCCCTTCAG
Organism: Aquificota bacterium; assembly: GCA_013153235.1. Taxonomy (GTDB): domain Bacteria; phylum Aquificota; class Aquificia; order Aquificales; family Hydrogenothermaceae; genus Persephonella_A. Next base: position 2,159 of record JAADEU010000019.1, on the reverse strand, counting down.
GATACGCAGCAACCCCTATACTGAAATAATCCCCAAAACTGTTTCTTATAAACTCCACCAGCTCACTGGCGTACCTGCATCCATCTGGAGGGAAAACGAAGCTTTCCTCCTGTCCCTGTGGAATGTCTCCCCTGAGGGCAAGAATGTTCTGGACACCTATATTCCTGTACTGCTGGAGAATCTCCTTTATCTCATTTCTGGTATGGCCTATACATGTCTGATGGGCCATCACAGTCAGGGATGTTTCTGTGTGAATCCTTTTTACCACCCTTATGGTTCTTTCCCTTGTCGTACCACCTGCACCGTAGGTAACAGATACAAATGTGGGGTTTATAAACTCCAGCTCTTTTATTGTTTTGAATAGAGCCTCTTCCCCTTCAGGGGTTTTGGGTGGAAAAAACTCAAACGAGATACTTCTTTTATTGTCCCTTAAAAGCTGTGATATCTTCATGAAGATAGTATAAATGATGAGGGAAGATTTTGCAAATGATTTGCAAAAAGAAGAAGCCCCTTGACGGGGCCTTTATTTTAGAATATTGCAGGTGGTCTTCCCTTTGATGTAACGAGTCTCTCTACAGGTTCACCGCCGATGATGTGCTTTTCGATAATCTCAGGTACATCCTCAGGTTTTACATTCCCGTACCATACGGCATCAGGATAAACAACAACCGTTGGACCCATCATACATGGTCCAAGACAGCCTGTTGGTGTAACGGCCATCTTATCAAAGAGATTTTTCATCATAAGTTCTTCCTGAAACTTCTGGAAAATCTGGTCAGAGCCTTTGTCTCCACAGGAAGGCATTCCCGGTGGTTTTCTCTGAAGACATACAAATACATGTTTGAATTCTGCCGACATACAACAGACCTCCTTTTTCTTGATTTTGAGAAAATGATACAGAAAAGAGACGGATAAAAAAATGATTTAGAGCAGTTTTATCTGATAATCGTGTCTATAACTGCATCCTTAAAACCTTTTTTCTTCAGGAGCTTTCTTTCTTTCTGTGCATCTGCCCTGTTTTTAAACATACCACAGTAAACTGCGTAATATTTTTTGTATTTTTTGACAAAACAGTCTGTGAGTGATTTTTTCCTTATCAGATTTTCTGCTCTGATTTTATCCGAATACAGGATAATTCTGACGGAGTAAAACTTTTCCCCTTCTATAACCCCTGCTTCTTTAAGCTGGAGAAGTCTCTTCCTGGCCAGCTGTCCGTATTTTGTCTTGAACTGGCTGGCCTTTTTGTAATATTGGGATGCCTTTTTGTATTTTTTATCAAGGTCGTAGATTACACCAAGGTAATAGTAGGCATAATCTTTATACCCGTTTTCCAGTGAGAGAATTCTGAGGTACCTTTCTGCTTTCAGGTAGTTTTTTTCTTTTATGTAGTAATCTGAGAGGAACTTTACCATCTCCGGGGTCTTAAATGTAACAGACTCAATTATGGAAACTGCCTTTTTTATGTCTCCTTTCTTGAAAAATGCCAGACCCCTGTAGTACATCACATTGTCTTTATCCTCAGGGAGGAACTTTGCCATTTCTTCTGTAAAATTAATCAGGTCATCGTATCTCCCCATTTTGTAAAGGGCTATGACTTTATAAAAGTTCAGTTCCTTATAGTCGGGAAGTTTCAGAATCCTGTCCCACAGCTTTGCCTCTGTGTACAGTTTTGCAAGTAGAAGATACAGCTGTTTTTTTCTGTAGCCATCTGTGTAATCTATATAAAATCTGACAACCTCAGCCTGTCCGGCAGGTTCTTTATCAAACAGTTTCATTCCCAGGGTGAATATCTCCTCTGCAATATCAGGTGAAAGTTTATACCCGGATACAGTGTTCAGTGCTGCCAGAAAACCCTTTTTATCCTTTGCGTTATACAGGGAATGAAATAAAACCTTGATTACCTTTTCCCTGTAGGGGTCGTTTTCAGAGGCTTTTTCCAGATATTCCTCACATTTTTTAGCAGCGATATTATAAACCCTGTCCTGGTAAAGCCCCTGTATTACCCTTAGGAGGGTATCCCTCTCCTTTTCTGAAAATGCATATGCAGTAAGAAACAAAGCCAGAAAAACAGCAAAAATCCTCATGATTTTAATTATAGCAGAAAGGGGGAGAACCACTCCCCAGAAAATGGCGCAGGAAGAGCCTCAAGGGTAAGACGG
>JAADEU010000010.1 GCA_013153235.1 Aquificota bacterium | reverse complement strand
AAAGAGATTCCTATCGTATCCAAGATTTACGAGATAATAACCGGAACTCTAAAATCCCTCAACATACAGGTGGATATCAGTGATGCAATCAGAGGGATTATCAATGAGATAGTTTCTTTTGTTATACAGCAGGGGAAGGGGCTGTTTCTGGATGTAACCCTGCTTGTTGCTGGCATTGTCATAATGATAATTACCATATTTTTCCTGTTTAAGGATGGCGATGCCCTTTATTACAGAATATACAGCATCATTCCCCTATCCGATAAAGACAAAAACTTTCTCCTGTCAAAAAGCTACAAGGCCATTCAGGGTGTTGTTCTGGGCTCTGTTCTGACTGCCATAGCCCAGGGAATTCTATCCTTTATAGGGTATTTTGCCATAGGACTTGAGATGAGCTACTTCTGGGCATTTATAACCTTTATGGCGGCGTTTATACCTGTTGGGGGTGCATCGCTGGTCTGGGTTCCTGTTGCGATATACACGCTACTGACAAAAGGATTCTTAACGGCATTTTTATTTGCCATTTACGGTACATTTGTTATAAGCACCATAGATAACATCATAAAACCTGTTGTTATAGGGGATAAAACAAATATTCACCCGATGGTCCTTGTATTTGCCATCCTGGGAGGTCTCCACCTGTTTGGCTTTATAGGTGTCTTCCTGGCACCTATTATACTGGTGATGATTGATAACATGCTCCAGCTGTTCAAAGAAAAATATGTAACAGATAGTTAAACCCTAAAACCCAAATGGTGTTGAGAAACCTCCACCTCCCTGCTGTTTGATAATTCCTTTCTGTTTTCCATAAAACTCTATCTGCATTATGTCCTGTTCAACAGGTATCTGTTTTGGGCATGCAAAAGTGCAGTACTTACAGTGGACACAGCTTGTTATGTGGTTCTTATCTGCAAGAGCAATTCTCTCATCCCCCAGGGCATCATTTTTATCCTTCCAGAATCTGAAGACCTTTACGAAATTTATAGGCCCCCCAAATTCTTTATCCATCTCAAAAACAGGACAGATAGAATAGCACACCCCACAGAGAATACAGTCTGTCTCCTTATCAAACTTCTGGAGGTCTTCAGGGTACACAGGCTGGAACTCCTCCACAGGTTCAAACCAGGCCTTTACATCCTTTAGCTTATATAGAAACTGACCGTGGTCTGTCACAAGGTCCTTTATAACATCAACATTCGATATAGGTTCCACAAAAACCTCACCCTCTTTTACAAGCTCCTTAACCTTTGTTTTACAGGCAAGGATGTGTCTTTCGCCATTTACCCTGACAGCACACGTTCCACAGATTGCCGCCCGGCACTGTACCCTGAAAGACAGGGTTGGGTCAACATTATCGTGAATATTCATAAGAACTTCCACAAGGGTTGTTCTTTCGTCTATATCAACCCTGTATTCATCTATCCATTCCCTGTTTCCGTCAAACCTCTTGACCTTAATATTTACACTCTCCATGGCTCACCTTCCGAAAAATAGTTAGTATTCAATTATAATCTGTGTCATACCATGCATAAAATACCAGTATAAAATTAAAAATCAATAATCCTCAACAAGGGGCGTCATATGGTCAGATACATACTGGTATTTCTAATTGTGTTTTTTTCCGTGCAGGCAAAAAGCATCAGGCCCTACATGTTCACCCTTAAGGACGAAAACGGCAATACAGTATCCCTTGAAAGTTTAAAGGGGAATGTCGTTTACCTGATTTTCTGGTCAAAAACCTGTCACACCTGTGAAGAGGAACTGAAAAGTATAAACACCCTGTACCACAGGTACAGGGATAAAGGCGTTATTTTTTACGCCGTTGTAATAGACGAAAAATCTCCGGAAAAAATAAAAGAAATTAAGAAAAAATGGGGATTTGACATTCCTGTGTTGATTGGAGACCTGACTGTAAAATCAAAATACAGAATAGTTGGAACCCCGATTACCTATATACTGCGTAAAGACCTGACAATAGGTAAAATAATATACGGAGCCATCAGTACAAAAAAGGCCGAAAAGTACATCAAACGGCTGTTAAAGGAGAACTGAATGATAGAAAGCGTATCTGTAGGAGCGGCTTTTCTGGCAGGGATTGTGGCATTTTTATCTCCCTGTGTTTTACCCATTATACCGGGATACATAGCTTACATATCCGGTGTTTCAGCCCAGACAGCAAGCCAGACAGAAAATAAAATAGACTGGACGGTGGTTTATTCTGCAATCGCCTTTGTTATAGGATTTTCTGTCGTTTTTACAGCTTTAGGTGCAGCCTCAACCTTTGTGGGTCAGCTTCTACAGGAATACAGACACATTATATCCAAGGTTGCAGCGGTACTTGTTATTCTCCTTGGTGTACACTTTACAGGTATTTTCCAGTCCCAGAAGGCAAAGCTGTGGCTTGGGATAATTACAGCTGTAGCCTCTGGTGTATATCTGGTATCTGGAATTATAACCGGCAAGTGGCTAAACGACTTTGCACTGCTTCCTGTAATAGCCATTTTACTGCTTATTTTTTACTTCTCCGGTATGTACAGGCTCCTGTACCAGCAAAAATCAACAGAGGTTAAGAAAAAACCCCCGGGTATAATCGGGGCTTTTATTGTTGGTGTTGCCTTTGCCTTTGGCTGGTCTCCGTGTATAGGTCCTGTTCTGGGTGCAATTCTCCTTTATGCGTCGCAGCAGGAAACGGTAATGCAGGGTGTTATCCTCCTTCTGGCATTTTCGATGGGACTTGGAATACCATTTATCCTGACTGCGATGGCCATTAACCAGTTCTTCAGATTCTTCAACTTTATGAGGAGGTACTTCCTGGTTATCGAGATTATAGGTGGACTGCTGTTGATTTTTGTGGGAATTATGCTTCTGACAGGAAATCTGGATAAACTTACAGATTTTCTGTATTAGACCCTGATAATAAACGGATTAAATGCCTTTGAGGCAACCACAACCCTGTCTCCTATAGAGAGGTCTTCCGCCTCTGCAGGGTCTGCAACCACCTTTATGATTCTATTACCGATTAAAACTGAGACTATATAAACAACATCCTCCCTCTTAATGTCCACTATCTCACCGGAGAACTTTACCTTACCGCTCAGCCTCTCCTGGACAAACACATCCTCAGGTCTGCCCTGCTTTACAATACTTCCCCTATCAAGTACATAAACGGTGTCAGACAGCCTGAATACCTCTGAAAAGTCGTGACTTATCAAAAATGTGGTAAGATTCATATCCCTGTGTATTCTCTGAAGTTCCTCCTGAAGCATCTTTCTGGTTTCCATATCAAGCGCCGAAAGAGGCTCATCCAGCAGTAAAATTTCCGGCTTCCTCGCAACAGCCCTTGCAAGGGCAACCCGCTGCTTCTGACCCCCTGAAAGGGTATCCGGTTTCCTGTCAGCAAGTTTTTCAAGCCCTGTCAGTTCCAGAAGATAATCCAGAAAACCCCTGTCCGGCTTTTCCATCCCAAACAGTATATTTTCAGCCACAGTCATGTTAGGAAACAGGGCATAATCCTGGAAAACAAATCCCACCTTTCTCTTCTGGGGAGGAAGGTCTATTCCTGCCGAAGAATCATAATAAACACTGTTACCGACCTTTATAAATCCCCTGTCAGGTTTTTCAAGACCTGCAATCATTCTGAGGATAGTTGTTTTTCCGGCTCCGGACCTTCCAAAAATTGTAACGAAAGAACCCTCCGGAATATCCATATCCACATTCAGCAAAAACTCCCCTTCCGAACCCTTAAGCCTTTTTTCCAGTTTCAAAATCATAGATTCTGGGCCCTTGTAAATCTTCTATTGACTGTGTACACAACAATAAGTATGAAGGCAGTTATCAGAAATAAAACCAGTGCGTACAGATTTGCCCTGTCGTAATTCAATGCCTCCACCTCTTCGTAAATGGCTATAGAAGCAACCTTTGTCTCTCCAGGTATAGACCCTCCAATCATCAGTACGACCCCAAACTCCCCGATAGTATGGGCAAAAGTAAGGACTATCCCTGTAAGTATAGAAGGCTTCATATTCGGTAGAATAACCTTCAGAAGGGTTTCTATTCTGGACTTTCCAAGTGTGTATGAGGCTTCTATAAGACTCGGAGGAATTGAGCTAAAACCTGACTGGAGCGGATGGACCATAAAAGGAAAGCTATAAACAACAGAGCCAAGAACCAGTCCCTCAAATGTAAACAGTAATGAATGACCTGAGATTTTCTCAATAAGACCACCTAAAAAGCCTTCAGGGCTGAGAAGAACAATCAGATAAAAACCCAGTACGGTGGGAGGCAACACAAGTGGCAGACTTACAACTGTTTCCACAACAGGTTTAAATCTGAAATCCTTATAAGCAAGAAAGTATGCAACAGGCAGTCCGGCAAAAAAGAGTATCACCGTAGTGATAAATGCAAGTCTGAAGGTGAGAAATATAGTCTCAACAAACTGCTGGTCAAACATTACCATCCATCTCCAGTAGGCTTACCTCATTGGTTTTAACAAGGGCAGTCACACGGTCCCCTTCTTTAAGCTCCAGGGATTCCACAGACCTGGTGGTTATTATAGAAACAATCCTTTCTCCTTTACAATCCATCACAATCCTGGAGAGTATCTTTCCCCTTTCCACAGTGAGCACGGTACAGTCAAATCTATTTCGCAGGCTAATTCTACCGGAAAGGTCCTTTCCGATGGATACCTCCGTCTCCTTAAAGAGGATGTAAACCTCCCTGCCTGTCTTCAGGTAATCTGCGGTATCCGGCGTTTCCACAACAACCGCAGACATCTTACCTGCCGCCGTTTCCAATTCCACAAGGGAAATACTGTCGGAGCTTTCCACAGACTTTATAACGGCCTTAATTCTGTTCATCTGTGATGTACCCGAAGCGGGAAAGTATTTTTTTTGCATCAGGGGTAAAAAGATACCTGTAAAATCCGGTAGCACACCTGTTTTTCTCCCCTTTTTTCAGCAGAACAACCCCCTGTTTTATAGGGGAATATTTACTCCTATCAACCTCTATCCAGGTACCTTTCCCTTTCATCCTGGGGGAGAGAACCACAGATTTTGCGGTAAATCCGACATCAACCAGTTTCTTAAATATATACTGTGAGGTCTGGGAGACACTCTCCCCATATATAATCTTTTTCCTCACTTTATCAAACAGGCCTATTCTGGACAGATATTCCCTGGCCGCCCTGCCGTAAGGTGCATTCCTTGGATTGGGCATGGCAATCCTCTTTACGTCATCAGACAGGAGAACCATGGGGCCTTTTTCCCTGAGGGGAATTCCTTTCATACTCCAGATAACAAGAACTCCGATTGCATATACCCGGGGTTTTTCCACCGTGAAACCCTTTCTATACAGATATAGGGGATACTTCATATCGGCAGACAGAAAAATGTGGTACGGAGCCCCCCTTTCTATCTGGGCAGTAAGCTTACCGGAGGAAGCAACAACAGTTTTTACCCCCTCACATCCGGATTTTTTCCCGAAATCAGAGATAAGCTCCTTCAGTGCATACTGAACATTGGCAGATGCCGCCACAAACAGGGTTTCACCAAAGGCACCCCCTGCAAAAAGGAATAACAGCCAAAATACAAGATTTTTCACAGGTACACCCCACCGTTATTGTTTATATTAAATAACGGTATATCCCCAAAGTCAAGTTATTACTATATTTTAATTACTTTTTATTTAAAAAAATCCCGGGGAGTATTTAAAAATTAAATATAATCCTAACTGGCTGAAAAATATTAACAATTTTAATTATCAGTAATGATTACTATTGACAAGCTTTTCTTTTTTACAATATTAGTAGTATTATGTTTATTGTGAAAAATCATACCTTTTATTAACTAACGAAATTTGGGGGCTTTGCATGGATATTTTCAGGAAGGCTATGGACATTCTTTTCTCAATGAAAACCACCGTAATCCTCCTGCTGATATTTGGTGCGGTGGTGGGTATTGCCACATTCATAGAGAATGATTTTGGAAGGGAGACTGCATACGCCCTTGTTTACGGTTCCAAGTGGCTTGAGGTTCTGATGACCCTCCTTACCCTGAACCTGATAGGAAACATATTCAAATATAAAATGTGGCAGCCTAAAAAGATTCCCCTTTTTATTTTTCACCTATCATTTGTTGTTATTTTCATCGGTGCTGCCATTACAAGGTACTTCGGTTATGAAGGGATGATGCACATAAGGGAAAAACAGGAACAGAACCAGATATTTTCCAGAGACCCGTTCCTCCAGATTGAAGCCAGAAAGGGAGATAAAACATTCAAACTGGAAAAGCCTCTCCTTCTTTCTGTTATTGGATTCAATGACTTTGAGGAAACACTGGACATAGATGGTAAACCACTTACGGTAAGATACAAAGATTTTATAAAAGGCGTAAAAACAGAGGTGAAGGAAGACCCTAACGGTGTGCCTATAATCACATTAAGGGCCTCAGCAGGTATGGACAGTGTTGACC
>JAADEU010000109.1 GCA_013153235.1 Aquificota bacterium | reverse complement strand
CATCCTCAATAAATGGATAGAACATGCCTATCGCATTACTTCCCCCTCCAACGCATGCCACAACGGCGTCAGGAAGTCTTCCCTCTATCTCTATAATCTGTTCCCTGGTTTCCCTGCCTATTATTGACTGGAAATCCCTCACTATCACGGGAAATGGATGGGGTCCGAGGGCTGAACCTATCACGTAGTGTGTGGTTTTCACATTAGTAACCCAGTCCCTCAGGGCTTCATTAACTGCATCTTTCAGTGTTCTGCTCCCTGACCTGACTATCTCAACCTTTGCCCCAAGGAGTCTCATCCGGAAAACGTTCAGTGCCTGTCTTTCTGCATCCTCTTCACCCATATAAACGACACATTCCAGTCCAAACAGGGATGCAGCTGTTGCTGTGGACACCCCGTGCTGTCCAGCACCTGTTTCTGCTATGATTCTTTTCTTCCCCAGTTTTTTTGTCAGCAGTACCTGACCCAGGGTGTTGTTTATCTTGTGGGCTCCTGTATGTAAGAGGTCTTCCCTTTTCAGGTATATTTTTGCTCCGCCGACGGCTTCTGTAAGTCTGTGGGCGTAGTACAGGATTGTTGGTCTTCCGGCATATTCCTGCAGGTAGTAAACAAGCTCCCTCTGGAAGTCCCCGTCGTTTTTAATTTTCTCGTACTGCTCCTCAAGCTCTTCAAGTGCAGGTATCAGCGTTTCAGGGAGAAATTTTCCCCCAAACTGTCCAAAGTATCCCCTTTCGTCTGGATATTTATAGGCCATCTTCCTCTCCTGTGGGATTTATATCAAATAAAAACTGGTCCTCTTCTTTTTTGTAAGAAGGGACGTTTATTATATTTCCCTGACAGTCTATCCGTGGCTCTGTGCCTTTTATAAAAAGAATCTCTTTATTTTCACATATGCCGTCAGAAACTGTGTTCGTTGTGGTGTCTATAGGAATGTAAACGGTGTTTTCTGTAATGTCAAATTCAGCCACCTCCCTGTCTGCATGGGCTGTTGCCATCAGGTCTATCCATATGGGAAGGGCTGCCTTTGCCCCTGTCATTCTCCATCCTATTTTTTTCTTAAAGTCATAACCGACCCATACCACCGTTGTCAGCTGTGTTGAAAACCCTGCAAACCATGCGTCTGTGTAATCGTTTGTGGTTCCTGTTTTTCCTGCAACAGGAAATCCCAGAATCCTTGCCTTTTTACCGGTTCCCTCCTGTATAACCCCTTTGAGAAGGTCCACCATCACTGCATTTTCATCTGGTGGTATAACCTGCTTGCATTCAGGGGTGTGCTGGTAAATAACATTGCCGTTCGGGTCTTCTACCCTTTCGATAAAATACGGTCTGCATCTGACCCCGTTGTTTGCAAATGTGGAGTAGACCGTTGCCATCTCCAGAGGTGATACATCAATACTGCCAAGGACGAGGGAGGGTACTTTTGGTATTTTTGTTTCTATACCCAGTCTGTATGCCAGGGATATAACAGGTTCGTAACCAACCTCAAGGAACAGATTTACAGAGGCTGCATTCATACTCTTTGTCAGGGCCTGTCTTAGGGTAACCTTTCCGTGGTACTTCCCTTCGTAGTTTCTCGGTATCCATTCTTCAAATCTGTCAGGGTCCCATATGGCCACAGGCTCATCGTCTATAACAGATATCTGGGTAAAGCCCTGCATTATTGCAGCTGTGTATACTATTGGTTTGAATGCAGAACCAGGCTGTCTTTTTCCCTGGACTGCCCTGTTGTACTTGGATTTTGTAAAGTCGTACCCACCTGCAAGGGCCCTGATTGCTCCGGTCTTTGGGTCAATGGAAACAACTGCAGTTTCAAGGAAGGGTATAAACTCAAAACTGTCCTCTCCTGTATATCTTACATACAGGGGGAGTCCTTCTTTTGCATTTCTCAGTGAGCCAGAAAACCTGACCTTTCCTTTATGCTGTCCTATTTTAAAATGGATTGTTCTTTTGCTTACTTTTTCAATCAGAGCCACATAAACCCTGTTTTTTACCAGTTTTTCCGTATCCTGCTTTGAGTACTCCTCAAGCATTTTATTTATTTCATCTTCTGTCAGCTTTGGAAATCCAACCTGCTGCTGGAGGAGCTCTATATGGTCCTTTACTATGTAGTGGGTATCCCTCAGAAGGTTTTTATCGGCGGTTGTGTATATCTTGTATCCCCCTTTATACAGCTCATCACTGCCGTATCTCTGTGCAAACCACAGCCTCACCATTTCTGTAAAGTAGTCGTGTATGTTTACCTCATCCTCATCCTTTTCCCTGAGAACAATTGGTTTTTCATAGCATTCCTTTGCTGTGTATATGTCTATATAACCTTCCTCAACCATACTCTGGAGAACGGCATTCCTCCTCTGCAGTGCACCTTCCATATTTTTGTAAGGGTCGTATCTGCTTGGAGCTTTTGGAAGACCTGCAAGAACTGCTGCCTCACAGACATCAAGCTCCCATACATGTTTCCCGAAGTACACCTGTGCTGCAGATTCAACGCCGTAGGCCCCGTGTCCCAGATAAATCTGGTTCAGGTACATCTCAAGTATTTTGTCCTTCGGGTATATCTGGTTCAGTTTTATGGCAAGTATCATCTCTTTGAACTTTCTTCTAAAGCTCCTTTCCGGGGTAAGGAACAGGTTTTTTATAAGCTGCTGGGAGATTGTACTGCCTCCGGCAACGATTCTACCTGATGTTATGTTGATGAAGGCAGCCCTGAGTATCCCCCATATATCAATCCCGGGGTTTTCATAAAAAGTCCTGTCCTCAATAGCCACAAATGCATTCTTTACGTGGTCAGGTATTTTGTCTATTGATACATACTGCCGCCGCTGGATAAAAAACTCGGTAAGGAGTGAACCGTCTGATGCGTATACCTTTGAAACCTGGCTTGGCTTCCAGTGTTCAAGGTTTTTCACATCAGGAAGGTTTCTTGTATTTACATAGACGAAGACCGCTGTAGCTCCAAGACCAGCAAGCAATAGAACGAGGATAAGCAGTTTAATATACCTGAGCAATTCCTTCACCTTATATTTTTTTAAACATTATCCAAAATATTAATTTTACAGAAAAATGCCATTTTTGCGATAGAAAAATTTTGGCAAAAGATACTGATGGAAGGATATTATATTATTATCAATTCTTTAGAAAGGCATGATTTGTAATATTTAGTTTTTGGGTTGGTTGAACTGTCACTCCCATGGTATATACATATTTGTTTACCCGTGTTCCAGGCAACTCCACTATACTGGTGAAACACCTTGTCGATTTAAATAAGAATTTTTAAAAAATATTTAGTTAAAAGGAATAAACAACAAGCTTTTCAAGGATTTTTTTTATAAGTGTCTCTTTCCCTGATCCTATAATCTTTCTCACTATATTCAGATCTTTATCTAATATCACTGTGATAGGGGTTCCAAATATGTTAAATGCAGACTTTGCCCTGTAATCCGCAATTAAAACCGGCAGGTCAAATCCCCATTCCATCTTTTTCTCTTCTATAAGCAGGATATCCCTTGTTCCTATAACAACAGCATAAAATCTGACACTATCACCATACTCCTTTGCAAGCCTTGAGACAGCAGGTAATTCCCTTTTGCAACTGTGGCAGTAAACCTGCCAGAAAACCAGAACTGTCGGTTTGCCTTTGAACTGTGATACATAAACCTTATTTCCATTCAGGTCTTCAAAGGCCACATTAGGAGCTTTCTTTGCAAGAGCTGTGCTGCCTGCGAAAAGTATTGCCGTAAGCAGGAGTAGTATTATATTTTTCATCTAAAAACTCCGAAAGTTATTTTTATATAAATATAATAAATATAATATATAATTATGCAGGAATAAAAAATGAATATCAGAGAAACAGCCGAACAGCTTGAATACAAATGTTTACATCTCCGGGCTTCAAAAAGCAGAGAAGCGAAAAGAACCCGTCCTGAGGAAGAATGTACAATCAGAACAAAATTCCAGAGGGACAGGGACAGGATACTCCACTCAAAGGCTTTCAGAAGACTCAAACACAAAACTCAGGTTTTTTTATCACCTGAAGGGGACCATTACAGAACCAGAATGACCCATACCCTTGAGGTGGCCCAGATAGGCAGGACAATCGCACGGGCCCTGAGACTTAACGAAGACCTTGTTGAGGCCATCGCACTGGGACACGACCTTGGTCATACACCATTTGGACACGCAGGGGAGTTTATACTGAAGGAAGGGGCATCTTACCATCACGCAAGGCAGAGTCTGAGGGTTGTTGAGAGGCTTGCCAACGATGGCAGAGGGTTGAATCTCACAGAAGAGGTGAAAGACGGAATTCTGAAACACAGTAAAGGAAGCTCCCCGCTGATTACAGAGGGAAATATGCCCAGAACACTGGAGGGGGAGATTATCCGTATAGCAGATAAGATAGCATACATAAACCACGACCTTGAGGATGCGGTAAGGGCCAGACTAATCAGTGAGGATGATATCCCCTCTGACATCAGAAAGATTTTAGGAGAAACAAAATCCCAGAGAATCACAACCATCGTCACAAGTATAATAAACTCAACAATAGAAGATGGATACAGGCATATCGTTATGGACGAAAAAATCTACAGGGCAATGTACGACCTGAGGGCCTGGCTATTTGAGAATGTTTACCTGGCAAAACCTGTTGTTGAAGAGCTCGAGAAGGGTAAGGGAATTGTAAAGGCACTGTATGAGTATTATCTGGAGCATTACGAAGAAATTCCCTACTACAAAAAATACCTTGAGCTGTGGGGTGAGTATGAACCCAGACAGGCTGCAGTTGATTATGTTGCCGGAATGACAGACAGATTTGCCCTCAAAACATACGAAAGGATATTCATCCCCCGAAGCTGGCACGTGCTTTAGATAAATGAAAATTTACTTTAATAACACTCCGTATACTTTCTTATCCAGTAGTGGACGGTCTGAACTTTTACGTTGAGGCTATTTGCTATCTGTGTCAGGGTATACCCCTCCCTGTACATGGCAACAGCCTGTTTTTTCACCTTTTCCGGATATCTCTGTCTGACCCTTTCAAGGGAGAATCTTGAGTAGCATTTTTTACACAGATAGGTCTGCTTTCCTTTGACTTTGCCGTTCTTGATGCAGGCCCCCGAACCGCAATTTGGACATTTTACTTCTTTTCTTTCAAGCATATTCAACCTTCCCCCGGTAATAATATTATATTAATTTTATGTTTCTGCCCGTGTCTCCCCCATGCTACAAAATTAATTTACATTAATAAGTAATTATTAGGAATAGCTTTTCAAAAATTGATGATAAAATTATAACCAGCGAAATTGATTTGATATAGAGGGAACTTAGGATTTATAATAGCTTGAAAAGTTCATCGTTAAAAGGGGATAGGGTTGAAAATAAGAATTGGAACAAGAAAAAGTAAGCTGGCACTCTGGCAGGCAAACTATATAGCATCCCAGCTAAAGAAACATTATCCTGATATTCAGGTTGAGCTGGTAAAAATCGTAACCAAAGGTGATAAGATTCTGGATGTACCCCTTGCTAAAGTAGGGGGTAAAGGTCTTTTTGTTAAAGAGATAGAGGAGGCTATGCTCAGGAACGAAATAGATATTGCAGTCCACTCACTGAAAGATGTACCTACTTATTTTCCCGAAGGTCTTGGACTTGTTGCTATTACAGAAAGGGAAGACCCCCGGGATGCATTTTTATCGGTGAAATACTCCAGCATTGATGAAATGCCTGAAGGGGCAGTCCTGGGTACCAGCTCCCTCAGGAGAAAGGCCCAGATAATGCTGAAGAGGGGAGACCTTGAAATCAGGGACCTGAGGGGTAATGTGGACACAAGAATCAGGAAGCTTGAAGAAGGACAGTACGATGGGATTATTCTGGCATATGCAGGGCTGAAGAGACTTGGTCTGGAAGGAAAGGTCAGGCAGGTTTTTGAGCCGGATTTTATGATTCCTGCCGTGGCCCAGGGTTTCCTCGGCATAGAGGCAAGACTGGATGATGAGGAAACCAGAAAAATTGTTTCTGTTCTCAATCACAGGGAAAGTGAAATAAGGGCAAAAGCTGAAAGGGCATTTTTGAAGACACTGGAAGGGGGATGTCAGGTTCCCCTGGCAGCTTACAGTGAGATAGATGGTGATAAACTGAAGGTAACAGGGTTTGTTTCAGACCTTGAAGGGAAAAGGGTGTTCAGAGACAGTATGGAAGGACCGCCGGAAGAGGCAGAGAGAATCGGTACCGCACTTGCGGAAAAGCTCCTTGATATGGGGGCAAGGGAAGTGCTTCAGGAGATCTATGGAGAGGGTCTGTAAAGATTGGTAAGACCGACAGTTTTCCTGATTTTGATATTAGTTGGTTTACTGTCTTTATTTCCCAATATTAACCTCTATGAATTCAGAGGTGAAGAATCTCTTCGGGTAATCGTTGCCTATGAGATGAGAGATTCAGGGAATTACCTTCAGCCTACGTTTTTAGGGGATTTGTATTTTAACAAGCCTCCTCTTTTTAACTGGTTCATTGT
>JAADEU010000079.1 GCA_013153235.1 Aquificota bacterium | reverse complement strand
AGGATGGTATGGCAGAAGACGACATTGAAGGATGGAAAAAGCTTACACAGGCTTTAGGAAACAAAATACAGCTTGTTGGAGATGACCTGTTCACAACAAACCCAAAACTTATAAAAAAGGGAATTGAAGAGGGGATTGCCAACTCGGTGTTGATAAAACTAAACCAGATAGGCTCTCTGACCGAAACGTTAGATGCTATAGAGCTTGCAAAAACAGCGAGTTATACAAATGTAATTTCCCACAGGTCAGGGGAAACGGAAGATACGTTTATCGCTGACCTTGCTGTTGCTGTTAATGCAGGACAGATTAAAACCGGTTCTGCATCCAGGACAGACAGGATAGCGAAGTACAACCAGCTAATAAGAATAGAGGAAGAATTAGGCGCTGATGCAATATTCAAAGGTAAAGAAGTCTTTGCCAGATTTCTCAGGTAGACTGAAAAGATACATGGGGATGGACTCTGTCCTCCTCATGTTTGTAATTTTATTTTTTATTTATTTTGCATATGTTATCCTCTTTGGAGAAAGGAACATCTTCAGGCTGATTCAGAAAGAACAGTACAGAAACTCACTCTTTGAAGAGGTTTCAAAACTGAAGTCCGAAAACATTCAGCTTGAGGAGAGAATTAACTACCTCAACAGCGACACATTTTTCATTGAAAAAAGGGCAAGGGAAGACCTTGGTCTTGTTAAAGAAGGGGAAGAGGTCTACATAATAGTTGATAAAGAAAATATTTCCGACAAAAAAGAGAAAAGATGGATAGACAGGGTAAAAGAGAAATACCAGGTATTTCACCTGAGATAAAAAATCTCAGTACATTCTTTTTTGACCTTGATGGTACCCTTATAGACTCATCAAAAGATATCGCCGTTGCTGTTAATTACGCCCTCAAACAGCTTGATATGCATCCCTTACCGGAGGAGGAAATAATAAAACATGTTGGTTATGGTGGAAAAAAACTTATGGAAGGTGTTCTGAGAACAGACAATCCCTTACTTGTTGAAAAAGCTGTAAGACTGTTCAGGGAGTATTATTTTTCTAACCCTGCTGTGTACACCCGGCTTTATCCCTATGCAGGGGAACTTCTGGAGAAACTAAAAAAGCAGGGTAAAAAAATAGCTGTTATCACAAATAAATATGAAGATATTTCACGGCAAATCCTAAAAAAACTGGAGATAGAAGGTCTTATTGATTTACTTGTTGGTGGAGATACAACCCCGTATAAAAAACCACTACCCTATCCCCTGGTTTATGCAATGGAAAAACTGGGGAGCGGAGCAGAAAAAACCGTAATGATAGGTGATAGTGAGGCGGATATTAAGGCAGGAAGGTCTGCAGGGCTGAAAACCGTGTTTGTTGAGTTTGGATTCGGGGATAGAGAAAAGTCCCTGGAAGAAAATCCTGACTACACAATATCCAGTTTTAAACAGATTCTTGACGTTGTGGATAGTTGATAAAAAGTTATACTAGAATATGCGAAAATAGAGAAGGAAATATAGATAACAAACGTAGACTATCTCCACTTTTTGAAGGATAAATTTCCAGAGTTTGAGGAAAGAATAAGCAAAATCATCCAGAATTTACAAAAGGCGGAGCCGGGAATCGAACCCGGGTATAAGGGATTTGCAGTCCCCTGCCTTACCACTTGGCTACTCCGCCAGTGGAATATTTATTATAGCACAGTTTAACTTCTTTGCCAGTTACCTTTCCAGTACGTGTTTTTCCGGAATTACACAGTAATACTTACCTGTAAAAACAGTTTCATTCATCTCATTTTTTGCTGAAACTTCAACGGTTCTCCTGTTTCCCTCTTTCTCGGCTACTATTCCCTCAAAGAACAGATGTTCCCCTACCCTGACAGGCTTTAAAAATTTTACCTCCGCCTTTGCAAGAACAACATTTGGGTGGTTAACTGCAAGCATGGCACAGTAGTCACCTGCAGAAAAGATAAATCCTCCGTGTACCAGGCCCTTTTCGTCTGCCCTCATCTGGTTTGTAATCTCAAGTATTACAGACGCGAATCTGTCGGTTTCTACAGCTGTTGGTACCCCTGAGAGTGTCTGGTCAATTTCTCTGTGGGTTCTGATTTCCATTCTGCCCTCCATTTCTGTTTTTGTCTGGTTTTTCTTTATAATAAAACATTATACGATTTGCCAGTTTTTTCAAAACAGGGGCAGATACCGAACCCCCACCGATTCTTTCCCATTTCTTAATTTTTTGCGGTTCGTTAGCAAAAATAACGACGGTAAACTTTGGTTTTTTGGCAGGGAAATATCCTGCAAACCATGTGTAGTACTTCTCTGTGGACAGGGCCTTTATTGCAGGGTCGTATTTCTGTGCAGTACCTGTTTTACCTGCGATGGTAAAGTACTCAGATTTACCTTTTCTGGCGGTACCCCTTTCAACAACCATTTTCATAGCTTCCTGGAGAACCCGAACAGATTTTTCGGAGAGCACCCTGCCAATCACTTCCTTCTCGGGTTTTATTATCTCTCCTGTTTCCCGGTTTATGAATTCCTCGACGAATCTTGGTTTCAGGAGATATCCTCCGTTGGCTATTGCCGAGTAGGCCATTGCTATCTGAATTGCCGTGGCTGTCCAGTTCTGACCTATTGCTGCGTACGCAATTTCCACTGGCCTTTTATCATCCCTGAGTATACCTGAGGCTTCCCCTGGAAAGGTTTTTGTGGAGCTTCCAAATCCAAGGGTATGGAGTTTTCTGTACATCTTTTCCGGGTCAAGTTTCAGTGCTATTTCAATAGCTCCTACGTTAGAGGAGAAAACTATTATGTCCTCGGGAGTGAGGTACTTGAACCTTTTGTGGTCCCTTATTCTTATCCCATCTACTATAATTTTACCTTCACCACAGTAGTACTCTTTGTTCAGGTCTATTCTCCCTTCATCTACAGCCTCTGCAAGTATAAATGGCTTTGCCAGAGAGCCTGGCTCGTAGGCACTGTGGAATGTGATATTTCTGTGGCTCCTGTATTTCCAGTATCTGTTTGGATTGTAGTTAGGGTATGTTGCGTTGGCGATTATCCTGCCGTCATTAGGGTCCACTATCAAAATAAGGGCTTCTTTTGGCCTTCTTTCCCTGACAAATTCCGCCAGAATAGTTTCTGCAATGTACTGTATGTTGGAGTCTATGGTCAGTTTTATATCAAATGTTTCCTCTGAGGATATATTTTTTTCTATTGTAAATGGGTTACCAAGGGCATCCTTCATCAGGTAGATATCCCCGGTACCCCCGCCAAGCTTTTTATCGTATTTGAGTTCAAGACCTTCCATGCCCTTACCCGTAACTTTACTGACAAACCCGATGGTGGTTCCCCCAATCTGGTTTAGAGGGTAGTACCTCCGTGAAGATTCGATTACCCCAAGGTTCCATTCCTCAAGCTGTCTTCTGAGGTTTAGGAGTCTTTCCTTCAAGGATTTATCAATACCTGTGGCAAGGACGACATAGTTCTTTCCTGAGCTGAGTTTTCTGATTAACACAGGATAGGGAACGTTTATTATTCTGGATAGTTCCCTTGCAAGGGTGTGTCTGTCTTTTATGTATCTTGTGACTGCAAATATATCAATTGTGGGGACACTGATACTGAGTATACGGCCATTTCGGTCGTAAATTGTTCCCCTGGGGAGTATAACCTTTTCCCTTGCTTTGTACTGTTTTTCTATGTAGGCGAGGAATTCATCCCTGTTAATAATCTGAAAGTAAGCCAGCCGAAGAACTACCAGCAGGAATCCAGCAACAATCAGTCCAGCAAGTATGTAGACCTTACTCCTTACCATTCATTTCCTACTTGGTTTCTATAAAACGGACCTTCGAGTAATCCACAGGCTTCATCTTCAACCTTTTTCTGGCTATCTTTTCTATCCTCTCAGGTGATGAAAGTCTGCTGACCTCTTTTTTCAGCATCAGATTTCTGGCTGAAAGCTGACCTTTAAGCTGGGACAGATTCATAATTTCCCTTTCAACCTTGAAGTAGTACTGATTGTACAGTACCAGAGTTCCTCCCATTACAAGGAAAAAGAGGCCGTATTTTATATATTTTCTTATCTGGGAAAGGTCCCTTTTAAGTTCGTAAACTGTTTCTCTCACCATGGCTATACCCTTCTTGCCACCCTCAGTTTTGCACTCCTTGACGGCGGATTTTCTTTTATTTCTTCTTCTGTTGGAGTAATAGGTTTTTTCGTCAATAACTGGAGTTTCTTTAGTTTTTTTCCCTCTCTGAATATGTTTTTTACAATTCTGTCCTCAAGGGAGTGGAAGGATATAACCTGGATTATTCCTCCTTTCTCAAGAAGGTCTATGGCCTTTGATACCCCTTCTTTTATTTCTCCCAGTTCGTTGTTCACCTCGATTCTGATGGCCTGAAATGTCTTTGTAGCAGGGTGGATTCTACTCCTTCTGAGGGCAGGGGGATAGGCTTTTTTTATAATTTCTGCAAGCTCACCGGTTGTCTCTATAGGTTTTTTCTTTCTCTCCTCGGCAATCAGTCTGGCTATTTTTCTGGCAAATTTCTCCTCCCCGTACTCGAATATTATTTTTTCCAGAAGATTCTTGGGATATTGGTTTACAACCTCGTAGGCTGTAAGTCTTGAGGTGGGGTCCATTCTCATGTCAAGGGACTGGTCTTTCTGGAATGAAAACCCCCTGTCTTCCTTCAGCTGGTACAGGGAAACACCAAGGTCAAACAGAAAACCTGAAACCTCCTGAAGACCAAGGTCTTTTAGAACACGGTCAACATCTTTGAAGGAGGAATGAACTGCAGTGAATCTATCTTTAAAATCCCTGAGCCTTTCACTGGCTCTTTCTATGGCCTCAGGGTCCTTATCTATCCCAACCACCCTTATGTGGGGGAAGTTTTTCAGGATGAGATGGGAGTGGCCGCCACCCCCAAGGGTGGCATCAACCACAACCCCTTCTTTTAATGGAGAAAAAAAGTTCAGAACTTCCCTGTGAAGTACAGGATAATGTTCAATCAAGTTCAGCCTTCAAATGTTTTTGTAGGTATTTTATATACATCTTCCATTATGTCAATACCACACTCAAGGTTTTCAAGCCAGTCAAAGAATTTGTTTACATTCTCTTTACCTTTTATTATGGCACCGTGCTGTGGAGCTATTGTTTCTATGTCCAGCTCCCTTACCATCCTGACCCAAGCTTTGAGCACCTTTGAGGTTGGTATGTACCTTCTGTGGAAGCCCTCCATGTACTGGATGTGCTCCTCAAAGTTCTCCACATATATGTAATCCTGACCAAGGGAAGCTCCAAGGTCCCCAGAGTAGAGAATCTTAGAAACCGGGTCGTAAACCTGAAGATTTCCCGGAGCGTGCATAAAGTGGCCGGGGATTATATACAGCTCTGTAGAGCCGAGCCTTACTATGGTTCCCTCGTCCGGTATACCTTTTATCCTGTCAATGACAAGCTTATCAACACCAAAGTGGGGAATAAATCTAATCCAGAGAACAGAGGAAAGGGCAATTGCTTTTGATGTCATAAGCCATCCATTAATTGCTGCAACAATGTCCGGATCCTGATGAGAAAGGAAGATGTATCTCAGGTTGTCGATACCAATCAGCCCTCCGATTTCTGAAAGGAGGTGTTTGAATACCTTGTGTCCTCCAGGGTCAAGAATCATTCCCTGTCCGTTGTCCACGATGAAGTGAACGTTAGCCTGAACCATTTCTCCGTGACCGTAGTCCTCAAGGAGAATGTTCTGATGGGAACCGTTGTCAAAAATCTTTCTTTCATCTGGAACCATTCTCATCCCTCTCTATTTTTTTATTTCCCTGCGGCGCCATTTTAATCCTGAATATATTTTGTTATCTAATTTTATTATCCCTTCGTAAGCCGTCAGTTCAACAGATGGTTTTTTCCTCTTCTTTTTAAATAAAAAGGGAATAAGTTCTTCATATTCTTTTATGATTTCGTAACATTCCCTCTTCGTATAAGCCCTGCATAAACAGTTTAATATTATAGCAGATAAAAGAAGGTCTATATCCAGCTCAGGGTAGTTGTCGTACATACACAGGACCAGCGACAGAACAGACGCCGTTTTTTCCAGATAACCCCCTTCGTAATTCCTCCCTGATTTATCCTTTATCTTTTCGACCTTTTTCCTGACCTCTTTATCAAACAGAAATCTCTATACGAGCTGTCTGTATCTGGGCCTCCTAATCTCCCTGTAACCTATTTCAAGCTGATTCCACAGAAAGTCCAGGGCATAGGGGGTCTTTTCTATTGGATAATCCTCCTGTTTATGATTATTTCTGCGTCCTGTTCAAGCCTGTCTATGTACATCTGTATCAGTGTCTGCATCTTGTTTTGAAGGAGTATAGGTTTGAGGAGTTTTTCCATCTCTTCTTTTCTGTTTTTTTCAGGAGGCTGTACATTTTCTATTTTTGCCACCAGTATACCGGAAGATGTTTTTATAGGGCCAATGAGTCCTTTTACCCTACCTGTAAGCAGACCAAGGTCAGACTGTGATATGCCGTACTCGATGGATATTGTCTG
>JAADEU010000120.1 GCA_013153235.1 Aquificota bacterium | reverse complement strand
AGAATATCTGCTATCTTTTTCCAGTCCTTGTCCTTCATCCCTGAGTACACTGTGATGATATCCTTTTCCGGATATAGCTTCTTCAACTCCTTCACTGTCTGTATTACAGCCTCTTCGTTATGGGCTCCGTCAACAATGACAGGAGGATTTTTCTGGACCAGCTCCATACGGGCAGGTATTTTTGTGCTTTCCAGCCCTTTTCTTATCTTTTCAGGAACAAAATTTTTTCCTTTCCTGTCCATGTATTTAATAAAAGCGGTTATTGCCGTAGCTCCGTTTATAATCTGCCTTTTCCCGGGAACCGGGATTTTAAGTCTGTCTATTGTAATATCTCCAAATTTATACTCAACGCCTGTTTCCGTCTGGTAGGCGGTAAAGCTGACAGGATAGTGATAAATCTCCTTTATCCCCATCATAATAGCCTGGGAGATAATTTCCATCTGATTTGAACCTACAACAAGTGGTCTGTCCTTTCTGGCTATACCCAGCTTTTCACGGGCAATCCCAGTAAGGCTGTTACCAAGTAGATGTGTGTGGTCCAGTCCAACATTTGTTATGACAGAAACCTCCGGATAAACCACATTTGTCGCATCCAGTCTTCCCCCAAGTCCCACCTCAAGCACAGCAACATCAATATTTTCCTCCCTGAAAAATAAAAAGCCCAGTACGGTACATGCCTCAAAATACGTGAGATTATACTTTTCAATAAGGGGCTTTACAGCCTGTATGTAATATTCCAGCCTTTCATCTGAAATGTTGTTGCCGTTTACCTGCCATCTTTCGTTTTCATCAACAAGGTGTGGTGATGTAAACAGCCCTGTTTTAAAGCCGTGTTCCCTCAATAACGATTCAAGGTAGTGGGCTGTAGAGCCTTTACCGTTGGTTCCGGAGACTATAATGCTGTCAAATGATAGATGGGGGCTTCCCAGCTCAACCAGGGCATTTTCCACCCTGTCAAGGCCAAGGTCTATATCAAAAACCTTCTTTTTAAAAAGGCTATACAGTTTCATGCCTTTTCATGCCGTAAATATAAATCAGTATACCTGTAAGGACCATACCCAGACTGATTACCTGGTTCCATGTTATGCCAATGACAGGCAGTGGTGGGGTTACCCCCCTCCAGAACTCAAGGAGAAAACGCTCAATACCGTACAGCACAAGATAGAGGGAAAAAACCTGTCCGTCAAACTGTTTTTTCCTGTAGATAAAAAAGAGAATTCCAAAGATAAGAAAATTACCCAGTGCCTCTGCAGGCTGGGTCGGGTACAGTGGAATTCCGGCAGGGGCTGATGTATGCTCATGTTTTGGAAATGTGATTGCAAGGTCCTTAAATGGGGAATCCGGTGGGACAGGCTTTCCATAACAGCATCCTGCACATGTACAGCCTATTCTGCCTATGGCATGTCCTATTATTATGGATATCCCAGCCACATCACCTATTTTCAGAACAGGAATCCTGTATTTTCTCAGTAAAAATATCAGAACGGCGGCACCACCTAAAAATGCCCCGAACCAGTCTATGCCACCTTTCCAGACTGCAAAATAGTCCACAAAGGAACTAAACTGGTCCCTGTGTTCTATTACATAGGCAACCCTCGCACCTATAATTCCGCCTATTATGGTAAATGTGAAAAGGTTATCTATCTTTTTAGAGTCCAGCCCTTCTTTTTTCCCGAAGTACAGGGCGGTTAGATAGGAAGCCACCAGACCAAGGGCTACCAGAACCCCGTATGTATGTATTGTAAAATCTCCTATTCTTATAAGGTCAGGAAACAACTTAACCTCCGGTTAAGACAACAGGGTGTCTTATTTTGATTTTGCAAGCTCTTTTCTCTTTTTCATGTATTTTTCAAGTACCATTTTTTTCTTTACAGGGGGAAGGTAGTTAATAAATGGAATCCCATTAATATGGTCAATCTCATGCTGGAGAACAACAGACAGAAAATCTTCTGCCTCAAGCTCCAGGTCTTCCCCCTCTGGAGTTTTTGCCTTTACAACAACCTTCTTTGCCCTGGGTATTGTAATCTGAACCCCCGGGAAACTGAGGCATCCCTCAGTTGATTCAATTTCACCTTCCCTGTGGACAATCTCAGGGTTTATCAGGGCCATTTTTACCCCTTCTTCTGCCTCTGCATTTTCTTCTTCCCTTGCGGTTGTATCAAGAACGATTATTCTGTATGGAATACCTATCTGGTTTGCAGCAAGACCAACACCCTCAAGCTGGTACATCTTCTCGAACATTACGTCTATATACTGGTTAAGCTTTTCACTGCCGAAAAAATCAACTTCCTTCATCCTCTGTTTCAGAATTTTATCAGGCCACAGTCTTATTTCGTAGGACATCTTACACCTCTACAAATCTGGCTTTTTGCTTCAGTCTTCTGACAGCGTCGGCAGGACTGTCTGCCCTGAATACAGAACTTCCTGCAACAAAGATATTAACACCTGCTGCCGATACTTCTGCGATATTGCTTTCTTTAATACCACCATCAATCTCTATCAGCAGGTCTGTCCTCCCTGTTTCTTCCATCAATATTTTTAATTTTTTTACTTTTTCAAGTGTCTGGGGTATGAATTTCTGTCCCCCAAATCCAGGGTTAACAGACATGACAAGAACATAATCAACAAAGTGTATGATTTCTTCCAGAGTATTAACGGGGGTTGCAGGGTTTAGGACCACACCGGCTTTAACCCCCTGGGATTTTATGTAATCAACAAGTCTGTGGGAATGTATGCATGCGTCCATATGGAATGAAATCATGTTGCACCCTGCTTTTATGAAATCAGGGACGTACCTTTCTGGCTCAACAATCATCAGATGGGCATCAAACGGCAGGTCCGTTACTGCTCTGAGGCTTTCAACAACAGGTATTCCTATTGTTATATTGGGTACGTATCTACCGTCCATTATATCAAGGTGAATTATATCTGCACCCCCTTCCTCAACGGCCTTTATCTCCTCACCGAGTTTTGAGAAGTCAGCCGACAGTATTGATGGGGCAATCAGCTTGATATCTTCCACCACAGACCTCCGTTAACAGATTTAGATTAAAATATTAGCATACAAAAAGGGGAAGGAATATGAGAAATTTAAGGGTAGAAATACCCAGAAAACTGTTCCACATCGCTGCCACCCTTTTGCTTCTTATACCCCTTTTTATTTTTGGGAAATGGGGGGTTGCCGGAATATCAGCCGTTATGCTGGTAGTTCTTTTCCCAGTGGCATATCTGGGGGTAAAAAACCGATGGACCGCTCCGTTCTGGTATGCAATACAGAAGCTTGAGAGAGAGGAAAATCTGAAGGTGCTTCCAGGAAATCAGGCATTTGCCCTGGCAGGGGGGATGTTCCTTGCATCTATCTTTTTCAGTGAGGAGGTTCTCCTAGTATGTATTATTACAACCGCCGTTTACGACGGATTTGCAACTATTTTTGGACTGCTTTTTGGCAGGCACAGATTACCTACGGGAAAATCAATTGAAGGAACCCTTGGGGGGATATTATTTAACACGGTTTTTTTACTGCCCTTTATGGAGCTGAAATGGGCTGTTATTGTTTCTACAATGGCAGGTGTTATAGAAAACCTCTCCTCGTGGAAAAGGTGGTATTTAGATGACAACTTTCTCCTGCCTGTTATCCTGGGCTTTATCCTGACGCTATTAGATGTTCCAGCCCAGCTCCCTGAGTTTTTCAAGCCCTTCGGTTGATATTTTACCTGTGTTCCAGGGCTCACTGAAGTCAAGTTTTACGGATATCTCCCCAACATCCGGAAAGTGCCTGTGGAGTGTTTTGATAACCGTCCTCAGTATGTATTTTTCAAGGGGACACTGGGGGGTAGTAAGGGTCATTATGACTGTAAGGTTGTTATCCTTTATCTCTATATTTCTTACAAGCCCCAGGTCAACAATATTCAGTGGAATCTCCGGGTCATAAACCTCTTTTAATGCATTTATAACATCTATCTCCGTCATAACTAATCCCTGTAAACGATTTTACCGCCGTAGAAGGTGTACTTAACCTTCCCGATTAGTTTTCTACCCAGCAGGGGAGTGTTTTTACTTTTTGAGAGTATGGTTTCCTCGTTTACCTCCCAGCTTTCAGTTGGGTCAAAAATCGTAAACTCCGCCGTTTCTCCCTCTTTTATTTTCGGCGGATTCAGTCCGATTTTTCTGGCAGGATTTATGGACATCACTTCAACAAGCCTTGGAAGGTCAAAGTAATCTTTCCTGACAAGTTCCAGAACGATAGGAAGTGCAAACTGAAGACCAATCATTCCAGGAGGACAGTGCTGGTGTTCTGCCATTTTCTCCTGATGGGCATGGGGGGCATGGTCTGTTGCCACAATATCAATGATTCCAGATGCAAGGGCCCACCTGAGAGCCTCTATGTCCTCATGCTCCCTCAGAGGTGGTGATACCTTTGCCTTACAATCAAAATCCAGCCATTCCTCGTCTGTCAGGTAGAGGTGGTGGGGGGTCACCTCTGCAGAAACTTTTGCCCCCATGGCTTTTGCCCATGTAATGATTTCAACACCAACCTTTGTGGAAAGGTGGCATATATGAACAGGCATACCTGTGTGCATTGAAAGGACACAATCCCTTGCAATCATCGTATCCTCAGCTTCAGGTGGAAGTGGTGGAAGTCCCAGTGCAGCTGCTATCTCACCCTCGTGGGCAACACCATCTGAAGAGAGGGACAGGTCCTCACAGTGGTCTGCAACAAAGCTACCTATTGAACCTGCAAACTCCATAGCCTTTCTCATAATGTGGGCATCCATAACAGGTGCCCCATCATCTGTAAAATAAACGGCTCCAGCATCTTTAAGAAGAGACATCTCTGTAAGCTCTTTTCCTTTTCTTCCCTTTGTTACAGCTGCAGCAGGAAGAACCCTGCACAGCCCTGCCTCTTCACCTTTCTCAATCACGTATCTAACAAGGGAAGGCTCATCAATAGCAGGTAATGTATTGGGCATACATACAACCGTTGTATAGCCCCCGGCCACTGCGGCTCTACTTCCTGTGAATATATCCTCCTTGTAGGTCTGTCCAGGGTCCCTGAAATGGACATGGATATCAGTAAAAGAAGGGCATACAACACACCCTTCTACATCAATGGCCTCTGCCCCCGGTGGTGGGCTGATGCTCTCGGCGATTTTAACGATTCTTCCTTTATCTATAAGTATATCCCTTTTTCCGTTGAGACCTGTCTGGGGGTCAATCAGATGGCCGTTCTTTATGACTATCAGGCTCAAGGCCAACCTCCTTATTACTGTATAACTTTTCCTATTCTATTAAATCTAATTCCTGGCGACTGGTTGTCTATGGAGAAGTAAATCACAAATGCCTGTCCTATAATGTAATCATCCGGTACGAATCCCCAGTACCTGCTATCCCTGCTGTTATCCCTATTATCCCCCAGCACAAAATAATAACCTTCAGGAACCTCAACAGGTCCAAAGTCCTTTCCCTCACCGTCAAAAATCTCTATGACTGAATAGCTATGGGTTTTTCCGTTGTATTTTCTGGGTATGGTTTCTATATATTTTGTTGCCCTTGCATTTTTTTCCATAAAATAACCGTCTTTAACCCTTTTGAGTGGTTTTCCGTTGAGATAAACAATATCGTCCTTAACTTCCACAATGTCCCCAGGCAGTCCTATAATTCTTTTTATAAAATCTATTTTCGGGTTTTCAGGATACTTGAAAACTATGACATCTCCCCTGTCTGGTTTTGCCAGTCTGTTTTTGTAGGCATAAAAATCAATTCCGGTGAATGGTATCCCGACACTCCAGTCACCGTAAACCAGTTTGTTTACAAGTATAAAATCACCAACCAGAAGGGTGGGCTTCATGGAGCCTGAAGGAATGTTAAATGCCTGTGCAAAAAATATTCTTATAAAGGAGACAACCACAACAATAAAAAGTATTGTTTTTACAATATCAAGGGCTGTTTTTTTCTCTTTAGCCATCTATCCTGCTTACCTCCACAGTCCACGCCTTTCTTCTCTTGCCTTTCGGAAGCATCTGAGAAACTCTTTTTCATACTTAACATTTGGTGGGATTGTAAGGGGATATGCGTATCCCCCGCATATGATTTCTTTATTCAGCATCCTGCCATCTGGAAGCCAGACGTATGCCAGAAGTCTGCCGTATCTGTCCTGTGGCTGAATATCAAACTCAAGGAAAACGGTTCTGTAGTATTTTTTCCTCCCTTTTTTGCCTGTTATAAGCAGACTTTCTGTATATTTTTTGGCCTCCTTACCCAGCTGAATTATAGTCTGTATATCCCTGTGGGATTCCCTTGACTGGAGCTTCGCCCTTCTGTTCAGTTTGCTTTCAGGGGTGTCTATACCTATAAGCCTGACCGTAAATTTCAGATTTTTCAGTGTTTTTCTATTGTTAAATGTTGTTCTGGGGATAGAAACGACTATTGTATCCCCGTCCACAACCCTGATAACCTTGGCTTTAACAAAGTCCCGTGGAGGTTTCCATCTCTCACCTCCAGATACAGGAACGGAGATTAAAAAAGCCAGTACCAGAAAAAGAGCTTTAAGCCTCATAGCTGTATTTCTTTGCCTCTTCGTTTGCTTTCAGGACCTTCTGCCTCATTTCCTCTTTATACTGGTGGAGCTTCTCCCTTACTTCAGGGTACGCAACACCAAGTATCTGGGCAGCCAGAACAGCTGCATTTACCGCTCCTGCCTTACCAGTTGTTACCGTGGCAACCGGAACACCTGGAGGCATCATAACGGTGGACAGAAGTGAGTCAAGCCCCTTAAATGAGGAGTTATCCACAGGAATTCCAATTACAGGAATGGAAACTTTACCGGCTATAGTTCCTGCAAGGTGGGCAGCAAATCCAGCCGCTGCTATAATAACCCCGTATTTTTCCTCTGCAGTTTTACATACCTGTGAAACCTCTTCAGGGGTTCTGTGGGCCGACAGTATGTAAACATCAAATGGGATATCAAATTTTTTCAGTGTTTCAAAACAGCTTTCCATAAGCTCAAGGTCAGATTTACTTCCCATAAAAACAGCAACCCTTTTCATATTACCTCCTTTCAGTCTGTTGTTTTCATATAGATGCAAAAAATTATTTTATCAGATATGGTGTGAAGAAAATGGGAAATAGGGAAAGGCCCCTTTTAAAAGGGACCGTGGCTTTATTTTTTCTCCTGTGGTTTTGCCTCGTCTGTTTCAGGGGCAGGCTTTTTGACTTCCACAGGTGATATTTTCACAAAGTTATTGATTTCCTCGTCAAAGTTTTCCAGAATTTTTGTTGCAATCTGGCTTTCGGTGTAGCCCTTATGTTTTGTAAGCAGTCTTTTTATCTCCTCAACATCCTCATCATCCATTTCATCTATAAAGACGTAGGATGTGTTTATATTCCTTTCCATCTGTCCTTCAGGGTCGTAAACGTACGCAACACCACCGGTCATACCTGCACCGAAGTTTACACCTGTTTTACCCAGAACCATGACAGTTCCGTTTGTCATGTATTCACAGCAGTGGTCCCCGGCACCTTCGACCACAGCAACGGCACCTGAGTTTCTAACTGCGAACCTCTCTCCGGCAATCCCTGCCGCAAACAGCTGACCTCCTGTGGCACCGTACAGGCAGGTATTACCCATAATGACGTTTTCGTGGGGCTTACCCCTGAATTCTTTAGGCGGTTTTATCACAATCAGACCACCTGCCATACCCTTTCCCACATAGTCGTTTGCATCGCCTGTCAGTATCAGGTTCAGTCCTGGCACACAGAACGCACCAAATGACTGACCACCTGTACCCCTGAGATTAAGCTCTATCTTTGACAGTCTGAGACCTTTATCCCCGTATCTTTTTACGATTTCGTGGGCAATTCTGGCCCCTACCGACCTGTATGTATTTCTAATCACATAAAAGCCTGCGTAGTTCTCCTGTTTCTCAATGTACGGAAGGATATCCTTCAGTATCTCCTCATCGAATGGCTTTTTAGGTGGGTCGTTTCTGTCCTGTATGCATCTGATAGGTTTGGACATGTCAGGTTTTTCTATAATGTACCCGATATCAACGAATTTTGCCTTGTAGTGGTCTGAAGGGATTTTTGGCTTTATAAGGTCAACCCTTCCGATAATATCATCCAGATGTCTGTATCCAAGGTCGGCAAGCCATCTTCTAACATCCTGGGCAAGGAACATCAGATACCTGATTACATGCTCAGGCTGTCCGGGGAATTTTTCCCTGAGTCTTTCATCCTGGGTGGCAACACCTACCGGACAGGTGTTGAGGTGGCACTGTCTCGCCATTACACAGCCTTCAGCCACCATCAGTGATGTTCCAAGTCCAAACTCTTCAGCCCCCAGGAGAGCTCCGACAATCACATCCCTTCCTGTCTTAATCTGTCCGTCAACCCTCAGTCTTACCCTTCCTCTGAGGTCGTTATCTATCAGAACCCTCTGCACCTCTGACAGACCAAGTTCCCAGGCAGTACCTGCATGTTTTATTGAGACCAGAGGTGAAGCTCCTGTTCCTCCGTCATGTCCGGATATATGGATGATATCTGCAAATGCTTTGGCAACACCTGACGCAATGGTTCCGATACCTGTCTCAGAAACGAGCTTTACAATAACCTTTGCGTTTGGATTTATCATCTTCAGGTCGTAAATCAGCTGGGCAAGGTCCTCAATGGAGTAAATGTCGTGGTGTGGTGGTGGAGAAATCAGCGTCGTTCCTGGTTTTGCCCTTCTGAGGAATGCAATGTAGGCATTGACCTTCTTACCTGGGAGCTGACCACCTTCCCCAGGCTTTGCCCCCTGGGCGATTTTGATTTCTATTTCTTCTGCCGAGTTCAGGTATTCAGGTGTTACACCAAATCTACCTGATGCAACCTGTTTTATCTTTGAGTTTTTAATCGTTCCGTATCTTGCAGGGTCTTCACCACCTTCACCGGAATTTGATTTTGCTCCGACCCTGTTCATTGCTTCTGCAATTGTCTCGTGAGCTTCTTTGGAAAGGGCTCCTATTGACATGGCAGCCCCTACAAACCTTTTGACTATTTCCTCAGCAGGCTCAACCTCTTCTATAGGAATTGGGGGTCTGTCTGACTGTATCTCAAACAGGTCCCTTATGGTAATCGGTTTTTCCTTCCATGTATCCTCTGTGAATTTCAGGTATTCCTCCCAGCTTTCGCCCCTTACAGCCCTGTGGAGGTCCCTGACGGCATTTGGGTTCCATGAGTGGAACTCACCGTCCCTTCTGTGTCTGAACTCTCCACCTGTTGGAACCTCAACCTTTTCTGAGGCGTAGGCTTCATTAAATCTAATCAGGGTCTCCTGTGCTATCTGTCTAACCCCTATACCTCCAAGCTGTGAAGGTGTGCCGGGGAAGTATTTATCTATAACTTCCTTTCCTATACCCAGTGCCTCAAACAGCCCTGAACCCCTGTAACTCTTAATGGTGGCAATGCCCATCTTGGACATTATCTTGAGAAGACCCTCATTTACAGCTTTTCTGTAGTTATCCAGCGCCTCCTCAAATGTGAGATTGAACTTTTTGTCTTCCTCAACCAGATTTCTGATAATCTGGACAACCATATATGGATTTACCAGTGTGGCTCCGTATCCAATGAGGAAGGCAAATGAGTGGGTATCCCTCACCTCGGCGGTATCTGCTATGAGGGAGAATTTGCTCCTTTTTCCTTTTCTACCCATATAGCTGTTTACGGCGGCAACAGCCAGTCCTATCGGTATCGGTGCCCCTTCTATGGAAACATCCCTGTCTGTAAGGACTATCAGTTCTTTTCCACTGTCAACCGCATCCTCAACCCTCCTGCATATGTCCTCAAGGGCAGGCTCAAGGGCATCATCGTATGGAGGGAATATGGCAGGGATAATCTCAACTTTTCCTTCGTAAAGTTTTATAAGCTCCTCCATCTCGTTATCAAAAATAACAGGTGTGCTAAAGAGGAGCTGTTTTGCGTGTTCAGGGGTTTCTGTCAGGAAGTTTTCCTTTTTACCAACGTAGGTATTAAGGGACATTACCTTCTTTTCCCTGATAGGGTCAATAGGTGGGTTTGTTACCTGTGCAAATCTCTGCTTGAAGTAAGTGGGGAGGAGTTTTGGTTTTTTTGACAAGACAGACAGGGGAGTGTCGTTACCCATTGAGTAAACAGGGTCTGCCCCTTTCTCGGCCATAGGCTTTATCAGCATATTTATCTGGTCTTTGCTGTACCCAAATACAACAAGCTCCCTTGTTATATCCTTTGGCTGAACTTCAGGATAGTCCTTTACAGGAACAAACTCCTTGAGATTTTCCTCAACCCACTGGAGGTAAGGCTGTCCTTCGGCAACTTTATGTATAACCTCTTTGGAGAAATAAACCTTTCCTTCCCTTGTATCTATTGCGATTTTATCCCCTGGACCGAGTCTTCCTTTTTTTAGTATTTTCTCTTCAGGTATATCAACTGTACCGACCTCAGATGCCATTATCACTGTATCTTCCGTAATAACGAACCTTGCAGGTCTCAGACCGTTTCTGTCCAGCTTTCCTATTACAACCTGACCGTCTGTGAAGGCTATAGCAGCAGGACCGTCCCATGCCTCAAATATACAGGAGAAATATTCATAAAATGCCTTTTCTGTTGGGGAAAGTCTGTCGTCATTTTCCCATGCCCTCGGTATCAGGGCATTTATGGCAACCATAGGGTCTTTCCCTGACATCACCAGAAACTCAAGTGCATTATCAAGGGAGGCTGAGTCTGAGTCGTCGTATCTGACTATAGGCAGTATGTCCTCTGCAAGTTCTCCCCATATTTCCCTGACATCCTCAGCCTTTGCATTTATCCAGTTTCTGTTTGCAGAAATTGTGTTTATCTCACCGTTATGGGCAAGCATCCTGAATGGCTGTGCCAGTTTCCACTGTGGGAATGTGTTTGTTGAAAATCTCTGGTGGAACAGTGCAAGACCACTTTCGTACGCCTCATCCTGAAGGTCAGGGTAAAAGTACTTCAGTCTTGGGGCTGTTACCATTCCCTTGTAAACGATAATTCTGCTTGAAAGGGAAGGTATATAAAAATCCTCAAAACCTTCTTTAAGGGATAGTTTTTCAAGTTTCTTCCTGAGGAGGAAAAGGTCCCTCTCAAAGTTCTCCGTCTGGACACCCTCTTTTGATAAAAATCCCTGCCATATCTCAGGCATATTGGATTTTGCGATTTCCCCGAGTTCCTCTTCAACTATGGGAACCTTACGCCAACCGAGGAATTTAAATTTTTCGTTTATGGTTTTTTCTATCTCGGGTTTGAGCTGGTCTGATTTTCCCTGTGGAAAGAAGAACACCCCTACCGCAAAATCTTCCGGGGCAGGTATTTTTATTCCTTCCTTTGAAAGCTCCTTTTCAAAAAATCTGTAGGGGATATGTGTCAGTATCCCTGCACCGTCTCCTGTTTTACCATCTGCACTGACAGCACCTCTGTGGTCAAGGTTTGCAAGGGATGTGAGGGCATCTGCAACAAGCCTGTGGCTTCTTTCCCCTTTGATATTTACAATAAATCCTACCCCGCAGGAGTCTCTTTCAAAGGCTCTTTGCATTCTCAATACTCCTTAGATTTTTATTTAAATACAATAAAAAAGGTTTAAGTGTATTTATTATATATCTGTACCACTACTTATTACAAACGGTGCTGCTCAAACGCCGTTTGATTTTATTCCCAGACCCCCGGGAGAGGATGACCACACTGGGGACATTTTCCGTCTTTAAGGTGATTCACAACATACTGTCCTATATGTCCCCTTCTATCAATGACCCTGTATCCACACTTCGGACAGTAGGTTGACTCCCTGTCTTCGTCATCCAGATTACCTACATACACAAAATTCAGACCTGCTTCTTTCCCTATTTCGTAGGCCTTTTTCAGGGTTTCAACAGGTGTAGGGGGAACATCCTTCATCTTGTATGCAGGGAAGAATCTGGATATATGCCATGGTATGTTTTTATCCAGTGAGGCTATCCATTTTGCCGCCTCCCTGAGCTCTTTTTCACTGTCGTTGTAGCCCGGTATAATCAGGGTTGTCAGCTCAATCCATATGCCCAGCTCTTTAGCATGTTCAATCGTCTTCAAAACAGGTTTCAGTCTGGCACAGGATATATTCCTGTAAAAATCGTCGTTAAAAGCCTTAAGGTCAATGTTCATCGCATCAAGATAGGGTGCAAGTGTATCAAGGGCCTCTTTCGTTTCATAACCGCTTGAGACGAAAACGTTTCTTATGCCGTTTTCCTTTGCAAGTTTCATAGTGTCGTAGGCATACTCAAAAAACACCACAGGCTCGTTATAGGTGTATGCAATTGAAGGAATGTTGTTGTTTTTGCAGATGTTAACTATTGTTTCTGGCATCAGTGGAACCCCAAAGACCTCACCGTTGTGGGTCTGTGGATGCTGGGATATTTCCCAGTTCTGGCAGAATTTACAGCAGAAATTACAGCCTACAGTTCCGATTGAAAATATAGGTGTTGATGGTAAGAAATGGAAAAGGGGTTTTTTCTCCACAGGGTCAACGTTGTACGCAGCTGCAAGTCCATAAACGGTAAGGTAAAGGTTACCATCCTCTCCAACCTTTCTAATACCACATTTTCCCAGTTCTCCCTTCTCAAGAACACATCTCTGGCTACAGGCGGTACACAGGACTTTGCCATCTTCCCTTTTCTTTGACATCCAGGCGAGAGCTTCCATAACCATCCCCCTACAGTGTGTTTCAATATAATTTATGGTGTTTCCGGGGAATATCTACTCTCCCGCCTAAACCACCCTCAGCTCACAGTCTTCTATGTGACTGTCCGGCAGGTGAAGCTGATTTTCCCCCTTTGCCCTGAGAATCATATTGACAACCCTTGCCAGGGAAAGAACATCCTCTGCACAGTACCTGCCAATCTCATGGAGCTTTCCTTCCCTGAAAAACTCCTCAACCCCGTCACCTTCCATTTCTGTTTTCACCTCAATCCCATACAGGTAACAGATGGATTTTAGGCTTGAATAGGGAAACAGTTCCACAGTATCCAGCTGGAATCTTGAAAATCTTTTTGTGTAGTTTGGTCTGTTGTTTTCAAAAGAATCCCTATCGTTCAGGAACTCCCTCAGTCCGTCCCTGGCAAGGCCGGAAAGACTCTCGTACTTTTTTATACCCCACATATAAAGAACAGGAAGGTCAAACTTCAGCCCGTTATGGGACACAAGTACAGGGTGGTGAATAGGTGCGTTATTCCTCGTTGTGTCTGTAATGATATTTTCCTCTGATGACCTTTTTATAGCCCTGTAAAATAGCTCAAAAAATCGCTCAACTATTTTTTCCGGTTCCCTGCTTACTGTGGATTCAAAGAAATACGGTTTTCCATTGGGCAGTACTACCGGTTCATCACAGTTGTTTGTAAACAGTATTGAAACTGCAACAGGCACGTGGAAAACAACAGGGAGAAAGTAGTCATCCTCAGGGTCCATGTACCTGTCTTTCTGTTTTTTTGTTGCCGTTTTCTCAAACAGCTCCTGATTGACAACCGTTTCTATATCAAAGATAAAAAATCCGGCCAATATAAGCCCTCCTTTTTATTTTTTATTCGTTGATTTCTACAACAGGGTTGAGCTTAATAAAAAACAGGTCAGAATGTAGTAGAATATTTAAAATTCAAACTGCGGGGTATGTTAATGCCGAAAAGAACGGATATCAGCAGAATACTTCTAATCGGTTCAGGACCTATTATCATCGGACAGGCTGCAGAGTTTGATTATTCAGGTACACAGGGTGCAAAGGCACTGAAAGAAGAGGGATACGAGGTAATTCTGGTAAATTCCAACCCGGCCACAATTATGACAGACCCTGAGGTTGCAGATAAAACTTACATAGAGCCGTTAATAACCCCTGTTATAGAAAAAATCATAGAAAAGGAAAGACCGGATGCACTGCTCCCAACACTTGGGGGACAGACAGCCCTGAATCTGGCGATAGACCTGTACGAGAAGGGAATCCTTGATAAATACAACGTTAAGATGATTGGTGCCAACTACGAGGCGATAAAAAAGGCTGAGGACAGGGAGCTTTTTAAGGAAGCGATGGAAAAAATCGGCCTCCAGATGCCTAAAAGTGCAGTGGTAAACTCCGTTGCAGAGGCTATGGAGGTTATAAAATGGATAGGATTCCCTGTCATTATTAGACCTTCGTTCACCCTGGGTGGAACAGGGGGTTCTATAGCCTACAACATAGATGAGTTCTACCCAAAGGTCAAGGCAGGACTGGACGCGTCACCTGTCCATGAGGTTCTCCTTGAGGAATCTGTGATTGGCTGGAAAGAGTTTGAGATGGAAGTTATGAGAGACAAAAATGACAACTGCGTTATTATATGCTCAATTGAAAACCTTGACCCTATGGGGGTACACACAGGGGACAGTATCACCATAGCCCCTGCAATGACACTTACAGACAAAGAGTACCAGATGCTCAGGGATTACTCCATCGCAGTAATCAGGGAAATCGGCGTTGAGACAGGTGGTTCCAATGTACAGTTTTCCCAGAACCCTGAAACAGGACAGTTCTACGTGATTGAGATGAACCCGAGGGTTTCACGCTCATCTGCCCTTGCATCAAAGGCAACAGGTTTCCCGATTGCAAAGATTGCAGCCAAGCTGGCTGTTGGATATACACTGGACGAGCTGCCTAACGACATCACAAAGGAAACCCCTGCATCATTTGAGCCTACAATTGATTACGTGGTAACGAAGATACCGAGGTTTGATTTTGCAAAATTCCCCGAGACAGACCCTACACTGACAACTATGATGAAGTCTGTCGGTGAGGTTATGGCAATAGGCAGGACATTTAAGGAAAGCCTCCAGAAAGCCCTCAGAAGTCTTGAGCTGGGCAGATACGGATTTTATATAGGCCTTGAAAAGGAAGACGACGAAACTGTCAGAGAGAAAATCGTAACCCCAAATGCAGATAGACTGTGGTATATAGCCGAAGGTTTCAGAAGGGGCTGGACTGTAGAGGAGATAAACCAGCTTTCCCACATTGATAAGTGGTTCCTCAGCCAGATTAAAGAAATCATAGATTTTGAGCAGGAACTTGCAGAGAAAACACTGGCAACAATAACAGAGGAGGAGCTGAACAGGGCAAAACAGTGGGGCTTTTCAGACAGGGAACTGGCAAGGCTTCTGAAAACAACAGAAGACAAAATCAGGGAAAGAAGAATGCAGATATCCTACAAGGTTGTTGATACATGTGCCGCAGAGTTCAAGGCTTACACACCATACTTTTATTCATCCTACGAACAGCCATTTGGCAAGGTTAATGAGGACGGCACCGTTGAAGAGATATTTGACTCGGAGAATTTAGAGGGGAGAGATTAATGCAATTAGACCCGGATAAGTTTCCAAAAAAAAGCGGGAATACCCCTGCTGCACTGAAGGTGATACCTGTTGTTATTATAGCCGTTGTTCTTTTTCTCATTATTGCACCACCGTTTGTCGTTATACCCAGTGGATACGTCGGGGTTAAACTGACCCTTGGTAAGGCTGATATGGAAGAGCTGCCTCCAGGACTGAACTTTATCATTCCTGCCGTGCAGCGGGTTATCAAAATGTCTGTAAGAACCCATTCCTACGACCTGAGGGGAGCAAACTCCATTAATTCCCTGTCCAAAGACGGACTTACCATAAACACCGAACTGACTGTCCTTTACAAAATCATGCCAACAAAGGCTGCCGAGATTTATGTGGAATACGGCCTTGATTATGAGGACAAAATCATAAAGCCTGTTATAAGGTCAGCTGTAAGGGACGTTATTGCCACACTGGACAGTTCACAGGTCTATCAGGAAAGGGAACTGATTCAGAAAAAACTTATGGAAAGTGTTTCAAAAGAGCTTGAAAAAAGGTACATCATACTTGATGAGATACTCATAAGGGATATCAGACTTCCAAAAAGGGTTGTTGAGGCCATCGAGCAGAAGAGAAGGGCCTACGAAGAGATGCAGAAGATGAAATTCATCGTTGAAAAGGAAAAACTGGAAGCGGAGAGAAAAAGGGTTGAGGCCCAGGGTATCGCTGATGCAAACAAAATCATTGCAGGCTCACTTACAAAGGAGTACCTCCAGTGGAAGTTTATTGAAAATATAAAGGCCTATGCCCAGGGGGACAACAACACCGTGATACTGATTCCGTATGACCAGCAGATGACACCGATAATAAATATCCCTAATATAAAAAAGTAGGAGGTCTAAATGGAAAAACTGGCCACAGTAACACTGGATGAAAAGGGTCATTTCCACGGAGAACTTGGAGGAAAAGGATTTGACCTTACAGCAACAGGTCTCAGGGCTGTTGACCTGATGCTCATATCCATCGGATACTGCTTCGGCCTTACAGTTGAGGCGTATGCCCAGCATAAAGGCTACAACATAAAAAATTTAAAAATTGATGTTGTAGGGAAAAAGCACGAAAAGGAAAATAGATACTCTGAGATAACAATCAGGGTATCTTTTGATTCAGACCTTGATGAAAAGCAGATACAAAGGGTGATGGAGATTGGTAAGAGGGGGTGCACGGTGAGTAACTCGATGCTGAAAGCGCCTGAAATCAGGACTGAATTTATATCAGAGTAAGGAGGGTGTCGCCATGGAAGCGAACACATTTTTCTTAGGGATTATTGCCCTTTGTATGGTAATCATCACAATTGGACTGTTTGTTATGTCCATCGTAATGGCTATTCTGCTTAAGCAGGTAGCAACACTGCTTATCAGACTGAACATGGACTACAAGGTTCTTTCGCCTAAGGTCCAGAAGATTGTGGAAAATATCGAGTATACAACCTCAATCTTCAGCATATTTTCCCTTATGAGAAGAAAAAAGTAGAGGGGGAATAGATGAAAAGGGACTTTTATCTGGTTCTGACAGGATTTTTATCGGGGATAATTCTGTCCATATACCTGTACAGAAAGAGAAAAAAGATAATGGACAGACTTAACGAGATTGAGAGGAAGGTTAAGGGCATTGAGGTTAAAAACAGTATCAAAAGCCTCATCTGGGAAACAACCTCAAGTATCAGGAAAATCATAACCAATACAAAAGGTGTTCCTCTGGAAGAAAAAGAGTATATATTAAAAAAAGTAGAGGAAAAAATAAGAAAACTGGAAGAGATAGTATAAGGAGGAAGCCATGAAAAGAGGAACACTTGCCATTATAGTCGGGGTACTTGCAGGAGCCGTTGGAGCGTACTTTGCAACACAGAGAAGGGATGAGGTACTCCAGAAATTAAATGAGCTCCAGTCAGCAGTCAAAGAGGCTGAGCTTACAGGAAAGGCAAAGGCAATTATGTCTGACCTGGTTGATAAGATTAAAGAACTGGTCAAAAAAGGTGATGAGATGACCAAGGAACAGAGGGAGAAGGTTCTGGAAGAGGTTGAATCCAAGATAAAGAAACTGGAGGAAGTTATAAGGAGAGGTTAGTATTCTAAAAAATATCAATCCTTACAACTTCCTGCCTGTAAAAAAGGACAGGTCTTTCAGATACAACTACTGGGCAGCCTTCTACAGGGCTGTCCTTGATTACTTCTTTAAGGATTTTGCCTACCACGCAGCTGCAATATCATTCTTTACACTGATGTCTTTTTTCCCACTTCTGCTTTTTCTTACCGTCGGTATATCATACATAGTTTCCATAAACACAGAGGCGATAATCTCTGCACTCCAGAAGTTTTTCCCTGACATAACACAGCAGTTTTTGAAGCTTCTGATAACCCTTGCTGAAAAAAGAAATATCTTTGGCCTTTTTGGACTGGTTATTTCCTTTTATTTTGCAACCAGTATTTTTACGGCGCTACACGCGGCGTTTGTCCACATTTTTGATGGGAGAGAAGAAAGCATAAAGAAAAAGGCACTGGTTTACCTTCTTGGGGTTCCTGTCTTTACTGTTTTGCTCCTTGCGATTTATCTGTTTGGAAGTTTTGTCAGTATTCTGCTTGATGTAATCAAAAGCTTTGAGCTGTGGAGGCATATAGAGGAGATATTCGGATTTGTTCATCTGAAGTTTTTGCTGGACCTGCTGACAAATGTAGGAATGATAGTCCAGTTCACAGGTTTCCTGATGATACTGTTTATACTGTATAAATATCTTGCCCCACACTTGATTTACAGCAGCAGAATCATCTTCTATGTTTCACTGCTTATCGCAACAATCCTGTTTATCCTGTCAATGCTGTTTAACAAATACATCCTCATCGCATCAAAGGCAAATCCAATATACGGGGCTTTAAGTGGAATATTTGCCTTCCTTGCCTGGCTGTACCTGACATTCGGAATAATCCTGATAGGTGGGAGGATGCTTTTTTACCTTGAGGAGCTGGAGGAATGAGTCCATTTTTTGAGGACAATTCTGTCGTAAACCGGAGCAAATAGCCGTGATATCCAGATAAAGTACCTGTACCACCTGGGGTATGTTATTTCTCTTTTTCTCTTCAGATATGCACTGTAAACAGCATCTGCAAACCCCTCTGGAGAATCCCCAAACGGTGTATCAGGAGGTTTTTTACTGCCCATTGCCCTTGATGAAAAACCTGTGTTTATTCTTCCTACAATCAGATTCAGGACATGTACACCGTCATTGAGAAGCTCAGCCCTGAGGCTGTCTGAAAATGCGTTCAGGGCGTATTTTGAAGCACAGTATCCGCCCATAAACGGAACATACAGCTTTCCTGCCACAGAGGAAACATTTATAACACTTCCTTTTTTCTCCTTTAGATGGGGAAGAAACAGCTTCGTCAGAAGAACCACAGAGAAAAAATTCACCTCAAATAGCCTTCTCAGGTCTGCCATATCCATCTCTTCCCAGCTTTCATAAAGACCTATACCGGCATTGTTTATAAGCACGTCGATTTTTATTCCTTTATTAACCACATTTTACATCTTCTTCAGAGGAAAGGTCTGCCTGAATAAACATATCCAGCTGTATATCAGGTCTGCTTCTGGAAACACCTATTACCTGAAAGCCTTCTTTTTTAAATTTCTGCGCAAGGGCAAGTCCCAGACCCTTCGACACTCCCGTGATGAGTACTGTTTTTCCCATCAAAAATCCTTTTTAAATTCTTTCAAGAAAATCAACTATAATTGTTTTTTCCCCCACATCCTCAAAAAGAACCTTTGCCCTGTTTCCTGTTACAGACACAACAACACCTTTTCCAAAAGCACTGTGTTTCACAAGCATACCTGTTTTTATACCGTCTGACCGGGAGGAATAGGCCATGTTTCCGTAAGACACAGGGGGAGTGTACCTTTTTTTCTGGGGTTTTTTATCTGTCAGAATTTTCAGTTCATCTTTTATCTCTTTTAAGAACCTTGAGGGTTTTGTTTCGTTGAGATAACCGCTGTACGTGGACCTTTTCCTGGCATAAGAGATGAAAAGTCTGCTTTTTGCCCTGGTAACCGCAACATAGAAAAGCCTCCGCTCCTCTTCCATCTGTTCAGGGTCCTCAAAAGACCTTCCACTGGGGAATATCCCTTCCTCCACACCTGCAACAAAAACAACAGGGAACTCAAGGCCCTTTGCAGCATGTACTGTCATTATTTTTACTGTATTGGAATCCTCAATGGTGTCCTGTGCCTGGGAAAGGGCACTATCTTCAAGGAACTCACTGAAAGTTTTCCCTGAACGCTCAACCTCTTTCAGGGCATTAAACAGTTCCTGTACGTTTGCAACCCTGTCTTCCCAGTCCTTATACTTGCCTTCAAGGTACTCAAAATATCCTACCGCATCAACAAGGTATCTGGCAGTGTCTGCCGGATTACTGTTTACGTGATTTCTGACGTACTCCATAAGCTCGAGGAATTCCTGTAATCTAATCTGGACTTTTCTAGATAGATGTGGATAGGCATCTTCAATGGCCTGAAGCCAGTTTTCACTGTAAAACTCCTGTATCTTCTGGAGTGTTTTTTCCCCAATGCCCCTGGGGGGAAGATTTATTATCCTTCTGAATGCCTGGGTGTCTCTTGGCTGGAGTGCAAATCTAAGATAGGCCAGAACATCTTTTATCTCTGCCCTTTCATAGAACTTTACCCCGCCTATCACCTGATACGGGATAGAGGCCCTCATAAAAGCCTCTTCCAGATTCCTTGACAGGTAGGACATCCTGATTAAAACCGCAAATTCCCCGTAATTATAACCCTCATTTTTCACAAGGGATTGTATTTTCTTTGAGATAAACTCACTCTCCCTTTTATCCGTCTCAAGAATAACAAGATGAATATCCTCTCCACCTTTTCTGTCGGTCCATAACCTGAGTATTTTTTCTTTCCACCTGCCACGGGCTCCAGAGATAATCCTATTGGCAAGATTCAGTATCTTTTCTGTTGAGCGGTAATTCCTCTCCAGCTTGATTATTTTTGTCCCTGGAAAGTCCTTTTCAAACTCCAGTATGTTTTCAGGGTTTGCCCCCCTCCATGTGTATATACACTGCTGGGGGTCCCCTACCACCGTTATACAGTCCCTGTTCCCAACAAGCTGTTTCAGAATTTTATGCTGGACAAGGTTGGTATCCTGATACTCATCCACCAGTATATAATCAAATCTATTCTGCC
This sequence comes from Aquificota bacterium, assembly GCA_013153235.1. Lineage (GTDB taxonomy): Bacteria > Aquificota > Aquificia > Aquificales > Hydrogenothermaceae > Persephonella_A. The sequence goes on along the minus strand of JAADEU010000120.1, from coordinate 5,406 downwards.
ATCTTTCCAGAATATCAGGATTTTCATCAAACAGTTTTACGACATTCAGCAGCAGGTCATCAAAGTCCATCGCATTACTCAGGGCAAGATGCTCCTGGTATTTTCTGTAAATTTCAGGAAGATGGGGCATGGTAAATGCAAAAAAATCAAGGGCAGATTCATCAAGATTCTGCTTTATCTGGCTTATAATACCCCTTACCCTTTCAGGTTTATACAGTTCCTGGTCCAGGTCCATCTGTTTGATTACATCTCTCAGGGCCTTTTTGGAATCCTCTTCGTCGTATATCACAAAATCCCGGTTATACCCTATGGCTTCTGCCTCTATACGGAGTATTTTTGCACTGAGGCTGTGGAACGTGGTTATCCACTGGGGCTGGGTGTCAAGTGAAAGTGCAGATACAACCCTTTCTTTCATCTCCTGGGCGGCTTTGTTTGTGAAAGTAATCGCAAGAATTCTGTCAACAGGTATAGAAAGATTGTTTACCAGGTACATTATCTTATGGGTTATTACCCTGGTTTTTCCTGAACCTGCACCTGCAAGAACAAGTAAAGGGGAACCAAAGTATAAAACCGCTTCCTGCTGCTGTTCATTCAGTCCTTCAAGAATTTCCATTCTAAACAATATATACAAAAAGGGAAGAAAAGGAAAGAGGAGTTATGTCTTGAACTCCTCCAGTATTTTACTGAGGTTTTCTGTCATTGCATACAGATGTTCTGTGGCCTTGGCTATCTCCTCCACACTTCTTGCATTCGCAGAGGAAATGCTATTTATCTTCTCTATATCGTTTATTATTCCTTTAATCTCACTGACGATGGCCTTAATGGATTCTGAAGCATCCTCAGATGTCTCAACTGTTGCTCTCATGGCCTCTGTTACGCTGTTAACATCCTTCTCCACATTCGCCGACTCTTCAGCCAGTCTGTTTACAGTCTGTGCGTTTGTAGATATTTTTTCAGAGATAATATTAATCTCGTTTATAAGCTCTGTGATTGTATCCGTTATGTTTTCCACATACTCCCTGGATTTTTCAGCCAGATTTCTCACCTCATCGGCAACGACGGCAAAGCCTTTTCCTGCTTCACCGGCCCTTGCAGCCTCGATGGCAGCATTCAGGGCAAGGAGGTTTGTCTGGTTGGCTATATCCTCAATAAGCTTGAGGACATCTTTGGTTCTGTCTGTGGATTCTTTTAATTTTTCAAGTTCTGATACTATCTGAACCTCTTCATCGGCACTCTGTTTTACAGTATTAATCAGTTCAATCACCTGGTCTTTTACCCTGTCCAGTATCTCATTGGCCTTTTTGATTTCATCCTTTGTTCTATCCAGTTTAACAACGGATGTTTCCAGGGGTTTTTGCATGGAAACGGCCTTACTTGTGGTTTTACTTACAATCTCCGATTCCTCATCAACCCTCTTTTCTATCTCTGTTGCCGTGGCAGACAGTTCTGCTGCAATTGATGTATTTTCGTGGGCTGCAATTTTGGCCTGTTCTATGGCCTCCCTTGATGCCTCAATCAGGTAATTAATCGAATCTGCAATATTTTTCATCTCATCTTTTGTATCAACCTCAATTCTTCTTGTAAAGTCCTTTCCATCGGCTATTTCCTTGATTTCCCTTTCTATCTTATCAACTGTTTTTGTTATGGACCTGTTTATCACAAGACCAACCACAATAATAACCGCTATTACAACTCCGGAGAATACCGATACCACCACAAACTCCCTGAGTGAACCTGCCTTAAGTGCCCTGACATCGTCTATCAGGGACTGGGATATCATATCCTCAACTTTTTTCATCAGATTTATCTTCTGGGTGATGGTATCAAACCAGTAAGATGGGTCAACACCGAAGTTTCCTTCCTGGGCCCTCTGTATGGCTATATTTTCCATCCTTTCAACTTCAGATACGGCGTGTCCTGTGACTGTCTGTTTATAAAACTGAACGAATTTCTCAGGGGCTATAAGTTCAAAAGACTGGAGGAATGCCTTCTGTTCACTGAGAAGGGATATAAACTTTGTGTACAGCTCAGGGGTAAATTCCCCTTTTGCGAATACTGCAGATAGAACCGCCCTTTCTATCCCCATCCTTTCCTTTGCAAGGAGGAAATCAACATAAGAGGCAAGTTCCTTTGTTATTTTGGCATCTGAACTGAACTTGGCAAATGAACCTATAGTTTTTAAAAGCTGGCCATTAAGCCTTGTGTAATACCCTATTGCTTCACCTACCGGTATACTGAGGGCATCCACCTGACTTCTTACACTGTTTAGTCTCTGGAGTAGGTTCAGTGCCCTGTCTATCTCTGACCTTGTCTCAGGTGGTATATTTTCCATATTTACCTTTTTGAGATACTCCCTTAACTGGTTCAGCTTCTGGTCTGTAAGCCTTCTCTGCTGTGCAAGCTCTGTCCTGAATTTCTGACCTCCACTACCCAGAAAACCTGCGGTTCTTCCCCTCTCTTTCTGGAGTTCATGGACCAGAGCAGAGATTTTGGTGGCGAGGAGCACACTCTCCTCAATAACAGACTCCTCTTTGTAGAGTCTGTAATCCTGGGCAAGAAGTACAAAGGCGTAAATTACAGTTGTTACAAGAGGAAGGAAGGAAAGGATGAATATCTTTTTCTTAATGGACATGTTGTTTAAAAAGTTCATTTACATCCCCTGTATTTTATTTTTCCCTGTATCTTTAATTTATACAAAAAGTTAAGCAGAATTCCACCTGTTTTGTCAAATTTAATAATGGATTTTCACTTGATTATCAATGATTTTACAGACTAAGCGAGTAAAATTATTAAGATTATTAATTTATATCGAAAAATGCCTTTTCATAAACTGGTTGTACAGGCCTTCCTTCTCCATCAGTTCTTCGTGGGTTCCTTCCTCCACAACCTTCCCCCTGTCAAGAACATAAATGTAATCTGCCTGCTGGACGGTACTGAGCCTGTGGGCGATTATTATTGTGGTTTTATTCTTCAGATACTGCTGTAGTGCATTAAACAGCCTGTACTCTGTCTGGGTGTCCAGGGCAGAGGTGGATTCATCCAGAATAACTATTTTGGGATTTTGCAGAATCATCCTTGCAATGGCAAGTCTCTGTCTCTGACCACCTGACAGTCTGACCCCATCCTTTCCTATGAGGGTGTCCAGTCCCTGTGGAAGATTCTCAACGACCTCTTTCATCTGGGCTATCTCAAGGGCCTCCCAGATTTTATACTCAGGTATCTCCCTGCCCAGGGTCAGGTTAAACCTGACTGTATCATTGAACATCATAGGGTTCTGCAGAACCAGAGAAACATTCTCCCTTACAACATCAAGGCCAATCTCCCTGACGGATATATCGTCGTACAGAACATCACCTTTATCCACCGGATAAAAACCTACCATAATATGGGCCAGTGTTGTCTTACCACTTCCACTTGCACCTACTATGGCGACCTTCTGACCCCTATCAGCCTTTATTGTTACTCCTTCAATAACGTAGTTCTTTCCATCATAGGAGAAATAAACATCCTTCAGATGCACACTGCAGGTCTCCCTGTTTTTAAAAGGATTCAGAATGTGGGGATATTCCGGTTCCTTTTTCATCTGGAGTATCTGGTTGATTCGCTTCAGCGCTGAATCTGCAGAGTGGAATGCATACTGAATTCCGAGCAACTCCTGAACAGGGGTCATCATCACCCAGAGGTATCCGAATATGGCAAGCATCAGACCAATGGTCAGGTCAGAGTATGCCACAAAGAGAATACTGACGGCCCTGAAAACCTCATAACCTGCCAGAAATACCAGCATAGACAGACGGCCTGCAGCATCACTTTTCCATCCAAACTCTATGGAAGTATCCCTGACTTCTCTGGCAGTTTTCAGTACCGATTTTATAAACATATCCTCCCTGTTGCTTGCCCTTATCTGCCAGAACAGTTCCAGTGTCTCTGTCAGTTTTTCCTGAAATTTTTCAACAGCCCTGTTCTCTATAGCCTTGAGCTTTCCAATTCTCCTCCCAACCACAGTGGTAAAGTAAATAACAACAGGATTTAGAAATACTATAAGCAGGCCCAGTTTCCAGTTAATCAGAATTAAAACGATGGCAACACCGATTATGGTGAGTACAGATATGATAAACCTACTGACTGTTTTGCCTATAAAGTCATCAATGGTGTTCACGTCTGTAATAAATTTTGATGCGATAGCCCCGCTCCCTACAGTCTCAAACTCTGCCATGGAAACCTTTTTTATGTGGTTCAGAAGGTCCTCCCGGAGTCTGTAAGTCACACTTTTTGATATTCTGGTAAAAATCTTTGCCTGAAGGGCATTAAAAACAAAAAACAGGAATCTCATAATCAGAACTATCACAAGTGCCGCAAGGGTATAGGTTACCGGATTCCCCTCTCCGAAGATTTTTCTGTACGTTTCCACAAATATACCTGGTTTGCCGAGTAAAACCTCATCAACAAGGAGGGGGAGAAAAAGTGGAGTGGGTATACTTATAATGGTTGCGAGAAGGGCAAGCAGATGGCCAAGTATAAGCTCCCTTCTGTACTTTTTTATTTCAGAAAATATCCTATCCCAGCTGTACATCACAGCTCCTTAAAGGTCTGCAAACATGTCCAGAAACCACTGGGGATATGGTCTTTCAGGCTGTGTTATCTGGTCAAGGTACTCAACATCCTCCTGACTAAGGTCCCATTCTACACATCCAAGGTTATCCTCAAGTTGACCCAGTGAACGGACTCCCACAATTATTGAGCTGATAAAAGGTTTTGATTTTACCCAGTTCAGTGCAACCTGTGAGACGGTTCTGCCGTATTTTTCGGCAAGCTTTCTCAACTCATCCACAACAAAGTAACCCTTTTCAAAGTCAAATCTCAGAAACGGCCTTTCCATCCGGCTGTATCTACTGTCTTCTGGATATGGGCTATCCTTAGTGTACTTCCCTGTCAGAAATCCACCTGCAAGGGGGCTCCATGCCAGAATACCAAGACCAAGCTCCTGACAGGCAGGAACAACCTCAAACTCTATATCCCTGCCCAGAAGGGAATAGTACATCTGGGCAGAAACGAAACGGGCATAATTTTTCGCTTCCTGAAGCGTAACTGACCTTGCTATCTGCCATCCGGCAAAATCAGAAATACCTATGTATCTGACCTTTCCCTGCCTTACAAGGTCATTAAGGGCATCTATGGTTTCCTCTATAGGTGTGTGGTTATCCCACCAGTGTACCTGATACAGGTCTATATAATCCCTGCCGAGTCTTTTGAGGGATTTATCCACAGACCTGAAAATATGGTATCTGGAAAGACCCCTGTCATTTGGGTCGTCTGACATAACACCCCTGACCTTCGTTGCAATTATCACATCATTCTTTTTATTGCCCAGGGCCTTTCCCAGAAGCTCTTCAGACTCTCCAAATG
>JAADEU010000002.1 GCA_013153235.1 Aquificota bacterium | reverse complement strand
CTGGGTACGGTTTTTATAACCAATGAGGATGGAGATTATTTAGGTAAAGTAGGAGGGGGAGTAATTATACGACCTACAGGTCTGGCCATAAATGATAAAAAAGGATGGCTGTATATATCTGATACAGTTAGAAATAAAATATTTGTTGTGTCGTTAAAGGGCAAAAAATTAGTAATGACTATAGGTAAAGCCGGAACTGGAAAGGGAGAGTTTAACAGACCTACTTATATTACGGTTGACAGGAAAGGCAATCTGTACGTAGCGGATAGTCTGAACGCAAGGATACAGATATTCGATAAAAATGGAAAATTTGTTAGAGCTTTCGGGGAAAGGGGAACAACGATAGGAACCTTTTCTAATCCACGGGGTGTTGCCGTTGATAGCGACGGGAATATATATGTATCTGATACCCTGCTTTCGGCGGTGCAGATTTTTAACAGTAAAGGACAGCTTCTTCTTGTGATAGGGCATTACGGTACAGATAGAGGAGAATTTGCTTTTCCTGAAGATATCTCAATAGACCGTAGTGATTATATATATATTTCCGATTCATATAATATGCGTCTGCAGGTTTTTAAGTATCTGAAGGGAGGTAAATAGTTATGATAATAAAAAAGATACTCCCTGTAATTCTGGGATTCTCGTTTTTTGCTCAGGCAGGGATCGAGCTTACAAAACACAATCTCTCTGTTTCCGGTCCTGGTACGATCAAGGCAACTTCAGAAACCGAAATATGTGTGTTCTGCCATATTCCCCACCACGAAAGGGAAGGAACACCGCTCTGGAACAGAAAAATGCCTGTTACCACTTATACTCTATATGATAGTGAATTCATTAGAAGAATAAATTATCCTGAACCGCTCCAGCCTTCTACAACAGAAGGTCAGCCGGGAATTGTTTCAAGACAGTGTCTCTCCTGCCATGATGGCACTGTTGCAATAGGAGCTGTTTATATCGTCAGAGGAACTGAACTTGGGGACACAATGATTATTGACGTACAGAATGTTGCATCAGGTGGAACACTACCTACCACATTGAGAACCTATGTGGGAACAAACTTATCAATTCACCACCCTGTTGCAATAGAATATAATCCAAATATTTCAAAAACATTTGGAGATGGTTCAGTAAAAACAGTGGAGCTGAAAAATCCACCTTCACAGCCTATAAAACTGTACGACTACGGAGGAACCCAGTACGTAGAATGTACATCCTGTCACGACCCACACAAACAAAACAAGCAGTTTTTGAGGGTTGATGTTGGAAATCTGGCACAGGATTTTAACCAGACCTGTATATCATGCCATGAGAAAACAGGCTGGGATACAAGTATTCACGCAACAAGCACTGATGTATATAATGACTCGGGAATAACCACACACTACGGAGAAGGGACACCGGTATCTGTGGCGGATCTGGGCTGTGGAAACTGCCACGTTGCACACAACAGTCCTCCATATCCACCCTCTGGGAAACCGCTATTGAGAAGTCCTGAAGAGCAGACCTGCTTTTCTGGTGCGTCGGGTAATCGTAGTCTGGCTCCCTGTCACAGTACTGGAGGAACAAAAAATATAGAAGCCGTACTACCTCCGAATAAAGTGTACGGACACCCTGTTATGACCATCAGTAATATACACACTATTCTTGATGTTTTATATGGATTTGGTTCTACAGAAACAGATCCGGCCGGGGCGAAAACTGTAAAATTTACTGATTCTAAACACGCTGAATGTGTAGACTGTCACAATCCACACGCCGCCCAGCAGGGAACACATGCCGATATTGCAGATGCTACAGGCTGGTATCCCCAGAATCCAACAAATAACGTTTCAGGTGCCATTCTCGGTGTTTATGGTGTTGAACCTGTCTGGGCAGGATTATGGACACAGCCTACACAGTTTACTACAATGGTATCGGCAAACAAAGAATACCAGATATGTCTGAAATGCCATTCTTACTGGGGACTTGGTCAAAGTCCAACTCTTGACTGTAGAACAAATATTACTTCGGATCAGCAAAATATTACGAAGCTGACAGATCAGGCCTGTGAGTTCAGCCCGGACAACCGATCAGCCCATCCTGTCATAATGCCTTTGTCATCAATGCCTGGAAGATATGCAGGAAATCCAATAGCCCTGAAGCCTCCCTGGAACCTGAATATCGGGAATAAGACCATGTACTGTTCCGACTGCCACGGTGCGGATAACGAGATAGGTGGAGACCCGAGGGGACCCCACGGTTCCAATCATATGTATGTTCTTAAAGGTCCTTCAACTAACTGGCCAGAAAAAGCGGCTGGACAACCAATCCGTTTATCCGATATAGGAACCGTAGGTATTTTCTGTGAAAACTGCCATGATCTGAATGCTGTAAGGGCACATACAATACCCCCGCATGTTACTGGATCAAACGCTGCATGTGTAGACTGTCATATAGTTATTCCCCACGGTTCGCCTGTTTCAAAACTCCTTGGGTATGATACATTCCCGGCACCATACAATTATGGGGGAAATTCTCTAAAGATACGAAAATACAAGTGGAACAGCGGCTTTAACAAAACTGGCGTTTATTCCACCTTTTCCCCATGCAACAGTTTTAGATGCCACGGCAATGATCTGACAGATTACGACACGACGCCCTATGGTCCGTAAAAAGCTGATACCTGCATTTCTTACGGTAATCCTTCTGTATGGAGGAGGATTTGGAGAGAACAGGTCTATTGAAGAGACTATTAGAATTTACCTGAAATTACTTGTGGAAAGCTCTATTTCTGAAGAGAAAGTATCCCTGAAGGACTTTCAGAAAAAGTTCAGCGATGTAGCCGGTAAGGAAATATCACGGAAGCTGTACTTCTGGATACAATCTTGGCACGATAGTAATCTGTACATGGATGCCAGGCTGAAAAAGCTGGTTTTTGTGAAAAAAAATATAAAAAATGGAAAAGCAGAGGTCCAGACAGATGAAACATGGAAGTATAGATATATTAACAGGGGTACTGACAGAATAGTTATACCTGACACCGTTATTTATTATAAAATTTTATACAGACTGGTAAAGAAAAATGGAAAATGGATCATTACAGAAATAAAAGTAATAGACGAAAGAAAATAAAATACCAGGAGGGTATGATGAAAAAAGTTATTTTGGTTTTACTGGGAACAGGTTTAATATCTTCCTATGCATCTGGAATAGACGGTAAAGAAATATTTGAGAAAAATCAGTGTGCTATATGTCATAAGGAAACAAAAGATTCGGTAGGACCTTCCCTGAGAACTATTGCAGAATTCTATAAAAACAACCCAAGACAGCTTATAGAATTTCTAAAGGGTCAGGCTGATCCTATTATATGGCCGGATAAATTTAACACAATGAAACCACAGATGGGAAAACTGAAAGCCATGTCAGATGAGGAAATTAAAGCACTGGCAGATTATATGCTTAAATTTTAAATATTAAAAAACACAGAAATAGCAGCATAGATGTTTATAGGTCTGAGGTACTACCAGCGATAGTCGATTTAAATACCTGGGAGAACTACCAGGTCCCGGTTTCCGCCTGCAGGGTTAAGCAGTATCTGAGTCTGAGGTCCGGTTTCTGACGGATTTTATTCGTGTCTTGCTTCTGAAAGCTGCTATTTTTCGTGACAGGTCAGGCATAGTTGACTTCCGGAGTTACCACCGTCAACCCTTAAAAATCTGACACCATTTACATGAGGATTATGGCAGGATGTACATTCCACTTTGCCGTTCCGGAGAAGATCTCCTATTGATGGATATCCATTTCCATCAATGTCACCGGATACTATCCAGCCCAGCGTATCAATTCTTTTATCTTTTGAGGCAAGGCCGGCTCTTCCTGGAATGTACTCCAGTCCTACCGGATGATCATCGGAAAGATCGTAAGTGGCCCTTGTGGAGTAATTTTTACCTATAGCAAAAGAATCCGGCATTCTCCACAGTGATGATGTTCCAGAAGATCTGTAATCAAGGATTACACCTGATGGATTTATGTTACCTGAACCGGGGGCATTAATAACAACATTCACGCCGCTTACCCCATCGTGGCAGGATAAACAGGCTCTGGATGCATCACCAGGTTGACCTACAGTGGTATTGGCAAGTGTACTTCCGCCTCCATATACTGTAAAGGTAATGGACGTACTGACTGGCTTATTCCACAAAGGGGCATTACCAATACTATTATTGGAATAGTGGGGAGTATGGCAGAAAACGCATATTTCGTTAGTTCCACCTCTTGCCGGATCACTGTAGTTTGATAGATTATGGATCGTTGCTGCTATATTTTCTACCGGAACCGAAGATGCCAGTCCTGTCATTCCCAGTGTAGTAATTAAAACTGCCGCCACTCTTTTTTTCATGGTCTAACCCTCCTTATGCTGGTACCTCAAAGCAGGTACATACATCTACACTACACCTTTACATTTGCTCTACAAGTATATAGAAAATATAAAGAATATACTTCTTTATGTCAACCTTAATCTGACAGCTTCCTGTTTCTGTAAGCCAGTACTATCAGCACGAACAGTATTCCCACAGCCCAGTATACCCACGTTGGAATCGGTACAGGGTCCCCTGCGGCATAAGAGTGGAGACCTGACAGGTAGTAGTTAACCCCGAAGTAAGTCATAAGTATGGCAAAGTAACCAAGGACAGAAAAGACGGCCATCTTGTAGTACGAGTACCATTTTGGTATGTATTTGAGGTGAACAATGGCAGCGTAAACAAGTATAGAAACTGCAGTCCATGTTTCTTTAGGGTCCCATCCCCAGTATCTTCCCCAGGACTCGTTGGCCCATATTGCTCCAAGGAAGTTTCCTATGATAATCAGGGACAGTCCGATAATCAGGGAAAGTTCCGAAATTTTTATAGCTTCCTTTATTCCCGCTTCCAGTCTCTTTACCCTCTCTTTGCCCAGGAGTTTTTCGTATTTGATTGCGAAAAATATCAGTATCAGGAGTCCCAGGACAGCAGCAAGTCCAAGGAAACCGTAGCTTGCAGTCAGAACCGAGACGTGAAGAAGCAGCCAGTAAGACTTAAGAACAGGAACAATAGTTGTTATCTGTGGGTCCAGCCAGCCAAGATGGGCTGCAAACAGGAATACCCCTGCAAAAATTCCAACTGATGCAAGAACAAACAGAGATTTCCTTGCAAATACTATACCTGCAAGGGCAACAGCCCACGAGATAAACAGCATCGATTCGTAAGCATCAGTCCACGGTGCATGGTCTGCAACATACCACCTCAGACCAAGACCAAATGTGTGTATGAGGAATGCTATAAACAGCAGTGCAACAACAACCATTCCGGCTTTTTTAAGATTGGCATCAGGTTTGAAAATCTGTATAAAGATGAGAACCAGGGATATGAAGCCTATAAAGAAGTAAAATGGGGTGAGCCTTTCAAATATCATAAGCTTGTTGTAGAGTATCTCCGCCTTTAGTCTTGTCTCAGATGGAAGAACCTTGTATCCGTATTTTTTCTGGAAGTCTTTTATGTCCTCAATTGCCATATTCGCAGCTTCCCAGTTCCCATCCTGTATACCCTTCTGAACCCCGTGTATGTATTTTGACAGTATTGCTGCAACCTCTTCTTTCTGTCTTTCAGGAAATGTTTTTAAGGCCTCCCTTGGTGCGTACCAGGTATTATTCGGGTCGTTTTCTTTAGGGAATATTCTGATTATGTCACCGGTAAAGGCCAGATAACATATGTACAGTCTTTCGTCCAGTTTGAGAATCTCTTTATCAAACTGGTTCCTCTCTGCCGGGTCCTTTCTCCTTGCCGCTTCTACGGCCTGGGCAAGCTTGTACATACCTTTTTCATCGTATGCATCGATAAATGCGAAATATTTTGCATCCATAGGGATGCCCAGCATCTTTTTTATGGCAGGATGTTTTACTTTTATAAACTCAACATACTGCCAGGGACCTGGCATCAGGAACATTCCAAGGAGAACCTGATTGTGGGTCATTCCCAGAACTGTATCACTTCCGTGGACTTTATTTACAACCTCAAGGGAAAGGGTGTCGAACGGTTTTATCCGACCGTCTGCAGACTGTACAGCCACTGTACCAAATTTATCTGCATGTTCCCTGTTTATCTTTTTAACTGTCTGAATGATTTCTTCTTTACTTGGCTGTTTTACAGCAGCTGTTTGCTGGGAGGAGGAATCCTGCTCTTTCATCCCCGGATATGCATACGAACCACCTGAGAATATCAGGAGGGAAACCAGTAAAAGAATCATTTTAGATACATCGTTCTTATTGAGCATCTTAAGTGTCCTCCCAAATCTGCTGAATGGGTTAAACAGGTTAAGCACAAGTCCAATTGTCAGAAGTGCATAACCTATGTATGTAGGTATAACACCCGGGTCGTGGTTTACAGATAGTACTGTTCCCTTTTCATCAGGGTCATATGATGACTGGAAGAACTTGTAACCACCGTAAACCAGAGGATGGTTCATATGTATGTTATATGGCATCCTGACATTGTTTCTGGGGTCTATAACAATCACATGACTTTCGTATGATGATGGTTTATTTGAACCGGGGTATTTTCTCATCACAAAATCTTCAAGATACAGGCTAAATGGCAGTGTTATAACTTTAGCCCCCCACTGGAGAGTGAGGTCAAGGTCTTTTATTTTTAGGTCTGTAGGTATTCCCGGTGTACTTCCGCCTCTGCCAAGGAGTACAGCCTCTTTTTTCTCTCCGTCGTATTCCACTTCAACAAAAAGGGCGGATAAAGCCGATGCATTTCTGTACAGTTCCTTTGACCTTGGAAGTGGTACAACGACCTCTTTACCTTTAGGAACCGCCTGCTTTATCACAAAATTGATTCCGCCGGCAGAGTAGAGAACCCCTGT
>JAADEU010000021.1 GCA_013153235.1 Aquificota bacterium | reverse complement strand
TGTGGCCTTTGCATTTTTAATAGCCACATTTTTTGAAGACAGGGTGAAGGGATTTGGTGCCTCAATACTCCTGTGGCTGTATGTGACCCTTATATATGATGGTATAATCCTGTTTATAATCATATACTTCCAGCAGTATCCCCTTGAAAAACCTGTACTTGTTCTGTCAATGCTTAACCCTGTTGATATAGCCAGAATTTTCGTTATATTACAGTTAGATATATCTGCACTGCTGGGTTATACAGGAACCATATTCAAACAGTTTTTTGATACTGCACTGGGAATGGCCACCTCGCTGGGGGTTATGGTTATCTGGACAGTTGTTCCGCTTCTTATTGGACTGTGGAAATTTGGAAGAAAAGATTTTTAGGAGGTGAAAAATGAAAAAAATAATAGCCGGTATGATGCTTTCGGCAGTTATATCAGGAGTCTATGCAGGGGGAATAACAGGAGAGGATTTGAAAAAGGACCCTATCCTTGAGGGAAAACTCATTGCAAAACACTGTGCATGGTGCCACGATGTAAAAAAGAAACTTATAGCTCCACCATTTAAGGTTATTATGGAAAGGTACAAGGATGTGCCTGAGGACACACTGAGGAAACAGCTATTCCAGTCCATCAAGTACGGCAGCAAAGGTAAGTGGGCCCAGTGGATGAAGGAAAACCTGAAGGTCAAAATGGGCAAGCTGGATACCATGTACATGCCTGCCCAGAAGCCTTACTATACCGACGAAGAGATTAGGAAAATCATAAACTGGCTTTTAACACTCAAAAAGTAGTTATTTTCTTTTAACAGGAGCCTCTATCTGTATTCTGCCAGAATTTTTGAAAATTAACGTGAATTTTAACATCTCCCCTTCCTTAAGGGGCCTTTTTAATCCCATCAGCATTATGTGGTATCCACCAGGTTTCAGCTCAACCTTCGTATGTCCGTGTATCTCTATTTTGTCCACATGGACCATCTTCATAACGCCGTTTTCATTTACCGTTTTGTGAATCTGGGCCATTCTGGCGATGTCCGTCTCAACACCAATCAGCTCATCATCCTCATCACCTTCATTTACAATGGTCATAAACAGGGCGCTGTTTTTCATATTTGGAGGAACGGCCCTCACCCAGGGGTCAACAATTCTTATAACAGGCTGGGTGTATGCATAAACCCCAACTACCAGAACCATTAACAAAAACAAGGTAATCCTTTTCATCTCATTACTCCCCAAAGTACTTGATTACATATATTATATCTTCTGCAATTTTTTCAGGGTCTTCATTTGCAGGTCTGAAAATCAGCCTCATTATACCATTCTTATCTATAAGATAGATGAATGCTGTATGGTCGACAAGGTATCCCACCTCAGGGTTATCCTTCAGTGGAACCTTTTTGTAATAAGCCCTGAACTGCTTTGCAACTTTTTTGATTTCCTCAGGGGAGCCTGTCAGACCGGTAATGTACTTCCCTGTCGGGTCATAATAGGAAATAAACTTCTTGAGATTTTCAGGTGTATCTCTTTCAGGGTCTACAGAAATAAACAGCACATGTACGTACTTTTTGTATTTACCCAGCCTGTCAAGGGTTTCTTTTATTCTGTACATGGACGTTGGACAGACATCGGGACAGTAAGTGTACCCGAAAAATACCAGAAGGTACTTTCCTCTAAAGTCTGAGAAACTCACCCTCTTACCGTTCTGGTCAATCAGGGTAAAATCTTTTATCTTCTGGACATAGGGATAACCGTAAAACTGATGGGCAGAAACGGTAGTAATCACCAAACCTACCAACAGAAACAGCCATATAACAGATTTTTTCAGCATGACAGCTCAACCTCCAGTAATAACAATATTACATCATAAAAAATTATGCCATTGATTGGTATCAAATTTTGACCCAAATCAATGCTTCCTGATATAACAATATTTACTTTTAAATTTGACAGCAAATCATGTTAAAATTAGTTTAAAATTATAATAGTTTCAACACAAAAATATAAAGGAGGGCAAGATGAGGAAACTTTTAGCAGCGGGATTGCTTGTGCCTGCGCTGGCAGTATCCGTATCTGCACAGGAGGTGCTGAAAATTAAAAAGCTAACCGTGGCTGAAGAAATTCTTACAGAGGAAACCTCCGGAGAGGTGAGGGAAGCCACAGAAGAGGACATCAAAATAACAAGACAGATTGATATCGGTGAGATACTTTCAAATCTCTTTCCGGAGATAAACCACATAAGAAAAGGTGGAACGGCAAACGACATAGTAATAAGAGGATTCGGGAAGGATAACATAAATGTCCTTCTTGACGGTGCCAGAATTTACGGGGCCTGTCCTAACAGGATGGACCCCGCCATATTTCATATGTCCACCAGGCAGGTGGCTGAGGTTAGGATTCTGGAAGGACCTTTTGATGTTGAAAATCAGGGCTCCCTTGCAGCTGTGGTCAATCTGATATCAAAAGACCCAGGTGAAGGGAAAGGCGGCTCTGTATTCTTCACAGGTGGTACATTCAGTTATTTAAATGGTGGATTTGATGCCTATACCGGAAACGATAAGGTTAAGGTCCTTGTAGGCTACAGCAAACAGTACTCAAAACCTTACAAATCAGGAGAAGGAAAGAGAATTACAGAATATGCAAATTACAAATCCACGGAGCTGGACCATATGGCGTTTGATATAGATAATGCCTGGTTTAAGACAGTTTATACACCGGATGATAACCAGACTGTAAAAATCAACTATGCCTTTGATGAGGCCAAGGACGTACTGTATCCCTATCTTATGATGGACGCTATATACGACAGAACCCACAGGGTTAACGGTGAGTACTATGTTAAATCCCTTGACCTGAAAGTTTCTGCCTACTGGAACTTCGTTAAACACGATATGCAGGACAGATGGAGACAATCATCAAATATGTCCATGAACCCTTCACTTGGATATGCAATGAGAACACTTGCCAAAACAAAAACCTACGGTGCAAAAATAGAAAAGGGCTGGAATATCTCAGGTATAAAGGTCAAAACAGGTATAGATGCCTATCTGAGGAACTGGAAGGCTGACAATAGGATACTCATGATGACGGACCTGGACAATAGAGGGATGATACCTGATGTGGATATAAAAAATGTTGGAGCCTTTATTAAAGGTGCCAAAAAAGCAGAAAACTTTATAATTTCTGCCGGTCTGAGGGTGGACAGCACAAAATCCGAAGCAGATAGAAACGCACTGGGAGCTGCAAACAGCGGGCTTTATGATGCTTACTACGGAACAAACTACAGCCTCTCTGAAACCGACACCTACGTATCCGGAAATATAGTTGTCAGATATAATCTTGACAAAAGGTCAAGCGTTTATATAGGTTTTGGACATACTGTAAGGGTACCTGACCCTGAAGAGAGATACATAGCACTGGCAAAACCAATGACCAAACCAAACTGGGTCGGAAATCCAAACCTGAATCCAACAAAAAATAACGAAGTTGATGCAGGATTTGAGTATTACTGGGGTATGTTTGGAATAAAAGGAAACGTATTTTACAGTGATTTAACAGATTACGTATACCTTTATAAACTTGAAACCGGTCCAAAACCTGCAATGTCCTACACAAACATAGATGCCCACATTTACGGATGGGACTTCACAGTTATAGGAATGCTGACAGATAACGTGTCTGTGGAAGCGGGAGCGGCATGCCAGAGGGGTAAAAAAGACAGTGGTAACTACACAGACAGTGACCTTGCAGAAATACCACCACTTAAAACAAGACTGGCCGTTAAATACGACGACGGAACAGTATTTGGACAGATTGAAACCATTTACCAGGCAAGACAGCACAATGTGGATTCTTACCTGAATGAAGAACCAACAAAATCCTACTACGTGGTAAACGTAAAAACCGGTGTAAATATGGGTAGCAGGGCTTTTGTAGGTATAGGGGTGGACAATCTGTTTGACAAAAACTACTACACATACCTGTCATACAAAAGGGACCCATTTGCAACAGGAACAAAAGTTCCTGAACCTGGAAGATTCATATACATGAACGTTAACTACATGTTTTAAATAAAAGGTTCATCTTGCTGCTCTTGGTTTGTTGTTTTCGTGCCTGCCCCATCAGAGGGCAGGCTTTTTTATTTTCTTCCCGGGTTTAAGAACAATGGTTTTTTCCGGAAAGACAACAACCCTGTTTTTTCCTGACCTTTTGGCTTTATAAAGGGCTATATCAGCCTTCTTCAGAAGTTCTGCAGGACCCTCCTCATACCCCTTGAAGTCAGCCACCCCTGCACTGATGGATATCTTTGGGAGGGAAAGAATCTGCAGCTCTTCTACAGATTTTCTGATTTTTTCCGCCACAACCCTTCCCCTGAAAGCATCTGTTTCGGGACAGATGACAACAAACTCCTCTCCCCCAAGTCTACCAACAGTATCCACATTTCTGGTATTACTCCTCAGAATGTCGGCAATACTTTTCAGAACCACGTCCCCAACATCATGACCGTATCTATCATTGATATCCTTAAAGTTATCTACATCAAGGAGTATCACACAAAGGTCTGTGCCGTATCTTCTTGACCTTTCAATCTCTTCCTCCAGTTTCTTAAAGATATACCTCCTGTTATACAGACCGGTAAGCTGGTCTGTAACAGCAAGTCTTGAAACCTCCCTGTAGGATTTTAAAAGGGCATCCTCGTATATATATGCAAGTATAGTAACGATAATATACGCCAGTGCAGCCTGTCTCAGTTCACTGTAACTGTAAGCAATTGGAACTACCCCAGCATAACTCAGGTATGCAATAACTGCTGCTATTATGAAAAATGCTCCATTCCAGATAAAACCTGTCTTATTACCCTTTAGAAAGAAAGACACAAGTGGAAATGTATAAATCCAGTAAATGCCTGTTTTTTCATAACCACCATGAATCAAAACAGCCGACAGAAGAAGAATCATTCCAAACAGGATAAAGTCTTCAGAAAGCCTGACATTTCCTGATACCTTTAGAAGCAGCAGGTTAAAAAGGGTTACTGTTGCGATTAAAGCCTCGAAAACAGATATTGCAGTATCACCAGATAAATAATGCATAAAGGCCACAAGGTACAGAACAGCCGCTTCCGTAACTGTAAACAGCTTTATGAGTCTGATTTTATCAATATCTAAAGCTGAAAAATCATTATTTTTTATTTTTGCTCCCCCAGGTTATAAATACTATTAGACGATAAAAATATAACCTAAAATGCAAATATTTTGCAAAGATATTCAATTAGTGTATATATTAGTTTATGCTTTATTTTATATCAAAGCTATACGGCTTAGGGGCCTACCTGAGAAGGAAGCTTTACAACACCGGACTAAAGAAACAAAAAAAGCTGGATATACCTGTTATATCCGTGGGTAACCTCTCAGCAGGAGGTACAGGCAAAACACCATTCACCATATTTCTGGCAAAAAAGTTACAGGAAAAAGGCTACAGGGTATGTGTGTTATCCAGGGGTTACAGGAGAAAAAGCAGGGGAACCCTTCTGGTTGGAGATGGTAAAAATATCCCCTGTAGCTGGGAAGAAGCAGGGGATGAACCTTTTCTTATAGCCTCTGAGGGTATTCCGGTTGTTGTTAGCGAAAGCCGGTATGAAGGAGGTATCAGTGCAATTGAAAGTATAAAGCCGGACATTTTCATACTGGATGATGGATTCCAGCATTTTCAGCTTTATAGGGATGTAAACATCCTCCTGATTGATGCCACAAAACCCTTCTGGGAAGATTCACTTCTACCTGCCGGGCTTTTGAGGGAACCTCCAGAATTCTACAGATACGCTGACCTGTTTGTAGTAAATAGATTCAGCAGGCTCAGCCAGGAAGAGCAAAAAGAATTTTTATCAAAAATACAACCATACAAAAAACCATTTTTTATAACAGAGGAGTCTATACAGGGGCTTACTGACAGAGAGAGTGTATACCCCCTTGACATACTTACGGGAAAAACCGCCGGTGTTTTTTCAGGTCTTGGAAACAACACCCAGTTTTTTCAGTTTGTGGAGAATCTCGGGAAGAAATACGGATTTGATGTGGCCAAAAAAGTATCTTTCCCTGACCATTTCGACTATAGGGAGTTTAGGCTTCCTGAAGGACCCCTGTACTGGATAACAACAGAAAAGGACATAATCAAAATCCCTGGTAGTATAATAAAAGGGCATAACATTCTGGCGGTAAAATACTCTCTGGGTCTAAAAGAAGAGGATTACAGAGATTTAGAAAAGATAATTTTTTCCGAAAAGATAAAAAACAAGGCAGGGGTGGATTAAAAAATGTTTGACGAAAAGGTTGAGAAACATCCATTTGATATAGTGCTGAAGCTGATGATAAATGGTGAGATAGACCCGTGGAATGTTGATATCGTTGAGCTTGCAGACAAATACCTGAAAGAAATTCAGAAACTCCACATACCAGACCTGAGACTGGCCTCAAAAGCCCTTGCTGCAGCAGCACTTCTCCTGAAAATGAAAGCCGATGCCCTTGACTTTGGCAAAGAGGAGAAAGAAGGTGAAAAAATATCAAGGAAGAGGGTTTTTGGAATCAAAAGATTCTACACAATAGACGAAATTGCCCATGTTTTGAAAAAATACATTGCTCCTGTTATCGAGTTTAAACCAAAGAGAAAGTACACCAGAAGAAAACCCTATAAAAGAAAACCCAAAACTATAGAAATTCCACTTTTCCACGCAACACTTGAAGAGACCATTGAGGCTCTGGAAAAACAGTTTGAAACGCTGGAGGGCTTTACAACACTTTCACAGTTAAATCATCCAAACAAAGCACAGACCTTTGTTGCTCTGCTCTTTCTGAATTATGAAGGGGTAATAAATATCTACCAGGAAGAAGAGTTCGGAGAAATTTACATA
>JAADEU010000013.1 GCA_013153235.1 Aquificota bacterium | reverse complement strand
AAGAAAAAGGCAGACAGAATCAGAAAGGGAACACCGGGGAGAACAGGGAATATAACCCCTATTATCCCCACTATCAAAAAGACAAATCCAAGGAAATATTTTTTCATAACTACTTTTTCTTTGCAGTTTCTTCAGCAAACTTTCTCAGTTCTTCATCAGGAATGTCAAGCCCGTGCTCCTCTACATACTCCTTAAGGGCTTCGTAAATTTTTTCAGGTTTGGAAAGGGCTCTTCCTTTGTCAGGAGTAGGGTCCTTTACAAGCCCGTAAATCTGTCTGCCCTCGTGCCACTCAGGCAGGTATTCTGTGATAGGTAATCCTTCAGGGGTGGTAAAAAGCAGACAGTGGCAGTACTTGAATATCTGCATTTCATTACATGCACATATCCATCTTCTTTTCTTGACCTCTTCCTGTTTGTCCGGATAGAAGTTACACGGACACAGGGGTTTTCCAAGTTCGTCAACATGGGCAGCAAGCCCGCTTATTACGGCTTCAGCAGCCTCCTCATTGGGATTTACAACAGTACCTGACTTCTCAGCAAAGGTCTTTGCAAAATTCCTCATCTTTTCCAGTGTTTCTGGCTTTGCCTTTATCATTTAAATCCTCCGTTATTTCAGCATTTTCAGATTGATTACTAATTATAAGATATTTCTCTTCAGGTGGAAAATAAAAGACATAAATCATATAACAACGGCAAATATCTTACAGACTTAACAAATATCAGGGTCGTACTTAAGACCGTTTCTTTTAAAGAAATATAATAAAGACTTTGATGGCTATGGCAGGGGGTTTTAAAGGTTCCCTATCAAATAGTCAGAACGTGGGTAAGGAGGTTATGGACAGTAGTAGCTGAGAAAGAATAAATTTTCTACCACCAGCTAAAACTCTTATTTTTCATATCCTTATTGAACTGGTTTAAAGATTATATTATTCTAATGTTTTGTTTGATTAAATTCTGGAGGTAAGAAATTGGCAAATATCGCAATTGGAAGACTGGATTTTCCAAAAGTTTCCCAGCAACCAGTTGAAATAGTAGAAAGAAAGGGAACCGGACATCCTGATACCATATGTGATGCCCTGGGGGAGGAACTTTCCATAGCCCTCTCTAAACTTTACAGAGAGGAATGCGGTGCTATTATGCACCACAACGTGGACAAGGCACTGCTGATTGGTGGGATTGCAGAGCCTAAATTTGGAGGCGGTACAATCATAGCTCCAATAGAGATTTACCTCACAGGGAGGGCTATTAATGAAATAAACGGAAAGAGACTACCTGTGGAAGAGCTTGCCATTGAAACTGCCCACAGATGGCTCAGGGAAAATATACCTAATCTGGACATCTCCAGCCATGTAATCATACATCCTAAACTGAAGCCAGGAAGTAAGGACCTTGTTGAGCTTTTTGAAAGATTCCAGCTCAAGGGAGAAGTTCCTCTGGCTAACGATACATCCTTTGGTGTTGGTCATGCCCCATTTGATGACACGGAAACCATAGTTTATGAGCTTGAAAGGGCTTTAAACAGCAAGGAGTTCAAAAAGGACCATCCCTATGTTGGGGAAGATATCAAAGTAATGGGAGTGAGAAACGGTGATAATATAAGAATAACCATAGCCATGGCATTTGTTGATAAATACGTAAAGGATGTCAGGGATTATCTGGACAAAAAAGAGATAGTTTCAAATTATGCTTACTCCATAGCCCAGAAGCTCACAGACAGACATGTTGATATATTCATAAACACAGCCGATGACCCTGATAACCAGTCTGTTTATATTACAGTGACAGGAACATCCGCTGAGGCCGGAGACGACGGTCAGATAGGAAGGGGTAACAGGGTCAACGGTCTTATAACACCGTACAGACCGATGAGTCTGGAGGCTGCTGCAGGAAAGAACCCTGTATCCCACATCGGAAAAATCTATAACACTGCAGCAACGGACATGGCAGAGAGAATTGTTGCCGAGATTGAAGAGGTTGAAGAAGTATACGTCTATCTGGTTAGCCAGATTGGAAAGCCAATCACCGAACCACAGGTATGTGATATCAAGCTGAGAACAACATCCGACATAAAGGGAATCGAAGAAAAAGTCAGAAAGATAGCCCAGGAAGAAATCGATAACCTGCCAAACACATGGCAGAAATTCCTTGAAAGGAAATTCAGACTTTACTGATAAAATCAGGGGGAATCTTTTCCCCCTTTTTCAGGAAATACAATGCTTAAGGTAGGCCTCACAGGTTCAATTGGTACAGGAAAATCAACTGTAGCCCGGCTCCTTGAAAGGGAAGGGGCCTACGTTATAGATGCCGACAGAATCGTCCATGACCTTTTAAACCGTCAGGATATCAGGGAAAAAATCAGAAGTCTATTTGGTGATGTATTCAGAGAAGATGGTTCTGTAGACAGAAAAAAACTGGCAAAAATTGTATTTTCCGATGAAACTAAAAAGAAACAGCTTGAATCCATAATACACCCTGAGGTCTTCAAAGAGATAGAAAAGTTCTTCTCCAGCATAAGAAAAAAAGACCCTGATGCTGTGGCAGTCGCCGAGGTACCCCTCATGATAGAAACAGGCAGTTACAAAAACTACGATGTTGTGGTTGTTGTTTATGCACCTTTTGAGCTTCAGCTTAAAAGACTCCTTGAAAAAGGCATGGACAGGGATGAGGCAATACGGAGGATAAAATCCCAGATGTCCCCTGAGGAAAAAGTAAAGTATGCAGATTTTGTTATTGATAATACGGGAAGTCTGGAAAGCCTTGAAAAACAGGTGAAGGAACTCTACAGAAAACTGAAAAGGATGGCTGAAAAAAAGGATTGAAAAAATATATCTGTGGTATAAAATCTGACTGAAGGAAGACAAGGGGAGAAAACACAGAAAATGGTTAGACTACTGGTTTTATTCCTGTCTGCTGCAGTTATACTTTCCTGCAGTAAGACAGACGATAAGCCGGATATTGTTATAGATATCAAAGTATCCAGAAATGGATACTCCCCCAGTGATATAACAGTACCTTTTGGTAAGGTTGTTCTATTCAGAATTACCGCCCTTGATGATGGAATCAGTGCAGGTTATGGAAATGGCAATGTGGGGCACTGTTTTTATATAATGCTGCCCTACGATGTAATGGTTGAAAATATCAAAAAGGGCCAGACAAAGGAAGTTAAGGTCAGGATGATTTATCCTGGAGATTTTCTATTTACCTGTCCGTACTGCTCGGGGATTTTTCCAACAAAAGGTGACCTTCACGTGGTGAAATGACCGGTGAGGAATTTTCTGTAAACAAGGAATCCCAGTAGTGGAAACAATCCCAGTATAAGGGCGGCTGTTTTGTATCCGGTTGTATTCTCCCCAATAAGCAGGACAACAACGCCCCACGTAAGGGGAGATATAACGCTGGCCATTCTTTCAGAAAGTGCCATAAATGCAAATCTGGTGGTAATCTGGCCTTCCGGCGAAAATCCAATTAAAACCACCCTTATGGTGGTCCACAGAGAAGCAAGGAGGATACCAAACAGAACTGCAACAAAGTATATGCTGTCTTCTGTAGACACAAACAGAAGACCAAAACCGGCAGCCCATCCCAGGAAAATATACTTCAGGAAGATTTTACTGTCCACACGGGAGATGATATAACCTGCCACAGGTGCTGAGATAACGGCAAATATGCCGGCGAAGGCAATTGTATTCACAATCTGGTTCTGGTCAAATCCAAAGACCTTATTCAGATACACAGACATGAAGATGATAAGACCGTGGGCGGCATCTGTAAGAAGCAGAACAGAAATAATAAAAAGTGTAAATTTCCTGTCGCTTAGAACCTTCCGGAGACTTATCTTTTCTGATTCTCTGTTGATTTCAGGTTTTATAAAAAACAGGGATGGCAGTGCAAAAACGGTGAATATAAGTGCTGTAATCAGAAAAACCTCTGATGGATTTTCCGACAGGTAGTTTGCCAGTAGCATACTGGCAATTCCGCCAACATAACCAATACCAACTCCGGCACCGGAAACTATACCCTGCCTTTCAGGGGATGATACCTCGGTTAAAAGGGAGTTATACAGGATAAGACTCTGTTGATAAAAGATATTCATAACAAAGAAAACAGACAGGGCAAGAAAAAGATTATCAATAAAATACAGAGAAAAAAGAAGGGCCGTAAGGATTCCCACACATAATTTAAACAGTCTGTCTTTTAGATTTAACTCGTCGGCCAGTTTTCCTACGATGATTCCTGTCAGAATGGAAACGATTATTGAGGTTGAGTAAACAAATGAGTAGTGGTAGGAATTTCCCCCCAGTGTATTGATTATCCAGAGTGGGAAAAACACCGATATAATGTTGGCAGAAAAAACCGTTTCTGCAAAATCAAATAATACCCATGCAGCAGTCTGTAATTTTTTCAACAGAACATCCCTAAAGGTTGACTGATTCTTTCAGACTTTTAACCTCTTCCTCTGTAAGTTCTCTGTATTCCCCGGGGGAGAGGCTTTCATCAAGGGCCACTGGCCCTATTCTGGTTCTTTTCAGATGTATTACAGGATGGCCAAGTTCCTCCATAATCCTTTTCACAATATGGTACTTGCCTTCCTTCACAGTGATTTTTACTTTTGATTCTTCTTTACCTGTTTCCAGTATCTCCAGTTTAAAGGGTTTTGTCTGATAATCCTTGAGTTTAAGGCCTTCCTTCTCAAAACGGTCTGTGTTCAGGCCTGAAGGGTCCCCTTTTACCACGGCGATGTATTCCTTTTCTATCTCCCATTTTGGGTGAGCAATCCTATGACCCAGCTGTCCGTCATCTGTGATAATAAGAAGTCCTTCAGTATCAATGTCCAGTCTTCCTACAGGAAAGAGCTTCTTCAGATAGGGCAGGTCTGACAGAAGTTCCATAACCGCAGGGTAGTTTCTGTCCTCCTTTGCGGTAACATAACCATGGGGTTTATTCAGCATAAAGTAATGGTTTTTCCTGTATGTGAGAGGTTTTCCATCAAGGAATACAGCGTCACTTTCAGGGTCTATGTGGAATGAAGGATTGTTTACTATCTCCCCGTTAACACTGACCCTTTTCTGTTTTATAAGTTTCCGGACCTCCTTCCTGGTTCCAAGTCCGAGGTCAGCCAGGAATTTATCCAGCCGGAGCTTTTTCATAAGAAGCTAAACAGGGGGGAAAATCCCCCCATGTATGGGAAAATTACTTGACTCTTTCTTTAAGAGCTTTAGCAGGATGGAATGTAACAACTTTTCTTGCTGGAATTTCGATAACTTCTCCAGTTCTTGGGTTTCTTCCTTTTCTTGCCTTTCTTTCTTTAACATTGAATACACCAAGACCTGGAAGAGCCACTCTCTCTCCCTTCTCCAGAGCTTCTGTCAGCGCAGCAACAAAAGCGTTTACACATCTTTCAGCTGAAGCCTTTGTAACGCCTGCCTGCGCTGCTACTTTTGCTACGAGTTCTGCTTTTGTCATATCTGACCCTCCTTAAAAAGATAATTTTTTTCTTCCCCCTGAGGTTTCTACCTCTAAACAACTTTTCGGGGCAAGTTATTGATACTTTTAATTTATATTAACACTTTTTAGATTGTCAAGTGTTTTGAGCCTGATTTTTCAATATTTTTATCGGATTTTATACCGGATTAATAAAATTTCATGATACTGCTCTGACCATCCCGTTATCCACGTAGTATATACTGTCTGCAGCATCCTCAACCTCTGTGTCATGTGTGACAAGGATTAGCTGTTTTACCAGATTCTTCTCTTTCAGATTTATCAGAATGTTCACAAGGTCACTTCTCCTCTGCTGGTCAAGGTGGACAGTTGGTTCGTCCAGAATGAGAAATTCTGCCCTGTTTGACAGGAATCTTCCTATGGCCAGTCTCAGGGCCAGACCCAGGGCTACCCTCTGCCCACCGCTTAAAGATGAAACAGGTACATATCTGTCCGTTTTCTCCACCGTCGGGGCAAGAAGTGTGATATCGAAACTGTCAGAAAATTTCACCTGCTGGAATGGAAAGCCAAATATTGAAAACAGCAGATTTGTTATTCTGGGCAGTTCGTACAGGGCGTTTTCCCTAATGATTTTCTGTATTCCCTGTGGCCCAAGGGCATGCTCTATCTTTCTGTATCTCTCCACCTTTTCACCCAGCTGTAAAATCCTTTCCTGATTTTTTCTGACAGACTGGAGGTTCTTTTCGATGGACTCTTTTATGCCTGTGAGTTTTCCCCTTTCTGATTCAAGTTCTGTCAGTCTTGCAGATAGGGCTTTCAGTTTTTCCTCAAGGGAGCTTTTCTGCTTTTTCAGGTTATTTAATTTTTCCTCTATCTTTTCTGGCTCAACGATTTTCTGTTTTGTGGTTTCGATAAGTTTATTTAGCTTTTCCTCTTCTGTTCTGAGCTTTTCTATCTCCCCAATGGTTTTTTCTTTGCTGTCAATTAACTGCCTTAGTTTCAGGTATTCTTTTTCTGCTTTTTTAAGTTCCTGAATGCGGTTTTGTATCTCTTTTTCCTCAAGCTGTGGAAGTTTGTTTTTTAGCCCTTTTGCTTCCTGTAAAAGTCTGTCAAGCTCTTCCTGGTATTTCTGGACAGGGTTGTTTTTTATGAACCTCTCTGCCTCCACGAAAAGCTGGTAAGCCTCCCTGTTTTTCTCCAGAAACTCCTCAAGCTGTTTTTCCTCCTCAGAAATCTGTGAGAGGCTTTCGTACTTCCTGTTTATTACCGTCAGTCTTGAGTTTATATCTGTAAGCTCATTTTTCAGCTGGGAAAATCTATCAAACAGCTCCCTGTATTTTTCCAGCAGTTTACCTGCTTCTTCTTCCTCTTTGAGCTGTTTTTTCAGCTTTTCTTCTTTTTTGGTGAGCTGTCTGTATTCATCCCTTTTGGATTCAAGCTCTGACTGCAGTTCT
>JAADEU010000048.1 GCA_013153235.1 Aquificota bacterium | reverse complement strand
TGATGTTACCTCTACGGTATATGGACAGCTGTCCCTGACAGGAATCTCTTCTTCTCTGAACACCCTGACTATTCTTGCCCTGAGTATCTGGTCATCCTCATGGATACTTACGCAGGGAATGGTTTTTTCCTTTATGCCCTTGTCGTAATATTTGGCGTAAAAATTTTCACATCCTGATAAAAATAAGCCGGCAAGCAGTACCATCAGTAATCTCATAACCTATATCTTATGATAAAATTCTGTATTCGCAAACCAAAAACGGAGAGTGGTAGATGCTTGTTTATGCACTGCAGGTAAATCTGGAGCTTGGAAACACAGAAAAGAATTTAGAAAAGGTATTTTCTTTTATAAAGGATGTTGAAAAAGGTTCCCTGCTTCTTCTACCTGAGATGTTCAGCTGTGGTTTTGATAACGAAAACCTTGAAAAACACGTTAAGGAAACCCCCTCTATTTACAGGAGGCTTAAGGAGTTTTCCCACGAAAGACATCTGGTTATATCAGGTACCCTACCTGAAAAATCCAGAAACGGTATATACAACAAGGCCTTTGTTATTGACAACGGGGAGGTTGTGTACAAGCAGGCAAAGGTGAAATTGTTCAGACCAACAGGTGAACATAAATACTACAGGGCCGGCAGGACTTTTGATGTAACCGAGAGCTCAAACGGCAATCTGGGGATAATGATATGTTTTGAGCTGAGGTTCCCGAATATTTCCTATACACTGAGGAAGAAAGGGGTTGAGATAATACTGGTACCTGCCCAGTGGGGTAAACCAAGGAAAAAACATCTTGAGATACTTGCCCAGGCAAGGGCGATAGAAGACCAGTGTTTTGTGATAGTGAGTAACACTGTTGGTAAAATCGGTGATATAGAGTATGCCGGAAGTTCTGGCATATACGACCCGTGGGGTGAGAGACTGGCATTTATAGATGAGGAAGAGGGACTGATAGAGGCGGATATAAACCTGAATGATGTTTACAGAATCAGAAGGAAAATCAAAATGGATATATAGGAGGAGAAACTTGGATTACAGGGAAAAACTGAAACAGCTGATAAAGGAAAGGGCACTGAAGGTGGCCGATAAGCCTGTTTTCAAGCTCTCATCAGGTAAGATGAGCACGTACTATATGGACCTGAGGACGATAACCCTTGACCCTGAAGGGGGCTACATCATTGGGAACCTAATCTTTGAGATGGTAAAGGGGCATAAACCGGATGCCATAGGAGGTCTTACCCTTGGTGCAGACCCTATCTCATACGCAACGGCTCTGGTGTCCTATCTAAACAGGCAGCCGATAAAACCCTTCGTGGTGAGAAAAGAACCTAAAGGACACGGAACAGGAAAACAGATAGAGGGGAATATCCAGGCAGGGGACAGGGTGTTTATTGTTGAGGATGTTGTTACGACGGCAGGTTCTTCCCTCAAGGCTGCAAAAGTGGCAAAAGAGGCAGGTCTTGAGGTTCTCGGGATAATAACAATCGTAGACAGGGAAGAAGGTGGTGAGGAAAATATAAGAAAGGAGGGTTTTGAGTTTTACCCTATTTTTAAGGTGTCAGAATTTCTGAAAAAATCTCAGTAATTAGGATGTTTTATAAACCAGTAGATAATAAATGCAAAGAAGCCTCCAAGGACGGTAAGGTAGGAGGCTTTTTTCCCTTTTTCATGTTTTATGACCATAAGATGAATAATAAAACCGTAGTAAACCCAGAGCAGTGAAAGGGCTATCTGTTTAGGGTCCCATATCCAGTGTTTTCCCATATACACACTGGACCATACAGATGAAGCTATCAGTGCAAGGGAGAGCATAATAAATGCAATAACGTTTGATTTGTACTCAATATCCTGAAGCAGCATCAGTGAAGATGAGAATTTTGATACCAGGAATGAATCAAGCTTTTTCCTCTTCAGGTCCCTCTGGGTGAGGATATAAACGGCGGCAACAACGGCACCTGCAATAATAAATGCGTATGCCATCATTGACAGGATAACATGGGCATAAAACCAGGCGTTCTGGTAGTCTGTGGTGATTTCACCGTAGTAGGGGAGTGTCAGTGCAACAAGGAAAACATTTATAGGGGCAAAGAGGGAACCAAAATCCCTCAGCTGTTTTTTGTATTTAAATGATAGACCGAAAAACACAACGGCTATGGAAAATGCAAGGAAGAATGGCAGTTCCTTCTCTGTTGCCATTGCAAAGCTTTTTGCCTGATAATCCTTTATCCCTATGTAAACAAGCTGGAGCAGGAATCCTATTCCGTAAAAGCTGAATCCAAACTTTTTCCCTGCGTCCTTTTTTGTAAACAGGTAAACCCAGAATCCTATAGACGAGACGAAGTAGGACATCAGTATCAGAACAATCAGTATCTTCAGCAAATCATCACCCTTTTCTGTAGAGGCTTTTAATAACTATTCTAACTATTAATAAGCATTTCGTCTATCTGGGACAGGTCTGTAATCGGATAGTTACAGCTGAAGTTTTCACAGATATAAATCTTTGGTTCGTCACCTACAGGGATGCTCTTCAGGTGTGGGAGGTAATCATCAAGGCTGTAATCCTTTTTGGCAACCACTGTCATATAGGGATTGTATATATGGGCAATCCTGTCCACAGCCCTGGAGATATCCCTCCCTGATATAACCACATCCTTACCCCCTTCGTTGAAGAAATCCCAGGCAAGGACCATCATACTGTTGCCGTGGGGGATGGATGTCAGTTTTCCGGCTATGGATTCTACAGTTTTGATGGCTGTATCCCTGTATTCCAGTCTACCTGTTATCCTGAACAGTCTAAGGAGGTTATAAGTCATTACAGAGTTGCCAGAGGGCAGGGCTCCATCGTAGTACTCTTTAGGTCTGACAGGTAGCTTCTCCCCAAAATCAGGGGTTTCAAAAAATCCCCCTTCAGGGTCGTAAAAATGTGTGATTACGGTTTCTGTCAGTTTTATGGCTTCAAGGAGGTATCTGTTTTCAAAGCTTTTCTGGTACAGCTCAATCAAACCCCATATGAGGTATGCATAATCGGTGAGAAACCCTTCAATCTCAGAAACACCATCTTTGTACCTGTGGAGGAGTGTTCCATCGGATTTTTTCATATTCATCAGAATAAAATCCGCCGTTTTTCCGGCAAGTACCAGGTATTTTTTATCTATGGATGAGGCTGTGGAAAGGGCTGCTATCACAAGTCCATTCCAGTCTGTCAGTATTTTTGTATCCTTTAGAGGGGGAACCCTTTTTTCCCTTTTCCTTAGCAGTATAACCCTCCACTTTTCCATAAGGCTGTAGAGTCTGTCCTCTGTGATATCCAGCTGTTTTGCCAGCTCTTCAGGAGTAGCCTTCATATGGAGTATATTTTTTCCTGTTGGTTTTCCTGTATGCTCCTCCCTGTAGTTTCCTTCAGGGGTTATGTCATACACCTTTTTGAACAGACCAAACTCCCCGCCGAGGAGTCTTTCAAGCTCACTGTAATCCCATACGTAGTATTTTCCTTCCTCCCCTTCGCTGTCAGCATCCTCAGCCGAGTAGAACCCACCTTCAGGGGAAAGCATTCTATCGGTCAGATACTCCACAGTCTGGGATACCGTATGTTTAAAGAGCCGTTTTCCTGTTATTCTGTAGCCCTCTGTGTATGCCATTATAAGCATAGCCTGGTCGTAAAGCATCTTTTCAAAATGTGGTAAAAACCACCTCTCGTCTGTTGAGTACCGGTGGAATCCATATCCCACATGGTCGTATATCCCCCCTGTTCTCATCCTTTCAAGGGTGTGAACAACCATTGAAAGGGGGTTCTCTTTTCCTGTTTTGAAAAAATACCTGAGGAGAAACAGGTGGTTATGGGGGACGGGAAATTTTGGTCTCCTTCCAAAACCCCCATGGTAGGGGTCAAAGCTGTCTTTCAGCTTTTCCTGCAGCATTCCTGACAGGTCTTTATTTATCTTTCCGGTAGCCGGTCTCCTGTTTTCCTCAAGGTGTTGAATCACCGTGTTTGCCCTTTTTATGAGTCTTTCCCTGTCTTCCTTCCACAGTTTTGCGATATTAAGAAGCAGTTCCTTCAGTCCGATTCTGGTGTAGCTTCCCTCTTTCGGGAAGTATGTACCTGCGTAAAAGGGTTTTTTGTCAGGTGTCATAAATATGGTGAGGGGCCATCCTCCCCTTCCTGTGGTTATCATGCAGACATTCATGTAGAGACTGTCTATATCGGGTCTTTCTTCCCTGTCCACCTTTATGGAAATAAAATACTTGTTCAGTATCTGTGCTATTTCTCTGTCCTCAAAGGACTCCTTTTCCATCACATGACACCAGTGGCAGGTGGAATAACCTATGGAAAGGAATACAGGTTTGTCTTCTTTTTTTGCCCTTTCAAATGCCTCATCACACCAGGGATACCAGTCAACAGGATTATGGGCGTGCTGTTTCAGATAGGGGCTTTTTTCATTTATCAGTCTGTTTGCCATTTTGTGGGTTCCTTTTTGATTTTAAGTTTATTATTAACAGAATGGTTTTGTTAGAAGGAAAATCATAAATTTGTTGATGGAATTAACGGATATACGTAAATTTATAAGTGGAGCGGAAACAAAATATCCAGGAGGAAAAAAATGTTTAAAAGATGGTTGAGTAGGGGTATTTTATTTTTACTTATGGCTGTGATAGGTGGTTATATCGCCGGATGTGGGGCAGGGGTTTCCACCACCAGTATCCAGACAACTGAGAAGGATTTTAACGAAACTGTTAAGTACGAAGGTCCAAAGGCAAGGATTGCTGTTGCGAATTTCAAATGTAAGGCGGCTAAATGTGGTGGGAGAATCGGCTCTGGAATAAGGGATATGCTGGTTGATGCCCTTGTCAGGACAGGGAAGTTTATAGTTGTTGAAAGGGGTGAAGGTCTTGAGGAGATAAAAAAGGAGCTGGAACTGGGACAGTCCGGTCTGGTTCAGCCAGGAAAAGCCCCTCAACCTGGACAGCTGGAAGGTGCTGATATTCTGGTTGTAGGTTCTATCGTTGCATTTGAACCGAATGCAGGTGGTATTAAAGGTGGACTTGGGGGACTTATACCGAAGGTTCCACTTTTAGGTGGGGTAAAGTTAGGTAAAGAAGAGGCTTATATAGCCCTTACACTGAGGTTTATTGATGTCAGGACAGGCAGAATCATAAATTCCACTAGGGTTGAAGGTAAAGCTTCTTCGTTTAATATCGGGGGTCTTGGAGGAGGACTGTTAGGAACGATTCCTTTAGGTGGCGGTCTTGATATTTACAAAAATACACCTATGGAAAAGGCTGTGATGGTTCTTATTGATAACGCCGTTAAAGCTATAGAGAAGTACGTACCGGAAAGCTACTACAGGTACAACGCACAGGGACAGCCTACTACAAGACCCACATCCATTAAAACACAAACTACTGCCAAAACCCAGGGGAGCACTCAAGCTGCTGTAACATCTCAGCAGTCAGAGCAGGTAAAAGGTAAGGTTGTTTTTTCTGACAATTTTGAAAAGTATGGTGTAGGGCAAACACCTCCTTTTGGAAGATGGGAAGGGAATAAGGATGCTGCGATTAGACAAGTTGTTCAGATAAATGGGCAAATAGGAAAAGCCGTTCAGTTTAACGGTGGAAAAATATGCATAACCAATTTGAAGATTAAGGATTTTATTATGGAACTTGATTTCACACATAAGGGAAATATAGAGATAATATTTAGGGTTCAGAAAAATCCTTACATTGCCTATCTATTACATATAGATGCCGATGATAATCTCCATTTATATAAAGTTGCAGGGAATATGAAGGTTAAAATGGCTGAAAACAAAGGCAAATTTAATTTAATTAATAAATGGAGCCATCTCAAGCTTGTTGTAGACAATAGCAGTATAAAGGCATTGGCTAACGGAAAAGATGTGGTAATAGATATAAACGATACAGATGCTTCTTTAAATAAAGAAGGTTTCATATGTATAAGTGGTGGAAGCTGGTACAAAAAGCCCCTTGTGGATAATGTTATTATTTATGAAATAAATAAAAAATAGAGGGGGAAAGCAGGGTGCTTTCTGTTGTAAAAAGTGGGGGAGTTGTGGGAATAGATGGATTTGTTGTTGATGTTGAGGTAAATATATCCCAGGGACTACCCCAGTTTATTACCGTTGGTCTGCCGGATACCGCTGTAAAGGAAAGCAGAGAAAGGGTCCGCTCTGCAATTGTCAGTGCCGGATACAGATTTCCGGTGAAAAAGATAGTGGTGAATCTTGCCCCTGCGGACATACCAAAACAGGGGACGCTGTACGACCTGCCGGTAGCGGTGGGGATTCTTGTTTCTTCAGGTGTTATACCTTCCGAATCTACCGGAGGGGTTGGTTTTGTTGGAGAGCTTGCCCTTGATGGCTCCTTAAGGGGTATAAAAGGCGCTTTGTCTATCGCTTCAGGTTTAAAGGATGCTGGCATAAAAAAACTGGTCCTACCGGAAAGCAACAGCTTTGAAGCTGCCCTTGTGGAAGGGATAGAGGTTTACGGCTTTAATCATCTTAAAGAGATTGTTGATTTCTTGAAGGGTTTTAACGGTAAAAAACCTGTCAGGGTTAGTTTTGAGAGCCTTACATCCGATTACTCTTCTTTTCCTGATTTTTCAGAGATAAAAGGACAACACACAGTTAAAAGGGCTTTAGAGATTGCCGCAGCAGGTTTCCACAACATACTGATGATAGGTTCCCCCGGTTCTGGTAAATCAATGATGGCAAAGGCTTTTCCATCTATACTGCCACCTCTGAGCTTTGAGGAGGCTTTAGAGACCACAAAAATACACAGTATTGCCGGCATACTTGATGGGTATATAGTAAAATCAAGACCTTTCAGGTCTCCCCACCACACATCGTCGGATATTGCACTGATTGGAGGCGGGAGTTTCCCAAAACCCGGTGAGGTATCCCTTGCCCATAACGGTGTTCTTTTCTTAGACGAATTCCCTGAATTTAAAAGAACAGCCCTTGAGGTTTTGAGACAGCCAATAGAAGACAGGGAGGTGGTAATATC
>JAADEU010000041.1 GCA_013153235.1 Aquificota bacterium | reverse complement strand
GAAACTGGGGAGATTTAGAATGCTTTACAGGATATCCTATTATTCCATAAACAGCCGTCTGCCCGTTTATGTCCGGTCTCATCAGGATGTAATCTCAAACTTATGCTGTCCTATCTGTACCTTTTTAACCCACGGGAGGAAGTTCTTTATAGCCACTATTATCACATCTTTCATCGTTATATCAGGT
Source organism: Aquificota bacterium (assembly GCA_013153235.1). Lineage (GTDB taxonomy): Bacteria > Aquificota > Aquificia > Aquificales > Hydrogenothermaceae > Persephonella_A. Next base: position 6,845 of record JAADEU010000041.1, on the reverse strand, counting down.
ACCGGACATGTTGAGCAGGCACCCAGCAGCTCCAGATATACCGTATCATCCTCAACCTTAACGAGTCTTATATCACCCATATCAAGGGCAAGAGCGGGCCTTATCATTTCAAGGACATTTTCCACTTCTTGCTCTTTTGTTTTAACCATTACTCTCTCTCCATATTTGTTTTTGGGACTTCAAGTCCCAGTTTTTCGTATAGCTCCCTGAAAAAGTCTTCCCTTTCTCTATCAGAAAGATTCAACACATTAAATGCACCCTTAATACTCAGCCTTTTGAGTGCTATATCTTCCAGCTTCTTCTCGTAAAAGTATGCAAAATACTTCTTCACAATAGGTTCACTTTCCGGATACTCTTCCAGCAGGTGAAATACCTTTGTCTCCTCAGTTATCCTCATTTTCTTTTCAGTCCTGTGTTTTTTTCACGTAAAATATGTATATTCCGTCTTCCTCTTTGTATCCCAGGAACTCGTTTCCTGTCGTTTCACACCAGGCAGGAACATCCTGAACAGCCCCCTCATCATCTGCTAGAAGCTCAATAATCTGTCCCTTCTGTGCCTTCTTCATAACCTTTGCCAGCTCGGTTATCGGTATAGGACAGTAAGTCCCTGTAGCATCGTGGGTAATATCTGGTTTTATGTTTTCCAGCTCCATTATATCCTCCAGCTTTCTATTGTCTCTTCCTGCAGTCTCCTGCCCTCCACTGTTCCTTCTACTCTGTTTTCAGACGCAGGAGAGCTGTATTTAATATTTATTTTACCATCTTCATCTGTTTTGGAGTATCTTGCAACAAGGTCGGCTATGTTTTTTATTTCTTCTTCTGTCAGTGGTCTGTCCTCTATTGTTTTAGCAATGGCAACTGCACCTTTCCCAACAGGCTCAAAAAACCAGTAGTTGTTTTTCAGTCCCCTGATAAAATTACCCTCTCCTTCGTTTCTGGATACAACAACCTTCGTACCGGTGGGCAGCCTGAAATGTCTTCCTATTGTGAGGAGGTACAGGTCTTCCCTTGTTATTCTGTTTTCCACAGAGAAGGTCTCAAGGTACTTCCTTGCAAAGTTCTCGTCTGTAAGATAGCAACAGCCTCCTGCCGGTTGTTCAAACTCATCAATACCCAGCTCTTTTGCAAGCTGGAGCTGCCTTTTTCTACTTCTTCCCACTATACCTTCTAATTTTTCTCTGTCTACCCATCCCTTTATTTCAGGTATTGTTGGAGGCAGAACCTTTGCAGAAAGTGGCTTCAATACCAGCCCTTCTACACCGGCTTCCCTTTCAATGGTTTTCATGGCTTTCAGATGCTGGCTCATAGGTCTCTGGTTCAGAACCTCACCTGAAACGATAAAGTCGGCATCAAATTCCTTCATAAGCTCCTTTGCTTTTTTATACATGAAGGCTCTGCAGTCTATGCAGGGGTTTATATTTGCACCGTAGCCGTATTTTGGGTTTGTGACTATATCAAAGTAATCCTCTGAGATATCAACGATTTCCAGTCTGAAGCCGTATTTGGCAGCGTATTTCAGGGCAGGGTTCATGTAAGATGAACCGTCTGGCTTTTTCTCACCCCTTCTTCTTTTTGTTTCTGTAATACAGAAACCTGTGTAAAAATGAACTGCTATAACGTCTATTCCCTGATTCTGTATAAGCTTTATTGCAAGTGTGCTATCCAGACCTCCGGAATATAAAGCTATAGCTCTCCTTTTTTTCTCCATTATCCTATGTGTTCTAAGTCAATGCCCTCTTCTTCTTCCTCTTCTATACAGTCAGGTATTTTGTTAGCCTCTTCAATTCTTCCCTGTTTCAGGAGGTAGTCTTTTATCGCAACATGGAGTGTTTCCAGTCCGAGGTTTGTGCAGTGAATCTTCTGTGATGGAAGACCTCCAAGCTCTTCAAAAATCTCCTTGTATGTCAGATTAAGGGCGTAGTCTATAGGTTTTCCCTTTACCATTTCTGTTAAAACGGAGGACACTGCTATTGCCGAACCACACCCGAATGTTTTAAACTTAACATCCTCTATAACATCTGTTTCTTTATTTACTTTTATGGTAAATAACATTGCATCACCACATGATGGGTTACCACACTGTCCGTAGCCGTCTGGATTTGGAATCTCACCCAGGTTTCTCGGATTCATGAAGTGGTCCATCACCTTCTCGGTATATTCAAACATATCTAAACCTCCTGGTTTTTATCCTTGCCTTCAATTTATATCTAATAATATAACCCCTCAATGAGTTAAATCATATACCCATAGCTACGAAATAATAATTATACAAGGATTTTAAGGAGGTGTTGAAATGTCTGTAGAGGAGAAAGTTTTAAAAGCCATGGAAGAGGCCGGAAAGCCTCTAAAAACAGGAGAAATCGCTGAAATCACAGGGCTGGACAAGAAAGAGGTGGAGAAGGCAATTAAAAAACTGAAAAAGGAAGGAAAGATAGAATCACCAAAAAGATGTTACTATGCCCCTGCAAAATAGCATTATCCCTTGTTTTAAAAGTATAATCATTTAGAATTATTTATATGCCAAAACCCCAGGGCGGTAGGTAATTGTTTAAAAATATATTGGGTTATAGATTTAACTACCTGAATGCATTCATCCCGGTTATAATCGGGCTGTTTGCCGGGGTTTTTGGCGTTGCTTTTCTGAAGGCAATTCATCTATTTTCAGAGATTTTTCTCGTTGAGTTTGCAGGGTACCATCCCCCATCTCCTGTTGGGGAAGGGGGAAGTCTTTATTATCACTTTGTTATGGAGCATCCCTACCTTATACCTGTCTCCACGATGATTGGAGGTCTTTTGGTGGGGATTATGGTATATCTTTTTTCCCCAGAATCAGCAGGTGTAGGTACAGATGCCGCGATAAAAGCCTTCCACGAAAAAAAAGAGCTTGGCCTGAAAACGGCTTTCTGGAAACTTGTGACTTCTGCAATAACAATAGGTAGCGGGCAGGTATCAGGTAAGGAGGGTCCAATAGCCCTGATTGGGGCAGGAATAGGCTCATTTGTTGGAAAGCTCTTTTCCCTTTCAGAAAGGGAAAGGAACATCGCCCTTGCCGTTGGTCTCGGAGCAGGTATAGGAGGGGTGTTTAAAGCTCCCTTTGCAGGGGCAATTATAAGCTCAGAGGTGTTTTACAAAAAGGATTTTGAGACCGAAACCCTTATTCCTGCATTTATCGCTTCCTTTATAGCGTTTATTATAGTAGCTTCCGTTTTCGGATTTTCTCCTCTGTTTTTTATTCACCTTCCCCCTTTTACAGGCTTTTCTATGTACGATGCTGTAGGATACGTATTCCTTGGTCTGGTTACATCAATGATAGCCAGACTGATGATTTTTTCCCTGGATACCGTAAGGGAGATGTTTGAAAGGTTAGAGGTCCATCCGATATTCAAGCCTGCCATAGGGGGATTTTTTGTAGGAATAATAGGAATGACGGTACCGATAGCCATAGGCACAGGATACGGCTGGCTCCAGCTCATAATGATGGATAACCTTACCCACTTTCCTCCCTGGAAAATCGTAATAAGTGTTTTTCTGGTTATAGCGGCATTTTCGTTTACCCTGGGTTCTGGAGGTTCTGGTGGGGTTTTTGGACCTTCGCTTGTTATTGGTGGACTGACAGGAGCTTCGGTATTTTTCTTTCTCCACGACATTCTCCATTTTCCAGAAAGCTCAACCCTCAACCTTACAGCCTTTACAGTGGTTGGTATGGTCGCCACATTCGCAGCAGCCGCCAAGGCTCCACTATCCACCATTATCCTTGTTGCAGAGATAACAGGTGGATACCAGCTTCTGGTTCCTGCCACGATAGCCGTGGCTATTTCCCACTTTTTATCAGGGGAAAAGAGTATATTCAAAAGTCAGGTTGACACAAAACTGGACTCCCCTGTACATCAGGATGAGTTCAAATACATGCTGCTTAACAGGTACAGGGTTAAGGATGTTATGGAGAGGAATGTGATAACCATAAACCCCGATGCCACGATACTGTATGCCAGTAAGTTTATGCAGGAAAACAGTATATCAGCCCTACCTGTTGTGGATAAGGAAGGTCATCTGATTGGGATGATTACAAGCACAGATGTTATAAAGGCCTGTAATATGGACCTTGAAAAAACAAAGGTTAAAGACCTTATGAACCCGGACCCTATATGTATAACACAGGAATTAACCCTGTTTGAGACAATGAGTATTTTTATTGAAAACAACGTCGGGGTTGCCCCTGTTGTAAACAACAAAGAAGAAAAGCTCCTGATAGGAATAATATCCGATTACGATATAGGAAAGGTCCTGACAGGAAAAGTGTAAAAAGCCTGCCTGTGGCAGGCCTGCTGTTATGTTACATTCTTGTATTTGTCAGCTTTCTTGGCAAACTCATCCCAGTTCTCAGGTCCAAATGGGGATATCTCCCTCAGTCTCTGGACAGCAGCCGGATATTTTTCCAGTATGTAATCTATATCAGCTTCTGTATTTTCCCTTCCAAGGGAGAATACTATTGAGCCGTTTGACATCTCTTTATCAACTCCAATGGCGGCAAGAACGTGGGACTGCTTCAGTGCATAGGATACACAGGCAGAACCGGATGCCGTGTAAATCTTGTTGTAATCCAGCATAAGGAGCATTGCCTCACCTTCAATATACATAACAATTAGAGACAGGTGGTTTGGAAGTCTCTTTTCCGGGTGGCCTGTAAACTGTATGTAAGGTATTTTTTCTTCTATTCCCTTTTTCAGTTTATCCCTGAGGGCTTTGAGTCTGTTAACTCTGTCGTCCATCTCCTTGATTGCAAGCTCAGCCGCAGCACCCATTCCAACAATCAGTGGAACAGGCTCGGTTCCTGCCCTTCTTCCTCCTTCCTGAATTCCTCCTTCAATCAGGGGTTTGAGCCTGACACCTTTTTTTACGTATAAACCGCCAACACCTTTAGGGGCATAGAAGTAATGCCCTGTGAATGAAGCCATATCAAGGCCCCACTCCTCAACATTAACAGGTGTATGTCCCACCGCAGCTGCAATATCTGAGTGGAAAACAACCCTTGGGTTTTTCTCCTTTGCAGCGGCAACAAGGGCTGGCATATCCTGTAGTGTACCTATTTCCCTGTTTGCATAACCGATGGACACCAGTATTGTATCCTCCCTTACGGCCTCTGCAACCTTCTCAGGACTGATGATACCGTACTGGTCAGGCTGGATGTATGTAATCTCAAAGCCTTCCTTCTCAAGGGTCTTACATGAGTGGAGTACAGAGTGGTGTTCAATGGCAGAAACAACAATATGCTTACCCCTTCTTGTTATACCTGGAGCTTTTGCAAAGCCTTTTATTGCAAGGTTATTGGCTTCTATGGCACCAGATGTATAAACGATATCCTCGGGTCTTCCTATGTTCAGGAGCTCTGCAACCTGCTCCCTTGCCCTGTTTATTGCCTTTTTGGCATTAACACCGAGTTTATGTAATGAAGTTGGATTTCCAAAGTGTTCTGTGAAGTAGGGCTTCATAGCCTCAACTATTTCTTCCGGAACCGGTGTTGTAGCAAGGTGGTCTGCGTAAACAATACCTCTTTTTTCTATCATCAGTTATTCCTCCTGTTATTGCTCACTGATTTTTCTGATTAATTTATCCGCTATATCCATAAATGCCTGTGCAGACTGGGAATCCTCTTTGGCAAGAACAATAGGTATCCCAAGGTCGGCAAACTCAGCCACTTTAGGTTCTATAGGTACCCTTCCCAGCAGCTCCGTTGAGTACTGCTTAGCCACCTCTTCTGTTTTTGATTTTCCAAATATCTCATAGCTTTTTCCTGAATCTGGACAGACAAAGTAGCTCATGTTTTCAACGATGCCAAGGACAGGAATCTGAACCTCGTTGAACATCTGGATACCTTTCTTCACGTCAATAAGGGCAACATCCTGGGGCGTCGTAACTATTACAGCTCCGTCTATCTCCGCTGTCTGTCCCAGTGTAATCTGAACATCACCTGTTCCCGGTGGAAGGTCTATGATAAGAAAATCAAGCTCTTCACCCCAGTTTATATCAAACAGGAACTGTGAAAGGGCCTTGAACAGTACAGGACCCCTCCATATTACAGGTGTGTCCTCCGAGGGAAGGAGCAGTCCTATGGACATGATTTTTATTCCGTGGGATTCAGGGGCTATAAGTTTGTTGTCTGGTGTTGCCATAACCTGTTTGTCCTTGGCCCCCAGCATAGTTGGTCCAGAGGGACCGTACATATCTGCATCAAGGTATCCGACGTTATAGCCTTTCTTTTTCAGTGCAGCTGCAAGATTAACAGCCACCGTTGATTTCCCAACACCACCTTTACCACTTGCAACAGCGATAACCTTTTTGACTCCGGGTATTCTTCTTCTGGATTCAAATGGGTTCTGCTGGGCTGTTGGAGGTGGTTGTGGAGGCTGCTGCTGTTTTGGAGGTTCTGAAGTAAACTCCACTTCAACCTTCTCAGCACCTATGGATTTCAGTACCGTTTCGGCTTTTTCCTTAAGGTACTGGTGGTATTTTTCACTTGGGGAAAACAGCTTTATATAAACGTTGTTTCCGTCAATTTTCAGGTCTCTCATCAGGTCAGCAAGTGAAAAGCTAACACCGATTTCCTGAAGATTCGTATTTTTCAGTGTGTTCATTACTCCCTGAAGTGCCATTTAGACCTCCTGCCTGTATAGTAGTAATAATAGAATAATTTTTTTAACAGCTTTAGCTATGACCACTATCATACCCCATTCCGACCATACAAAACATTGAACTGGATTAAGTTTCCCACCAGCTATAAAATATTATCTTGAATAAAAATGTAAAGAGGTAGCCTATGGAAATTCTATCAGATGTGATAAGGTTCC
>JAADEU010000008.1 GCA_013153235.1 Aquificota bacterium | reverse complement strand
TCCAATGTGTACTCAAGGGATACACTCTCTGGAAAATTTATCGTTGTTAACAAACAGCTGATGAAAAAACTGGAAGAGCTTGACCTGTGGAACGAAGAAATGGCAGAAAAAATAAAAGCCGACGGTGGCTCAATCCAGTACATTGAAGAACTTGAAGGCAAAATAGATAAAAGGCTGTTCAAGGGTGCCTATGAGATTCACCCCCACAGACAGATTGATATAGCGGCGGCATTCCAGAAATACATAGACCAGGCTGTATCAAAATCCATCTATATAGAGGAAGACCTCAGGGGAGAGATGTTTGATATCTATATGTATGCCTGGGAGAAGGGTCTCAAATCAACTTACTACTGCTTTATAGATAAGACCGTTAAAGGGGAAAAATATACCCAGAAGGTAAACAAGAGGGGAACAAGAAGGGGATTTGGACTGAGGAAGTCTTCATCTTCACAGGAGCAGGAGAACAGGAAAAGCTCTCTGGAAGAGGACATTGAACAGATAGAAAAGATGGCCAGAGAAAAGTACGGTGATGAAGTTGTGGACAGGGTCAAGTCTGGGGATGTTGAGGCCTGTCCGACAGACCCACTCCTGAGCAAAATATGTCCAAGCTGTGAATAAATAATAAAAAAAGGGGGCCCTCTGCCCCCAAATAAAAAGGCTCCAGAGGGGAATTAAATGGGAAAAGCTTATAATCCAGATGATTATCTGTGTCAGGTATGTGCCTATAAGTCCTGCCTCCACAGCAGTAAAGGAAGGGATATACTGAGAAGAAAGGTTCTTGAGCTTTCCGAAAGGGAGAAAAACGGCAGTGGTAGAAAGGAGGAGGTTTTTAATTTTTGCAAAACTGCAGACAATAAAAATGACTGAGTCTATATTTTTGTATTTTAAGATTTGGCATAAATTTTCCTTAATCTGGTATTAATGAGTGATATAATTGTTGCCGAAAGATAATTGTCAGATGAAATAAATTGGACATTTTCAAATTAGCAGTGTTAAAATAAGAAAAAAATTATAAAAATAACAGCTTAAATAAAAAATTAAATCAAGGAGGTTACAGCATGAAGAAAGTACTGAGCTTAGCAGCAGCAGGATTACTGGCAGCAGGTGCTGCTCAGGCAGGATCACTTACTGTGGCAAATTCTGATATTGTCCTGTATGGAGGGGTCTCTGCATCTTATGACTGGCAGGATAATGACCTTGCTGCACTTAGTAATGCAAATGATAAGTTTAGAGTTTCAACATTTGCGATAGGTCTTATGAAAAAAGCTGGCGCCAACAGCCCAATTGGATTCAATGCAGCATTTGCCTCATTCCAGGTTCCAACTGTATTAGCCTCTCCTGATGTTGTAAACGATACAGATCCCGGTACTCCAGGTAATCAGACTGCATTAAGTTATGGTGCTACAACTGATTTCAAGCCATGGCTGGCTTATGTGACAATTGCTCCAGTAGAAGGTCTTTCTGTGGATGCAGGTCTTCTGTGGTCTAAGTATGGGGAAGCTCCTTTAACAATCCTGAATCCACATTATGCACGAGGTGCTCTCTTTGTTTTATTTAATCCAGTTCTCTTCGCAGGTGCGAGGGTTAACTATGATGCAGGTATTGCTAAAGTTTATGCAGGTTACAATCAAGGTGGAGGACTTTTTCAATCGAATGTTAAAGATGCTGTGGAAGCCGGTGCCATGGCTGATCTTGGCATGGCAAAAGCAGGAATTCATATTTATGATGAAGCTGCAGGAAGGAACATATATACTTTATGTGCAAAAACTGACCTAGAAATGGCTACAGTTGGAATTCAGCTTTCTTATCTAAAAGAAGATGATGCTCTTCAGGATAATACAACAGATGATGACATGTATGGTGTAGCACTTAAAATAAGCCCAAAACTGGCAAATAATATGTCTGTTCCTATAAGAATTGAGTATGTAAATACAGATGCCAAAGATGATGATACAATCTGGACTTTCACAATTACGCCTACATATAGACCAACTGCAAACACATTTGTAAGGGTTGAGGCAGCTTATACAACTGCTGATGCGAAGATGTTCGTAGATGTGGATGATCCAACATCAACAAAAGATAATAGGACTACACTTGCATTCGAAGCAGGATTCCTGTTCTAATATAATCTGTTAAACAGAAGCCCCCTTTAAAGGGGGCTTTTTTTATTCTGTGTTTACATTGGAATTTTCAGTTTTTCAGGGTTTATTTTCATACCCTTTAGTGGTTTTAATCTGAGCAGTACCTTCCCATCTTTCATTAGCATAGGTACCGGTGGTGGTTTTTTCTCTGGAGGCTTGAAGTAAGGGGATTTCTCGGGAACATAGTAATCAACCACAAGATGGCCATCTTCACTGTCGTAATAAACAATAATGACAACCTTATATTCGTATTTATCTGTATCATACCCTTCTTCTGTCAGGCAGTATTTGTAGGCGTTTTCCTTCAGGTGTACACCTATTGATGTGGCTTCTGTAAATGAAATGGTATGTGTTGTTATCTTTTCCTTCATATAATTTTTCTGGGTTTTACTGTCGGTTCCGGGTATCAGTGAACTGAGATTGTCCATAAATGTTTTTTTGTCCACTTTAAGCTGTCTGCTCATTTTATCCTGCTCTACTACTATGTCAGCGGATTTAAGTCCAATCTTAAAATGTCTCTCATCGCACTTCACATTAAATTCCATTCTGCCTATCTCGTTTGCCGGCGAGTAGTTATAAAGTAGACCTTCCCTATCAGGGTACGATGCAACGTATCCTACAACATGATTTGAGGATATGTATTCAGGAACATCAGAGATGTCTGTTGTTGCTATTGAAATGGGTATGTAGACTATAACGTACTGTCTTTTACCATTTTTAAATGCAAATTCCTCAGGGGCTAATATCGGATAGGCATAAACCCGGTATGTGGTTTTTATTGTTATTGCCGTGTCGTATCTGTCCGCTTTGAGACCGTATCCTATGGTTTTTGTAGTTATTGTTTCTGTAGCTGTTGAATGTGTTTTTTCTATGATTCTCTTTGTTTTATTGGAAAAAACGTTTATGAGATTTTTTACAACAGGCATTTCCCTCTCCGTGTCGTGTGTGGTGAATACCCCGGATAAAGCCTCTACTCTTATGCCACTTTCCATTTCTGTTACCCTGTCAAATGAAGAATAAAAATAACTGCCGTCTTTTCTTATAAGGGACTTTTCTTTTGGAGGGGCATTAATCACAGCTATAATCTGATGTGTTCTTGAGGTGATTTTACCGGCTTTTGGTTCGCCAACAACAATAGAGTCCCCGTTAATGTCCCCAACAGCAAGGCTGTCGTATCTCTCGAAACCGGGTTTTACTTTATTGGATATAACCCTGCCCCTGTAGTCATAAACCCAGATTATGTCATCCTTTGCGTAGCCTACGATTATCTCATCATATCCATCCCTGTTTATATCTCCTACAACCATTTTGCTGTATTTATCGTATCTGACCTTTATAGGTTTTTGCTTCTGGTTTCCCTTTTTATCAAAGAAGTAAACAGTGCCGTTGTTGTTCAGAAAAACAATCTCCCCAATCCCGTCTCCATCCACATCTCCAACACCCAGCCTGTCGTTTATATCAAATATTCCTGTTCCTTTTTTGGAAAAATGACCTATCTGGACAATTCTGCCGACCTTTGGATTGTATTTGAAAATTCTGACCTGATTTTCTGACGCATCGCCCATTACGATTTCATCAAATCCATCTCCATCAATATCCCCACAGGCTATTTTGTCGTTAACTTCATATCCTACGTTGAATTTTGCCAGTTTCTTCTGGGGAAAGAATGACCAGACCTCGAGAGTATCCCTTGCCCTGCTTCCAAGGACCAGTCTTTCGTATCCTTTCCGGTCTTTTTCCAGATAACACACACCCAGACCATCACCCTTTTCATACCTTACATCAAGTCTTGTATAAATCACATGCATATCCGGTGCGTAAACAACAAGTTCTCCCCTGTATTTGTTCTTTTTTCTCTTTTTACCGTAGGCGACTATAATCTCATCCTCATATCCACCTGCCACATTACCGGAAATCAGTCCATCTGTTCTGTCAAACCGGTGTTTTAATTTCTTGTCCATAACTATGATAGCCGTGTGTCTGGAGTAATTTGCCACCATAAGTGTATCCCGTGAAGCATCCCCTATGATGACCTCAACATCAGGAATAATCCTCCTGTTTTTTAAAGGGTCATCCGATGCCGTCCCTGTAGTGTAGAAAGATAGAATACCTGCTGTTGCCAGGCCTGCCAGAATATTTTTTGTTTTCATGATATACCCCCTTGTACGGTTTCAGTTATTAAGTTAGTATTAACTTATTAATCTGACAAATCTGGCCTGTTTAAAGCTGGTATAATGTTTTAAAAAAGGGTTAAAAATGCTTGGAATTGAAAAACTCCTTGAAAAGCTTCTCCACAGACAGAATCTACCAAAGGACCAGAGGGAAGAACTCGACCTTGAAATAGATACAAAGTACGTCCACGGGCTTCTGTTCTATAACACCTATTTTGAGCCTCTTTCTAAGGCCCTTGGCAAAGATACGGTATGTCTTATAGTAGGTGGATGGATTAGGGACAGACTGCTTAACAGGTCGATAAAAGACAGGGTTGATGTTGATTTTATTGTTACCTCTCCTCCTCTGGAGATTGTAAAGAGATTCAGACAGGTCCTTGGTAAGGGTGATATATTTCAGTTTGAGAAAGAGAAGGATGTTGCAACTATTGTCTTTTATGAGGATGGAATCAGATACAGGTTTGATTTTTCCTATATGGATATCTCCGATATAATGTCAAATCCCCAGATGGATTTTTATGATAAAGAGAGGGCAATCATTGATAGAATTGAAAAAGACCTGCTGACCAGAGATTTTACTGTAAATGCTATGGCTATTGTATTTGATGATGCTCTGGGACTTGGGGCTTCCCAGACGGTTCTGTTTGACCCCTCAGGTGGACTGGAAGACCTCCAGAAAGGGTTAATCAGGCCTGTATCTTATGAAAATATCCAGAAAGACCCGGTGAGAATACTCAGGGGTTACAGGATAGCCCAGCAACTGGATTTTGATATAGACAGGGATTTTGAGAAATGGGTTAAAAAGAACCATACCATTATTAAAAATTCCCCGTCTGAAAGGGTCAGGGATGAGATTCTGAAGATTTTTGAAGGTGAAAACACAGAGGATATTCTGGAAAAACTTATTTCTGCTAAGGTGTTTGGCAGTGTGGTTCCCTATGTTGAGGAAATGGTAGAAATGGGAAAGACAGGTCAGATACACAGATTTCCTCTCCTCCAGCACTCCCTGAAAATTGTCGGCTATATGGAGGAATTTTTAAAAAAAAAGAGCTAATCCGGTCAACCATACATCCTGAGTTTTTAAGCGTGATTGGGAGCAGGAAATTCCTGTCTGAGTTTGATGATATAACAATGCTGAAATTCGCCTGCTTTTTCCACGACATAGGGAAGGTCCTGACTGCAAAAAATGGGTACAAAAACCATGATAAGATTGGGGCTGAGATTTTCAGAGCTGGGATAGGACCACAGCTCTCCCTTGGAAAAAGTGCAACGGATTTTGTCTCTTACCTTATCAGGCATCACCTTGATGTAGTGAAGCTTTATTTCATGAAAAAAGAGGGTTCACTTAAGAAGGAAGATATTAATTTTTTCTGGTACAGGCACAAAGAAATGGCCCTGTATCTTTTTCTCCTCACATATGCGGATGTTTATGCTACATCAGAGGATGATGAATTCCTTAAACAGCTCAGTTTATTTGTAATATACCTTCAGGAGTACTATTTTGATTTTTACCGTAAGAATATAGTGGAACAGCCTCTCCTGACAGGTAGAGAAATAATGGAAATTCTAAGTATTCCCCCGTCACCTGCAGTTGGCAGGGCAAAGGAACTTCTGATGCAGCAGCAGATATCCGGAAAAATAAAAACAAAAGAGGAGGCAATAGAGTTTTTAAAAAGTATTACCTTATGATTCCGCCTCCAAGCAGGTAATCACCGCTGTAAATGGCAAGAACCTGCCCCGGGGCAAATTTCGTCTGTGGCTGCTTGAACTTAAATCTATACCCATCTTCTGTTTTTTCTACCTTTGACACCTCGACAGGTCTTTGCCTGTATCTGCCCTGAACGGATATATTCCTTTCAAACAGGTATTCTTCAGGTACAAACAGGTTAAGTTCCCCGGTTTCCACCTGTCCTGTCATAAGCTGGGATTTGCTTCCCACTATGATTTTGTTTTCTTCAGGTATTTTGTCAATCACATAAAGGGGTTCCTTCCAGGAAACACCAAGTCCCCTTCTCTGGCCTATTGTATAGTCCACAAGCCCTGTATGTTTTCCAACCACCTTACCGTCAGGTAGAACGATATTCCCTTTTTCTACAGGAAGTAGACCATGTTCCCTGATGTATTCCCCCGGGGTTTTCCCCGCTGTGAAGCATATCTCAAAGCTCTCAGATTTCTGTGCAACAGGGATTTTGTATCTGGTGGCTATATTTCTGGTCTCTTCTTTTGTCATATTTTCCAGCGGAAACATCAGATAATCAAGGATATCCTTTTCAAGGAGGGCCATAAAATAAGACTGGTCCTTCTGGATGTCTTTCCCCCTTTTTATGACCGTATGGCCGTCAATGTAAGCTTTTCCCAGGTAATGTCCTGTTGCAAGATAGTCAATCCCCAGAACATCAACGGCATATCTGGCAAGGAGGCCTGTTTTGACTTCTCTGTTACATATGCTGCATGGGTTTGGGGTTTTGCCTTTCCTGTACTCTTCTACAAAATATCTGATAACCTTTTCTCTGAATATATCTTCCCAGTCCAGAACATAATGCTCAATGCCTAAAAAAGAAGCAACCCTCTTTGCGTCTTTAACATCCTGTGGGGAACAGCATACCTGAACTCCTGTATCACATACAATAGAGGACATTTTCAGGGTAATGCCCATAACCTGAAAGCCTTTCTCTTTAAGAAGAAGGGCGGACACCGATGAGTCCACCCCTCCGCTCAT
>JAADEU010000087.1 GCA_013153235.1 Aquificota bacterium | reverse complement strand
ATAGAGAGCTTCAAGTTCCTCCAGACACTCAGACTGAAAAACCAGCTTGAGAAACTGAAAGAGGGCAAAAAACCTGACAACTACATAAACCCAAAAAAACTTTCAAAATTCGAAAGGGACCTGCTGAAAGATGCTTTCAGGGTTGTTAAAAGATTTCAGGAGATGCTGGGCGTTCATTTCAGGCTGAGAGTTTAGGAATGGATTTTATAAAAAAACTGAAATTTTTGAAGTACAGGAACAATCCCTACTTTAAAAAATTTTACCGGGAAATAAAAGAAAAAAGCCTGGATAAAATTGTTTTTACCTGCTTTGACCTTGAGACCACAGGACTGGATGTAAAAAAAGACGAGATTATCTCCATAGGAGCCGTGCAGATAAAAGGGCTGAAAGTAGATTTAAGTACAGGATTCTATACGGTGGTAAAGCCTGAAAAAAAGCCTGAAAAGGATACCATACTGATTCACGGGATAACCCCCTCCCAGCTTGAGGATGCACCCTCTGCCGAGGAAGTTATTCCTGAGTTTCTGGAGTACATCAGGGGGACGGTTCTGGTAGGCTACTTTGTAACATTTGATATACAGATACTTTCCAGATACACACTTAAAATGTACAACCTGCCTGTTTTGAATCCCTACATCGACCTGATAGAGCTGTACCAGGAAAAGCTCAGCAGGAGCTATGTACCTGTTGAGAAAAGAAAAATCAAAACTCTGGAGGAACTGGCAGAGGAATATTCGGTACCTGTAGAGAACAGACACAACGCCTTTTACGACAGCCTGATTACGGCACTTATATTTATTGCAATGGTAAAAAAAGATAGATTTACCGTGGAAAAATACCTCTCAAAAATACTTTAGGTTAAATTCTAAACAGTCCGAAAATCTTCTTCCTGAGTCTTCCTTTTTCCCTGAACTCCCTTCTTCTGAACTCCCTTCTGGTAATGGACCTGTACATAAGCTCAAACACAAAGGAGGCAATAAGTATCCCGAAACTTGTGAAAAAGCTGTCCTTCTGGGTTTTCCACTGGTATATAACAAGGGTGACAAAAACCGCAAATATAACAACGAAATTGAATATTATAATCGACCTGTTTCCCTCAACCTGACCCAGCAGTCTGTAATGGGAAGAAATCACAAACAGGTAAATAATAAGGAATACAAAACTAATCAGAGACGAGATTCCATTAAGGTCAAAGAATATGGCAAAGACAAGACTCAAAACAGCGGTAATATAAAGTCCCTCCGGCTCATTGAACCATACCTTTCTCTCAAATGTTTCAGGCAGGTGTCCCTTTTTTGCCAGAACGTAGGCTATATTTGCACCTCCATACAGGGTTGCATTTATCGCTGAAGATGTTGAAAAGAGGGCTCCAATAGCAACAAGTACGAAACCTATCTCACCTAAAAATGGCTTTGCAGCTTCAGCCAGAGCGTATTCCTTTGCCTTTATCAGTCCCTCAACACCGAGGTTACCTACGGCAACAACTGCAACGGAGATATAAACAATTGCCACTATAACTATGCTGATATAAATGGCCTTTGGAACAGTTTCCCTGGGATTTTCAATATTCTCCGAAGCGTTTGTTATCAGACCAAATCCCATATAGGTCAGGAATAAAACCGATGCAGCATAAAATGTATCAACAATATGTTTGTAATCAACAAGGGGTTTGAGATACTCAGGCTTTATACTCCATATCCCCAGCACAACAAACGAGAGCAGGACAGACAGTTTTATCAGCACTATCCAGAACTCGGCCTTACCGACAGCCTTTGAACCAAAGAAGTTCAGGGCAGTAAAAAATGCAACAACAAGAACCTCTACCAGTGCAATGGCCAGAGGGTGAAGGGGATAATGAATCAACGCAAGGAAGTATCCTGCAAAGGCCTTTGCAAATAGGGATATAGAAATTACATAACTGAGCCACATCAAAATACTGAGGGTTCCTGTAACCGGGTTGTCCCCTATTCCCCTTATTATAAACTCTATGGGACCGGCATTTGATACAAATACAGAGCCAAGTTTTGCGTAGGAATATGCAACGGAGAGGGAAACAATGGCAGCAATCAAAAACGCTATAGGGAGGTTATTACTGCATATCTGGGCTCCAACTCCCAGAATGGAGAAAATTCCGGCACCTATCATGGTACCGACGGCCATTGAGACCGCTTCCCATAGACCCAGTTTTCCCTCTTTCAATTGCACCTTCCTGGTGATAAGAATATTACAGAATTTAAATTAGGGGGGAAAGGGAGATTGTGCAAGTGAATTATCAGGCTGTGACAGTATCATTCTCAACAATTTTTGTTTCAACAATTCTCTTTCCACATTTTTCACATCTGGTATCCAGAACACCTACATTATTTGCCACCACAATAATCTCCTTACCTTCATAACCACATCTGCATCTGTAAGGAACTTCCACAAATCTTACATCAATATCCTTCCTCTCTTTTACTCCTGTCATTTCCCATCACCTCCTTTTTAGTTAGTTTTTATTAACCGATAAAAAAAGTTATGCTAAAATTTCAAAACGTTGATGATATTCGTCATAAAGCAGACTTAAAAAAAGTGTGAAAATTCTTTACAATAAGGGATTTTTGGTATATTTTTTATATTTTGGAAGAAGGAAAAAACCCTAAGGAGGATTGATGGATTGATAGGATTTGGACCCCATTTAATGGTTGACGGTTACGACGCAAATTACGACGTTCTTGCCAGTGTAGAGGCTATAACTGACTTCCTGGACATGCTCCCAAAAGAGATTAATATGACAAAGATAATGCCTCCTTATGTGTTCAAGTACGACGGTGGGGACAAACCTGAGGACTGGGGTATATCCGGATTCGTCATTATCGCAGAGAGCCATATAAGCATCCACACATTCCCTGAGAAAAACTACTTTTCTATAGATATCTTCTCGTGTAACGAATTTGATATGGACAGGGCCCTTGAGATAATAAGGGACTACTTTGGAACTGACAGACTTGAGGTCAGGACCACAAACAGGGGAACAGAATTTCCAAGGGATATCGGCATCGCCGCATCAATTACAAACGCACAGAGAAACAGACTCATATAAAAGCAGGGGCATTACTGCCCCTTTTTCTTCTTTTCCGGTGGTTTTAAAGAGGCTATATAATCAACAATAACCTTCATCTCTTCCTCTTTAATCTGTGGATGGGAAGGCATCTTCATATCAAGGAACTTGAACCATTTTCCAGAACTACCCTTCCTTATAGTCTGGTACAGATAGTCCTTTAAGGCCTTTTCATCTCCGTTAAACTGTTTCAGGTATTTTTCTTTAACAGCGTAAAATGGAGGTCCTGCAACAACACCGTAGTCTGAGTGACAGCCATCACAGCCGTACTTTCTGAATAGTTTTTTTGCCTCTTCTGTATCTGCTCCGTAAGCACACACTGCTACCGTCAGAACCACTGCCAGAACCTTTTTCATTTAGATTCCCTCCACCAATTTTTATACTTGAGTATAGAATTATAATTTATATCTTTTTGAGAATTTTTTCTATTTCTTCAGCCGAAATAGAGCCTTCCCTGATAATCTCAGGTCTGTCTCCCTTAATTTTGACAATTGTCGAAGGAACAGCCTCCACTACAGTTTTACCCCTGACGTACCCGTCAATGGCATTTCCAAAGTATTCAAATGCAGAATCAACATCCACAGCAGGGGGCATTCCTTCTGGATTGGCACTTGGAGCCACCAGTGGAATATCTGTAGCCTCCATTAACTGTATAAGCTCTGTATTTTCCGGTATCCTGAATGCTATGCTTCCTGTACCCCTGTGAAGATATCTGAATCTGTCGGATACCGACCGGGGAAGTTCTATAACCACTGTTATCCCCTTCCTGTTCAGGAGGGTAGATTCTTTTCTGGAAGGTTTTACGCCGAATTTATCCAGAAAATCGGTGGACGGAATCAGTACTATAACAGGCTTGGATGGCGTTCTTCCTTTAATACGGTATACCCTTTCAACAGCCCTGGGATTCAGTGCATCTGCAAGAATACCGTAGAGTGTATCTGTCGGGGCTACTACAACCCCCCCTTTTTTTAATAAATCAGCTGTATCCTTTATTGAGCCAAAATACTCAGTCATAGGTGTGTTCTTTCTGGGGAAATTTTCCTTCTTGAACCTCGGAACTGAACTTTTTCAGTGCATCAAGGAAGAGCTTTTTTCCCTCAAGGTACCTTTTTACAAACTTAGGTGACCGGTCAAAGAATCCCATCATATCGTGGAATACAAGAACCTGACCGTCTGTATACGGTCCTGCCCCTATACCTATTGTGGGAATTTCAACAAATTCTGTGATTTCCTTTGCCAGAACTGATGGGACCGCTTCCAGAACAATTGCAAACACCCCTGCCTGTTCCAGTATTTTTGAGTCCTTTATTATCTTTTTCTGTTGTTCCTCGGTTCTTCCCTGGACCCTGTAACCTCCAAGGGCATGGACAGATTGGGGAGTCAATCCCAGATGACCCATAACAGGGATTCCTGCCCCCACCATTTTTTCCACTATGTGAACAATCTCCTCACCACCTTCCAGCTTTACGGCGTTTGCACCTGTTTCCTTCATTATTCTGCCGGCGTTTCTGACAGCATCCTCAACAGACACCTGATAGGACATAAACGGCATATCCACCACAACAAACGTTCCAGGGGCTCCTCTTCTGACCGCTTTTGCGTGGTAAATCATCTCATCCAGAGTAACAGGCAGTGTTGTTTCCAGTCCCTGTACCACCATTCCTGCAGAATCGCCTACAAGAATACAATCAACACCGGCCTCTTCACATATCCTTGCTGACCAGTAATCGTAGGTGGATATCATTGTTATTTTTCTGCCTTCTTCCTTTGCCTGAATAAACTCATTTATCGTTTTCATCCTTTCACCTTAAATCACAGGCTTCTTTATTAACCTCCACCTGCTCCTCTTCCTTTGGTATTCCAAAATTATCCCTGATATGTCCATCACCGAATATGATAAATTTCGGTATTGTCAGCTCCTCAAGGCCCATTGGACCCCTTGCATGAATCTTGTCTGTTGATATTCCCATCTCCGCCCCGAGACCAAACTCGTTACCGTCTGTAAACCTTGTTGATGCATTTATGTAAACTGCAGAGCTGTCAACCTCATTAATAAATCTCATACCTTTTGTGTAATTCTCTGTAACTATCGACTCAGAGTGGTTAGAACCGTATCTATGGATAAAATCGATGGCTTCATCAAGGGAGCCAACAACCTTAACGGCTATTATAAGGTCAAGGAACTCCTCGTAGTAATCTTCTTCTGTGGCCGGTACAATTTCTGTATCCTTCGCCTTTGGGTGGTCTTTAAGAATCTCAAGGGATTCCTGGTCACATCTCATCTCAACACCGGCTTTGCCGTAGTAGTAGGCTATTTCCGGCAGGAATTTTTCTGCTATATCCCTGTGGACAATCAGATTCTCTATTGCATTACAGACAGAAGGTCTCTGGACCTTGGCGTTATAGGCTATATTCAGAGCCTTATCCATATCAGCTTCATTGTCCACATACAGATTACAGACTCCCTTGTAATGCTTGATTACAGGCATTTTTGCATTTTCTGCGACAGCCCTTATAAGACCTTCTCCACCCCTTGGGATAACAACATCTATGTAGTTATCAAGCTGGAGGAGATGGTTCACCACTTCCCTTTCTGTTGTCTCAACAAACTGGATGGCCTCTTCAGGGAATCCTGTCTCCCTTGCCGCCTGCTTTAGTATATCAACAAGAACTTTATTGGAATTGATTGTTTCGCTTCCTCCCTTTAAAATCACGGCGTTTGACGATTTCATACACAGGGCAGCCGCCTCTATTGTAACATTGGGTCTGGCCTCGTATATAATCATAATTGTTCCGAGGGGAACCCTCATTCTGCCGACCTTCAGGCCATTTGGACGGGTCCACATGGATATTACCTGTCCAACAGGGTCAGGTAGTGCAGCTACATCTTTCAGGACCTGAACCATCCCGTTGATTCTTTTTTCATTGAGGGTAAGCCTGTCAAGGAGGGCCTTTGAGTAACCTTTTTTCTCCGCCTTTTCAAGGTCTTTTCTGTTTTCCTCCTGAAGGAGCTCCTTTTTTTCTATCAGAAGCTCTGCAGCCCTTAAGAGGGTTTTATTTTTTACATCTGTGTTTAGTTTTCTCAGATATTTCTGGGAATTTTTTGCCTTTCTGGCCAGATTTTCAGCATACATCTGGAGATTCATTCCAGGTTCCTCCGGATTTTTTTAGTGGGGAATAATTAATTATAAGACAGGTGATTACAGACTTTCCATAAAGTTTTCATAAAATGTTATGGCCTCCAGCTCCGCAGATAGAAGCTCCTCCAGACCAAGATTTACCTTAAAGAGATGTTTTCTTGCCTCATCTATTCTGTCCATTTCCAGCTCTTCAATGGAAGCAATGATATGCCCCAGCATTCCCTCGTGTTCAATCAGTGCCTTTTTTATGTCCTCATCTATGTAAAGCTCATTGAGAACCTCATCCAGAGGTCTGGAAAGGACCACATGAATCAGTGAGAGCATACCGGCAAGATAGGCCTTTTCTATGATGTCTATATCGGAGGTAATCTTTGAGGCAAGAATCTCCATCATCTTGCCCCTTATTACCGCCCTTTCCAGTACAGGATTAAACTTAACATCCCCACCTTCAGAGGCAAAAAGCTGGAGAACCGTCCATATCTGTATGTTTCTATAACCTAAAATTGAGAGGGCCTGTTTGACTGAATGAATCTTGTTCCTCAGATAAAAAAACGGTGAGTTAACGTATCTGAGCAGTTTATAACTGAGGTCCGGATACCCCTTTATCACCTCAGCCATCTCATCTATACTCTGCTCCAGAATTGCCATTTTCAGTAGTTTCAGAAGTGCAAGCTTGTATGAGGGGAGTTTCTTTTCCTTTTTTATCGTGGGTCTTTCAAAGAAAAATCCCTGGAAGTAATCAAATCCCAGCTCCTTTGTAAAGAGAAAATCCTTTTCTGTTTCTACCCTGACTGCAATGAGTTTTACGCTGTATCTTTTTAAAAAATCAACAATTTCTTTTAATTCCGGGTCGGAGTACTTTTTAATGTTAATTTTTACATAATCAACAACCTCAAGGAGGGGGGTGAGAATCTCATTAAAATGAACATTATCAAGGGCTACCTGATATCCCCTTTCCTTTACCTTTTCTATACTGTCTATCACAAATTTATTCAGTCTCTCAACCTCTGAAATCTCAAGAACAATTTTGTTTTCAGGAAGAACATCTATAAGGTCACCTTCTATAAACTCGGGGCTTACATTGATAAATCCTTTTTTATTATTGAGAAGCTCCTTAAAATCCATGTATGTAATCAGATTAACCACAACACGGGCTGTGGCCTCAATGGAGTCCCTGATAATGGCAAAATTTTCTTCTCTATCACGGAAGAGCAGCTCATATCCAAATATCTTTACATCCCTATCAAGAATCGGCTGCCTTCCAATAAAAACTTCTCTCATCTGAAAAACCCTATTTTAGTGTAATTTTAAATAGCTTTAATTAGCTTTTCGTAAAAGACAATTCTAATGTTTAAATAATAAAGTTATGATATATAATTGTAAAAAACAAACCCTGGAGAGTTCCTGAATGAAAAAACTCAGACTGGCTCTTTCCCAGATTAACTGCACTGTAGGAGATATAGAGGGAAACTCAGAAAAAATTATCAGTGCTATACATACGGCAAAAAAACATGAAGTTGATATAATTGCATTTCCCGAACTGGCGGTTACCGGCTATCCGCCGGAAGACCTGCTACTGAAACCCAGCTTCATAAACAAGAACCTCCAGTACATTGAGAAAATAGCAAGGGAAAGCAAGGATATCATATCCATAGTAGGGTTTGTTGATAAGGTTGAGGACATATATAACGCCGCTGCTGTTTTGTTAAACGGGGAGATTGTTGCAAAATATCACAAGAACTACCTGCCTAATTACGGGGTTTTTGACGAGGTCAGGTATTTCCAGCGGGGTAATGAGATAGTCCTACTCAACATTCAGGGTTACAAAGTGGGTCTTTCTATCTGTGAGGATATCTGGTATCCGGAAAATCCCATCAGTATACAGGCTATAGAAGGTGCAGAACTGGTAATTAACATAAATGCATCCCCTTACCACATAGGAAAGGTCAGGGACAGGGAGGAGATGCTTAAGGTAAGGGCGAGGGATAATCTGATTTCTATTGCGTATGTGAATCTGGTTGGTGGACAGGATGAGCTTGTATTTGACGGAAACAGTATTGTGGTTGGACCTGATGGCCTTATTATATCAAAGGGAAAGGCATTTGAGGAAGACCTGATTATATGCGATATAGACCTTGATGCCATTTTCAGAAAACAGCTTAAAGACAACAGGTTGAGGAATCTCAGGGCAGAGTACAAACGGGAGGAAAGGGTTATAGAGATTCCCCTGAACTACACAATCAAAGATAAGATAGAAGTAGTTCCCCAGCGGATAGAACTGGACCAGACAGAGGCAGAGGAAATCTACAGTGCCCTTGTTGTGGGTCTGAGGGATTATATCCATAAAAACAACTTCCAGAAGGTGGTAATAGGACTCAGTGGAGGGATTGACAGTTCACTGACAGCCACCATTGCGGTGGATGCACTGGGAAAAGAAAATGTAAAAGGGGTTCTGATGCCTTCCAGATATACCTCAAAGGAGAGTATAGAGGATGCCCTCCAGCTTGCTGAAAATCTCGGTATAGAGACCTTTACAATACCCATAACAGACATATTTGATACATACATAAAAGAGCTTGAACCTGTTTTCAAAGGCCTGCAGCCTGATGTAACAGAGGAAAACCTCCAGGCAAGAATCAGGGGAAATATTCTAATGGCCCTGTCCAATAAATTTGGCTGGATTGTTATTGCCACAGGAAATAAATCCGAGATGAGCGTGGGTTATGCCACCCTTTACGGTGATATGGTAGGGGGATTTGCGGTACTCAAGGATGTTTATAAAACAAGGGTCTACGAACTTGCCCAGTACAGAAATTCTATATCCCCTGTGATACCACAGAGGGTTCTTGAGAAACCCCCTTCTGCAGAACTGAGACCGGACCAGAAAGATGAGGATGAGCTCCTTCCGTATGTAATACTTGATGAGATTATATACCTGTATGTGGAAGAGGACATGTCGGCAGAGGATATAGCAAAAATGGGTTTTGACCGAAAAGATGTGGAAAAGGTAATAAAAATGATTGATAGAAACGAATATAAAAGAAGACAGGCACCGGTCGGCATCAGGATAACCCCACGGGGGTTTGGCAAAGACAGGAGGATGCCGATAACAAACAGGTACAGGGAGATTTAAGATGAAGGACTTAATCAGATTTCTTATAGGTTTTATAGTAGGGTTTGCGGCAGTTTACAGATTTTTATCCAGAAAGGAAGAAAAACAGAAGAATGAAGAAACAATAATAGAGGAACCTCCACAGTTTAATCCATACGAATCAAGTGGAAAGCTCCTTGAGGTTCTGAAGAGATTCAACGAGATGAAACAGAAAATCTAACGGTGTCTTTCAACACCGTTTTTCTCACACAGGTGGGCAACAGGACATCTTGAGCAGTAGGGAGATACAGGCTTACATATGGTCTGACCAAAGGCCACAAGAAGGTCGTTGATTTTACTCCAGTACTTTCTGGGAACCTTTTCCATAAGCTGTTTTTCCGTTTCCTCAGGGGTTTTTGTGCTAACAATACCCAGCCTGTTTGATATCCTGTGGACATGCACATCAACACATATTGCAGGTTTATTAAAGGAAAGGGCAAGGACGAGATTAGCGGTTTTTCTACCAACACCGGGAAGTTTTAACAGCTTATCCAGCGTATCAGGAACATCTCCGCCGTATTTTTCCACAAGTATACGGGATATCTCCCTGATTGTTTTTGCTTTATTTCTGTAAAATCCGGCAGGATATATAGCCTTTGCTATCTCATCTTCACTGAGACGGAGCATGTCATAAGGATTGTCTGCCAGTTTGAAAAGTCTTTCAGAAGCCTCTGCCGTTACTTCATCCTTCGTCCTGAGACTGATAATTGTGGATATCAGTATCTGGTACGGGGTCCTGCTGTCCCTCCTTGCCATGAGGGAAACCACAGGTGCGTTCCATTTAGGAAACTCCTTCTCAAGTATCTGTAGAACCTTTACAAAGGTTTTTCCGTCCATAAATTTAGTATACTAAAATTATGAAAAAGTCCGTAATCCTTCTGCTCCTTTTCATATGGGATATCTCCTTTGCCGACGGGGTCAGAATCCTGACAGGAAACTTTTACCCGGGAGGGCTGAATATAGCCGAAATCAAGGATTATAAAGGTGCTTACATAGAAATTATTTCCTCAGGTAAAAAATACACATTTCCTGCGCTTTCCAGTAAGGTATTTTTTGGAATTCCGTACTCTGCAGGGAAAATGGTTGAACTGAATATAATCAGGAATGGAAAAGTGATATACAGGGAATTTATCAGGATAAAACCCAAAAAATACCCTGTATCCAGGATAACAGTAAAGGAAAGGAAATTAACCAGAGAGCTTCTTGAAAGGATAAAAAAAGAGTCCGCCCTGATAAAAAAAGTCCTCTCAATCAAAACAGAGAAACTGTTCAGGGAGGAAAGTTTTATCCCACCCCTTGACAGAATGGTAATATCAACACCATTTGGTGCAAAGAGAATCATAAACGGTAAAAAAAGGTCCATACACTGGGGAGCAGACTTTGCAGCCCCTGAAGGGACACCTGTATACGCAACCCTTTCAGGTAGGGTAGTTCTGGCACAGGAGCTTTACTACACAGGAAAAACGGTAATTATAAACCACGGTCTTGGCCTTTTCTCACTGTATGCACACCTCTCCAGAATAAATGTCAGGGAAGGCCAGCAGGTGAAGGGCGGTCAGCTGATAGGAAACGTAGGTTCCACAGGAAGGTCGACCGGTCCGCACCTTCATTTTGGGATTTATATAAACAGACTCAGGGTAGACCCTGTTTTGGCCCTCAGGCTTAATCTGTAATATATTGTTAAAAAAAGGAACGGGGAAGTATATATGTCTGACAAACAGGCCACAACACCAATGCTCGCCCAGTACCACAGGATAAAAAACGAGTATCCTGATGCCCTGGTACTGTACAGGCTGGGGGATTTTTATGAGATGTTTTACGAAGATGCCTATACAGGGGCAAAGGACCTTAATATAGCACTTACCAGAAAAAAGGTCGGGAAGGATACATACATACCCATGTGCGGTATTCCGTATCATGCTGCTGACAGTTATATCAGCAGACTTGTTGCAAAGGGACACAGGGTTGCCATATGTGAGCAGCTTGAGGATGCATCCCAGGCCAGGGGAATAGTAAAAAGGGATGTTATCAGGGTAATTACCCCGGGAACTTACTTTGATAATGAGAAAATGCGTTCGGCACTTGCTGCCGTCTACCCGGCAGGGGAAAAATACGGGGTTTCATTTCTGGACCTTTCCACAGGGGAATTTTTTGCCTCAATAATGGATAGAGAAAAATTAATCTCTTTCATAGGTAAATTCCAGCCAAAGGAACTTCTGGCTCCAGAAGGCGTGGATGTGGAATTTCTCAAGGAAAATTTCAGGGGACTGTTTATAACACATCTTCCTGAGGATTATTTTTCAGAGGAAAGTCTGAAGGAACTTCTACAGTTTTTCAACACTGTCCACCATTCTGCATTTGGATTTACAGACGGAGAAATCCCTGCACTGCATTCAGCCTCAGGAATACTGAGATACGCAAGATTCACACAGAAAAATTTCCTCCCTTTCATTAACACACCCAGACCTTACAGGGATGATATTTATATCAGGCTGGATTACTCTGCCCAGAAACATCTTGAGCTCATATCGGCAAACGAAGGGAATGTTCCCCTTATCCGGGTAATAGACAGAACACTGACAGGAATGGGCAGAAGAAGGCTGAAATTCTTCCTTCTACACCCCCTCAAAAATCCACAGCTGATAAAAGAAAGACAGGAAGCGGTTGAAGAACTTGTAGAAGACACATCACTCAGGGAGTCAATCAGGAATATACTCGATGAGATTTTTGATGTTGAAAGGCTGATATCAAAAATCTCCTCAGGAACCATGTCACCCAGGGATATGGTGGCACTCAGAGAATCCATGAAAAACATTAAAAAACTAAAATCTGAAGGGGAAGAAGTAAAATCAAAACTACTGAAGGAAACCTTTGACTCAATTGAGGACTTTGACTGGCTAATAGATAAAATGGACAGATACCTTGAGGATAATCCTCCTCTGCATATGAAGGAAGGGGGACTGATAAAAAAGGGTGTCAACAGGGAACTGGACGAACTAAAAGAGATTAAAGAAAAGGGAAACAGCTGGATAAAGGAATATCAGGAAAAACAGAGACAGGAAACAGGTATACAGAGCCTGAAAATAGGTTTTAATAAGGTCATGGGTTACTACATAGAAATCACAAAACCAAACCTGAAGTATGTCCCTCCACATTACAGAAGAAGACAGACCCTTTCCAACGCAGAGAGATTTATCACTGAAGAACTCCAGAGATTTGAAGAAAAAATCCTGTCCGCCGATGAAAAGATAAAAGCCCTGGAATACGAGATATTTATGAAACTCAGAGAAGAGGTAGCATTCATATCTGATAGAATCGCAAAAAATGCCCAGAGGGTTGCAGTAATTGATGCCATACAGTCCCTTGCAACCATCGCCTCAGAAAAGGGATGGGTTAAACCCCAGATAACCGATGAATACTCAATTGAAATAAAAGAAGGAAAACATCCGGTGATAGCCGAATATGTGAAAGATTTTGTTCCCAACGACCTGAAAATGGATGAAAACTCCTTTTTCCATATCATAACAGGTCCAAACATGGCCGGAAAAAGCACATTTATCCGGCAATCCGCCGTAATAATTATCCTTGCCCAGACAGGCTCATTTATCCCTGCAAAAAAAGCCAGAATAGGCGTGGT
This sequence comes from Aquificota bacterium, assembly GCA_013153235.1. Classification (GTDB taxonomy): domain Bacteria; phylum Aquificota; class Aquificia; order Aquificales; family Hydrogenothermaceae; genus Persephonella_A. Next base: position 13,594 of record JAADEU010000087.1, on the reverse strand, counting down.
TGATGGGGTATTCACAAGAATAGGTTCAGGGGATGTCCTTTCCAAGGGGCTATCCACATTCATGGTTGAGATGCTCGAAGTTGCGAACATCCTTAACAACATAACAGACAGGAGTTTTGTCGTACTGGATGAGGTAGGAAGGGGAACAAGTACATACGACGGACTGTCCATTGCCTGGGCAATCTCAGAATACATCAGCGATAAAGTCAGGGCAAAAACCCTGTTTGCCACACATTACCACGAACTGACAAAACTGGAAGAGGAGATAAAAGGTGTTAAAAATTTCCATATGCATATCAGGGAAGAGGGTGATGAAATAAAGTTCCTCTACAGGGTTATGGAGGGGTTCTCCAACAAGAGTTACGGAGTCCATGTGGCAAAACTGGCAGGAATCAGGGAGGAGATAATAAAGAGGGCCTACGAAATACTGTACTTCTTTGAAGAACAGAGGGACAGGAAAATAGAGGAAAATATCACAGAAATAAGACAGGGAGAATCAGAATACCTGAAAAAACTGGAAGAACTCCCCCTGTTCAGGGAGATTGAGGAGATTGAGGGGGACAGTTACCGTGAGATTATCGAAGAAATTCAGGAACTGGATATAGGAAGTATCACACCTGTGGAAGCACTTGTATTTCTAAATGACCTGAAAAAAAGGATAAAAAAGCTGAAAAAAAATTAAAAAGGGCGGTACCCTTTTGATACCGCCAGAAATAGGAGGTTAGGAGGGCCATGAGAGGAAACACAGCGTGAGGTGCTGCGAGTCCTGCTAACCTGAGGGGATTTGTATTATATGCAAAAGAACAAAAATTTCAAGACCTTACAGAAAATCAGATGATATGTCTGGAAAGGGCAGAAAATGTATTTCTCACCGCCTCTGCGATGTCATCTGTTGAAAATTCCGCATCTATTCCCACATCTGCCACATTTTTAAAATACCGGACTATTCTGAAAACAGGCTTCTCACCCTCCCGGTACGCAAGGATATACAGAACATTTCTGGGTTCCCCTGTAAAAAATATATCCAGTACGGTAAAGCCTTTCAGTACCTTGTACAGGGGCAGTCCGTCAGGAAGGTTATACTGGTTCATAACAGGCAGGATATCCTGTGGATTTTCTATCCTGAGATTCATTCTACGGCCCTCCGGTATTTCAAAAATAATATAATAGAGTTATTTTCTCGAGACCAGGTTGATGGTCCTTTTCCTCTCATTGTCGGATATTTTTTCCCACATTCCAGGCTTTAGATTTCCAAGTTCTATCCTGCCAACCTTTGTCCTGATTAGTCTTTTAACAGGATGACCAAAAGACGACATAAACCTCCTGACAACCCTTTTCTGTCCTGAATGAATTGTAATCTCAAGCCATGTATCATTCTTTCCCTTTTTCAGAATCTTAATATCGTCAGGTTTCAAAAATGTATCTTCCAGTTTTCTCCCTTTACGCATACTGTTGAACTTCTCCAGATTCACCCTGCCCTTAACCTGCACCACATACGTTTTGGGTATTTTTTTTGAGGGATGCATAAGCGTGTTGGCAAACTCCCCATCATTTGTGAGTATCAACAGCCCTTCACTGTCGTAATCCAGCCTGCCGGCAGGAAACACGGGAAAATCAATCCCCTTTTCTTTGAACAGGTCTGTCAGTGTTTTTCTACCGAATCTGTCCTTTCCCAGAGCCGTAAGATACCCTCTGGGTTTGTAAAGTTTTATGTAAATCTTTTTCTCTACCGGTTTTATCCTCTTTCCGTCCAGTTCAACTACATCCTTCTGTGGGTCAACCTGCTGTCCTGGATGGATGGCAGGCTTACCGTTTACACTGACCCTTCCTGCCAGTATCAGCTCATCGGCCTTCCGTCTTGAGCAACATCCTGAGCTTGCTATAAACTTATTCAATCTCACCATTTGTCTCCATCTGTTGTGTGCAGTAGATTAATTCAATAATATATGAAAAAGGAGAGGAGATGCTAAAAATAATAATCCTGGGCATTGTAATAGGAATCGTTTTTTATGTGATATCCGTTTACAACCGGTTTATGACCCTGAAAAACGGCAGCGAGGCCACACTGGGCCAGATAAAAGTAGCCCTCAAAAAAAGACTGGACCTGCTGTCCCAGTTGCTGGAAACTGTCCAGAGCTATGCAAAGTTTGAAAAAGAAACCTTTGAAAAGGTAACCCAGCTGAGAAGCAGTATACTTGGGGCTGTAACCCCTGCAGAAATTTCCCAGATAGAAAAGCAGTCCAGACAGATTCTCGGGAACATTCTGGTGGCTGTTGAAAACTACCCTGAACTGAAAACATCCCAGCTTGCAAAGGAAATGACTTCAGCCATAAAGAATATAGAGGATGAGATAGCACGGCACAGATACACATACAACAACATAGTCCAGGAATACAACACAATGAGACAGACCGTCCCGTCCAACTTCGTTTCGAATTTATTTAACTTCCAGAAACTGGACTATCTGGAATTTGAAGAGGAGATAAACAAAAGACCCCAGCTTGACTGGAAATTATGACTGAGCAGAAAAGACTCAAAACTCTACTTTTTATCACAGGACTTATCGGGATAACAGGTCTGTACATCAGCAGTAGCCTGGACCTTAGAAATATCTTCAAAACGCTAACCGCCGAATACTCGGCAAAAATCACCCTTGACCGGCAGTTAAGACTTTATGAGAGCTACATCTTCCATGTAAAACAGTCTGGCATTTACAGAATGCTGTACCGCTACTGGGAAGTTCCTTTACTGTATGAGGGCAGTTTAAACCGTCCATATATCAGGGTTAAATCTGTAGAGACACTGTACAGATGGTATGTAAAAGATAACGCCGGAAGGGTTTATGGAGATATATCACCGGAAGAAGAAAGGTTTATCAGAAAGAAGGCTTACACCAATGAAACAGGTATGATAAATCTGTCCTACTTTACATCTGGAAGGTATCTCCTTGAGATTTTTTATAATCTGTACCCCCCGATTAACAGCGATGAAGACCTTATGCACATAAATCTCAAACTGGCGGACAGACACATTCCATACACCGATGTCAAAATAGAAATAATTGACCCAGAGAAAAAAATAGTAAAGATATTTCCCCACCTGACAGATTTTTCAATACACAGAACAGACACAGGATACCTCATCACAGGAAAATCACCTGAAGACAAACTGATTGAAGTAGAAATGATAGTCCAGAAATATCCACTGGAAGGTTTTATAAACCATGTTGAGGGTGTTTATCAAAGAGCATTACAGGCAAACCAAACCTCTGCAGAAAAAGCTATCAGGATACTCCAGAGCGGACTATCTATAGCAGTTGTTCTCTTTCCGGTATTTTTTTATCTTTTTTACCTGAGATATGGAAAAGAGAAAGATTTTGTGGTTCCCCAGTTTATCAGCTTTATCCCTGACAAAAGTCTGAAGCCCTACATCGTTAATCTTATCTTCAACTCAGATGCCATTTACGGTGATGAAAACGGCTTTTATGCCACACTTCTGGACCTGCATATGAGAAATAAAATCAAGATAAAGGATTACGGTACAGACCTTCAGATAGAAATCCTCGATGAGGAAACAGACGACCCGTATGAGAAGAAGGTTTTTTATTTCCTCAAAAGCTTCACCGTGGATAAGGAAAAGAGGTTCTTCAGTTCTGCAATGCTTGAAAGCCGTGCAGACAGTTTATATACCGCAAGGGAGCTGGACGGCCTGCAGATGCTAAAAAACCAGATGGACAGTGTTTTCAGATACAAAAATCCAGATATAACAAATAGATTCCTTGAGACCTCAGGTAAAAGGATATTTTACATATTTTCCATTCCTGTACTTGTTGCAGTTGCCATATTCAGTGGGGTCTATCTGTTTACAGGTATCAACAGTCATTTTCTGTACATAGACCTTTATCCCCTGTTTATCCTTTCTATAACCCTGGGGATACAGGTTCTGATGGTATTCAGGACACCTTCCCAGTTCCTCGGAAAGTGGAAAAATGATTACTACAGACTAAAGCTCCAGTGGGACGGATTTAAAAAATTTCTATCTGACCTTGCCATGATAAAAAAATATGCCCCTGAGGATATAGTTATCTGGAAGGAGTGGCTGGTCTACGGTACGGCTCTGGGGGTGGCAAAAAAGGTTGAAAAAGCCCTGAAAGCTCTGAATATAAAGGTTCCTGAGGTTGAAGTCAGTAGAAGAACCAGATTCAGACTACACAGAATATACATAATGACAGGAAGGAATCTGGCGGCACTTCAGGCCTCCAGAGCTGCGAAAGGAGGAGGAGGATTTGGTGCAGGAGGAGGATTTGGAGGCGGTGGTGCAGGGGGTAGATGATTATGACCAAAGTTTGTGCATATTGCTATTGACATATTATTAAAAAAGGAACATACTTATTGCTGAAGTTGTTTGAAGTCTCGGGGAGGGTACCCTTCCACAGCGCGCTCAAACGGGTCTTTGAACACTTCAAAAAGTTAAATTTTTTTGGAGGATTTTTAGTAATGCGTCACACAGGTACAGTAAAATGGTTCAACTCAAAGAAAGGGTACGGATTCATCACAAGAGACGACGGTCAGGGTGATGTTTTCGTTCACTTCTCAGCAATCCAGGGTGAAGGTTTCAAAACTCTGGAAGAAGGCCAGAAGGTTGAGTTCGACATCGTCAAAGAAGACAAAGGCGAGAAGGCTCAAAACGTCGTAGTAAGCGGCTAATCATCAAAAATCACATAAAGGGGTGGACAACCACCCCTTTTTTTCATATCCTAAATTCTAAAAAAGGTTCCCGATGAAACAGACTGTATATCTGATTCTGTTATTTTTAACCATCTCCTTCAACTCATTTGCAAAGGATATAAAAGGCATTTACAAAGTATACGTGTACTTCCTTCCTGTCGGAGAGGTTGTTTTTGATATCAGAGGGGACAGGGCGACTGTAAAAGGCGAAACATACAAAAGCCTTAGATGGATTTATAACTACACCTTTAGATTTGAAGCTTCACCTGAAGGGTATTTTCTCTACGAAAAGGAAAACAAAAAGGAAAAGGTCTACAAAAACCAGCAGATAGAAAAGAAAAAACCATGGCTCCCCTTAATAGTCAAATACATAATGGAAGGCAAAAAGCCAGATACAGAAAATGACCCCCACTTCCCTTATAAAATTGAAGAAAAAGGTGACAGGGTAATAATCTATCCACTTAAAAGTAAAAAGGTCAAAAAAATAATAATAAAACTGTCAAAAAACAGCCGTTTACCTGAAAAGATAGACATAGAGGGGAAAATAGATATAACCCTTGAGAGGATTAAATAATTTCCACTTCCTCCTGGACAAAACCACTTCCTTCAAGCTTCCAGCTTCGCCAGTCTGAGGCCTTTCCATTTTTCACAGACATAATTATGTAAGACATATCCGGCTGTGCAAATCTCAGGTCTGTCTCAGAGGGCCTATCTGGATGGTCAGGATGGGTGTGGTAGATACCTATTATCTGTATCCCCTTTTCATCTGCGTATCTTTCCACCCTGAGGTAGTCCTTTGGGTGTATCTCAAATCTGTCATTTGCCCTTTCTTTATTCTGATTCTCCACCTGAACAACTTCCACCGCAGTTCTCAGGTCATTTTCGTAATCTATCTCCCCAAGGATAAAACCACAGATTTCGTAGGGATAACCTTCCTCGCCCTGCTTTTCTATCTGATGTATAAGCTCTTTTTTAATTCTCAGCATTTTACCGCCCTGCTTTTTTATTTATAATTTTAACATGAAGATTATAGACCTTGGCCTGACCGAGTATCAGCAGGCCCTGAGACTTCAAAAAAGGATTTTTTCTGAAAAAATCAGGGACAGCTCCGTTGAGGACACAGTTCTGATAACAGAGCATTTTCCTGTATACACCACCGGAAAAACAACCAGTCATGAGCACCTCAGGGAGATTCCCCCAGATATCCCGGTTTACAGTATAGAAAGGGGTGGGAGTGTCACATTCCACGGCAGGGGACAGATTGTTGTTTACCCTATAATCCATCTGCAGGGAAAAAAACTTTCTGTAAAAAATTTTGTATGGACCCTTGAGGAGATAATGATAGAAACCCTGGGGGAACTGGGAATCAATGGCTATAGAAATGAAAAATACAGGGGGGTGTTCACAGACAGGGGAAAGGTGGGTTTCGTCGGGGTTAAAATCTCCAGATTTGTATCCTACCACGGTATGTCTCTGAATGTTGACGTAGATAAATCATTTTTTAGCCGTATAATACCCTGCGGAATACAGGATATCCCCGTTGCAAACATCTCGGATTTCATACCAGGGGTCACACCACAACAGGTAAAACCTATATTAATAGAAAAAATAAAAAAGTTCCTTTAGGAGGTATCATGGAGAAAAATTTCTTTGCCAAATTCCACGGGCTTGGTAACGATTATATATGTCTTGATGAAGACTGGATAGATTTTCCCCTGGATGAGAGGGCAATTAAAACCATCTGTAATGTTCATTATGGAATAGGTTCCGACGGGATACTTCTGAAAACACATTCCTCAAAGGCCAATTTCGGACTGAGAATTTTCAATCCGGATGGTTCGGAAGCCGAGAAAAGTGGAAACGGTCTGAGAATCTTCGCAAAATTCCTCCATGACTTTGGGTATACCGTAAAGAAGGAGTTCACCATCGAGACCAGAGGGGGAATAGTAAAGGCAAAAATTGAGGAGCTTGTGGACGGAAGGGCAAAACTGATAACCGTTGATATGGGCAAAGCTATATTTGAGGCAAAAAAAATACCTGTTATCTGTGATACAGAGGAATGTATAGGAAAAAAAATAAAAGTGGAGGACAGGGAGTTTGAGATAAACTGTGTCTCTGTCGGTAATCCCCACTGTGTGATTATTGTGGACCAGCTTGATGATGAAATGGTAAAAAAATACGGTCCTATAATTGAAAATCTCGATATATTCCCAAACAGAATAAATGTCCAGTTTGCAAAGGTTCTATCAAGGGATATTGTTGAGATAAGAATATGGGAAAGGGGTGCAGGCTATACACTTGCTTCAGGCAGTTCTTCATGTGCTGTTGCCTCTGTAATGGTGAAAAAAGGGCTGACAGACAGGAACCTCACCATCAAAATGCCAGGGGGTGTCCTGAAGATATCCATTGACGAAGACTGGAATATAAAAATGACAGGGGAGGTTCAGGAAATATGCTCCGGACATCTGAGTCCAGAGCTGACACACCAGTTTATTTAGACTGGTACAGCAGAAATCTACCACAATGGGGACAGGTTAATAGCTGCTGCCCCTTTACCAGGCTGGAATAAATCTTAGGTGGAATGATAAGGAAACATCCTGTACAGGTATCGCTGTCCACAACGGCAAGGGCCGTTCCCCTTTTTTTTCTGATTAACTCGTATTTTGAGAGCAGTGGAGGCCTGATTTGTTTAATAAACTCTTCCCTTTCGGCTCTCAGTTCCTCAAGCCTGGCCTTAAGTGAGGCCATCTCCTCTTCCTTTTCTCTGATAAGCTGGTCGTACTTTTCCTTTTCTTTCTCTATTACAGCCTTAAGTTCTTCCTCTTCCTTCTTCAGGTTCTCTATATCCTCCATAATAGCCAGAATCTCATCCTCAATCTCCATTATCATCTCTTCAGCCTGTGCTTTTTCCCTCAACAGTGCCTTATACTCCTCATTGGTCCTGACCCTGTCCAGGGATTCCTGAATCTTCTGGATTCTGTCTTCATAAGTCTGTATGTCAAGTTCCTTTTCCCTTTTGAGGGCTTCAAGTCTCTTCAGGTCTGTGTGAACCTTTTCGAATCTGAACACAAGGTCTTCTTTTTCCTTTTTGAGCCTTTCTATCTCTTCTGGAATTTCTTTGAGACGCTTCTCTATTCTGCTGATTTCCTGGTCTATCTCCTGCAGATGTAAAAGCAGTTGTATATCGCTATCCATTCTAACCTCTAAGGATTTATTTGTATATATAATATAATCGCCAGACGGTTGATAATCAATGGAAACAGACATCAGTTTTCCTGTGAAATTATGAATCCAATGGAGGTTTGTGGAGTCTGTTTGATTTTTTCTTTTGGTGGAGGCGGGGGGAATCGAACCCCCGTCCGAGAACGGCCGTTGCTCGGGCCTTCTCCAGGCTCAGCCTGTGTTTGGCCTCTCGCCTGCAGCGACCCCACAGGCAGGGTATCTGCAGGCCAGCCCTGTGAGGTTTCGGACAGAGCCTACAGGGCGGTCAGCCCTGTCCTATCCCGTGTGTCTTACGCCCTTCCCAAGCCCACGGGCAAGCTCAGGAGGACGTCGCTGCGCTAATTAGGCAGCGAGAGCGATTTCGCGTTCGGGAATTGTTGTTGTTTGGTTTTTTACGGAGTGTCCTTCTCCGGCCTGCTGACCCGGCGTAACCGTTCCCGTCGAACCCGTATCGCCCCCTTATTGCGGTAGATTAAATTATATCAAAAATCCCCTTTGTCAAGGGTTATTATCCAAATATTGAATGAACAACCTTCAGTGAGATTATACCCACTACAAACAGGAAGACAAATATCAGTGCTGCAGCATATATGGGTTTCATACCAACGCCCTTGATTTTATTTATGTTTGTCTCAAGTCCCATTGCCCCCATTGCCACAGTCAGAAGAAAACCGTCAACCACATTTATATAATGGACCACATTCTGGGGAACGATATGCATAGAATTTACACCTACCATTGCAATAAATCCAAAAACAAAGTACGGTATCGGGATATCCCTCAGCGAAATACCTGCACCATGAATAGAGCTTTTCTTTGCCAGATAAAAGCTCAATGCTATCAGCAGAGGGGCAAGCATCATCACCTTTGTCAGCTTTGAAATGGTTGCTGTATTACCTGCAATGTCTGAAACTGCAAAACCGGCAGCAACCACCTGTGCAACCTCGTGGACTGTAGCCCCTGTCCATATTCCATACAGAATCTCATCAAATCCCAGATGATTGCCAAAAAATTTGTAAACTACAGGGTATAGGAACATAGCAATGGTTCCAAATATGGTCACTGTAGCCACAGCCATTGCAGCATGGTGCATCTCTGCCCTTACAACAGGTGCCGTTGCAAGTACAGCAGAGGCTCCGCATATTGAACTTCCAGACGCAATCAGATAACTCATCTCAGGTTCAAGTCCGAAAAACCTTCTTGCCACCCAGACTCCAAACAGAAATGTGGATACAAGCATAATGGTATCCACTATCAGGCCTTCTATCCCTACATCTATAACATTCTGGAAGGTGAGTCTGAATCCCAGAAACACGATGGCAATTCTCAAAACTTTTTTCAGGGAAAAAATTATCCCCGGTTTCAGTATCTCAGGGATTTTTATCACATTTCCAATTAGAACACCCAGGAGTATTGCAATTATTAGAGGACTGAAATTTACCGTTTCTTTCACAATTTGGAGTGATGATATAAAAGTGGCTGCAACTGCAATTAAAACGGCAAAAACAAATCCTGGAAGAATTTTTACCAACTCTTTAACCTCACTGGGGATATATTTTGATAATTAATGATATTATGTAGATTTCTGTTATGACCAATAGGAAATCTTAATAAAGATATTGAAATTTTTAAAAGTTAATAAAGGGGGAGAATCCCCCTATGCTTTATGGACAGTCCATTGTATGGGGGACCTTATTAAGATTTAATAAGAATGCTTTAAATGGTCCCATATTGTTCATTGCTTCCCATTTTGAACCTTCAAATGTCATCTTTGACATAATTCCCATTCCAAGAAAACCAAACTCCCCATTTGCCAAGGATTTCCAGTTTTCATCCGTTGCAAACATCAGAAAATCAGCCTTTTCCTCTGTAGCCTTCCCACCATAAATACAGACCGCCTTTCCTTCTTTGGGGGCGATGTGTAGCTCAACAGCCTTTTCAGGCCCACCACAGTCCTGTCTGTAAAATCGTATTATCCTGTAGTCCTTTTCCCCTGTTTTCTTTGACCATTTGGAAAGTCCTTCGGTAAGCTTATCTGTTTTATTCCAGAGCTGACAAAACTCTCTGGCGTATTCCTCATCCATAAATTTTGGAGTGGCAAATGCTCCACCTGATAAAACAGCTGAAAAAAACAGAATAATACCTGCCCTTATCATACTCTGCCTCCTGTTTTATTTTTGTTTCAGGAAAGAGGAGGAAACAGTGTTCCCCCGATTGTGACTTATTTAGAAACTCCAGTCCAGAGAAACACCTATAGAATCCTGGGCATTTTTGGCTGATACTGTGCTGTTTGGATATGCACCTGCCCTATCGTAGTATGTTCCGGTTGTTGTAACCGTTTTTTCAAACGCCCTTACGTAGGAAACATTGAGGGTGAAATTTTCTGTAAACTGATAACCAAATCCAAATGTAAGATGGTGCTCAGCAATAGCCGGAAATCCAACTAAATTAAACCATTCCAGATTAAAGTCCGGGAATGGGGCTTGAAGGTCAGGAATGTAATTCATATTTGGAGCATTCAGGCCTGATTTGCTCCTTATTGGAGATTTTCCGTAGTTATAACCTGCTCTCAGAGCAAGTCTTGGTGTTACCTTATACTCTCCACCAACAGCAAAGACCCACTGGTCTTTCCATTTAAATTGTTTATAACCATCTGCACCTGACCAGTTAATCCATCTGATATCAAATCCAAATTTCAGTTCCTCAATAGGTCTGAATCCTACTCCAACAGAAGCTTCCTGTGGCTGTTCCAGCTTCAGGTCTTCAAAATCGCCATTTCCATCTGAGTCAAATACATTTTTGTATTTCATCTTTACGCCAGACTGGTAGTAAGCACCGAGACATACATCATCAAGAGGTTTAAAGTTGATACCTATAGATGCCCCTATACCGTAGGATTGAGACTGACCGCCTCCTGCATTCCAGCATGTTGTGGGGTCCGTTCCATCTCCACACAGGATGGCTCCCATATCCAGAGAACCCCAGGCAAGATGAAGGGCCCCACCTATAGCAAGCTGGTCACTTATCTTGTACCCTACAGCAGGCACAATCCTCATAAATTGTAAAGAAGTATGCATCCTCGCCAGATTAGCTTTATCCCTGTAATCAACACCCATTCCAGAAACACCGTAAGCCCCGATACCAATAACCACCTGGTCATTAATCTGGTTTGTTATGGCTATCTCAGGAATGGTAAATGTATCTGCCTTGCTGGTTTCGTATGACGCAGGCTGACCACCTATAGACGACTTTGCCTTTACATGGGGCATAAACAGAATTCCACCAAAGCTGATGTTAAAACCTTTCTGTCTTCCAAGCCATCCAGGATTTCTAAAAATAGAATCTGTAGGCTCAAGACAGATACCTGTCCCCAGTCCACCCATAGCTCTGGATGCAGGGGATACTCCTATCATGTTATCTCCGTTAGTAGCAAAGGCACCTGTTGATAGTAACGCTGAAACCAATGCTACCGAACCTGCCACCTTCTTCATACCGCTAACCTCCTGTTGTGTTATATAGGGTATTATATTTTTTATATTTTTAATAAGGAATCATAATATTTATTAAGTTGTCAAACACTAACTTTCTTTATTCTCCTATCTGAAGTAAATCCCTTATCTCGTCTTCAAGCTGTCTGCAGCGGGGACAGAGTGTGGTATCTCCTTTATAGGAAAAAGGTACAAGGCATTCTTCACAGGGTATCATCACATGCTCAGCCAAGACTTTTGTTTCGTTTAGGAATGTTCCAAGTGTTATTTTTTCTTCAAGATGCAGGCAGTCCTCCGGACAAATCTCATGGCAAATGCCACATTTTATGCACAGTTTTAGCTCAAAAAGTATTTTAAGCCTCTCCTCTCCTGGTTTTAATGCTCCTGTCGGGCAGACGTTGTAACAAACAGAGCAGTTTGTGCATTTTGAGTTGTCTATCCACTTATCAGATGTAAAGGATATTTTTTCTGTTTCCAGCTGTGTTGATGGTTCGGGCTGTGCAGCCTTAAGGCTTTCTATCAGGAGTTTTCTTTTTGGGATATTTACCTTTTCTTCTACTATATTTTTTGGCTTGAAATCCTCTTCTTCAAATGAAGAAAGTCTGGGCGCAAGGGCCCAGAATGTAAGTCCTGCTGCCGCTTTCCCAAAATTTTTCAGAAACTCCCTTCTCTTTTTTTCTTCTTTTTTTTCCTGTTGAAGGGAAAGTTCCTGGGTGACGACTCTGTTTTCTACCCCTAACCTTTCAAGAACATAGTTAGCCTCTTCTTTTTTTCTTTCTATTTCTTCAAGGAGGGAGCCTATAAAACATTCCCTGCAGTGACCTGTGTCAAGAACTATATCGTTTTGTGAGTTTAACGCCGCTGCAATCAGATGTTCTACAGATAAAGCCGACAGGCAGGGTATATTTGTTTTACAGCTTACAGTTTCTTCTGTGGTGGATATTCTTTTTACCAGTTCTTCAGGGGAAAATCCATCGAACTCAAAAGCCTGGGAAGGACAGACTCCACTACACGCACCACAGGACACACAGAGCTCGTTGTTTATAAATACCTTGTAATCATCCTGGTATATTGCTCCATTGACAGGACAGACCTTAAGACACTCACTGCAGGATGAATCTCTGTAGTAAATTCTGACACACTCACTGATATTAAGCCTTATACGGCCTGTTTTTTTCATCTCACTCTTCCCTTTCCCGGTGGGTCAGTCAGGCTGGGGCTCCCTCCTCTAAAATCTCACACAGATAATCGTAGTCTGAAAGGATAAATTCAAGGGAAAGCTCGCATACATCCTGATAGAATGGGGTTTCTGCCATGTCCTTTGCCGCAAGCAGATAGATTATTCCCCAGTTTGCCAGATGCTCCTCAAGGAACTTTTTCTGGATTTCCCTCAGTCTGTTTGCCTCGGCTTTATTGCCTTTTTCAAGGGCTTCAAGCTCTTCCTTTGCAAGGGTCATCATAAATTCCATCTCAATGGCTATATGGTCAGGTGAGAGGGCTCTTGTTTTGTTCAGGTCTATTGAATACCCGTGTTCTCTGTAAAACAGGAATGTCTGGTTTGTTGCCGTTGGGTCTATATGCCCTTCGTCATGCATAAATACAGATTCGTATGGATAAACATTCAGCAGAAAAACCGTTGTAAAGTCTACATTCAGTTCTTCTTCAATCAGCTTTTTTGGGTCTTCTGTAAAGAACTCTTCCCATTCTTTTGTTTTTGGAAAAAGTTCAAGCAGTTCAGGGCTGTTTTTAATTTTTTCCAGGGTCTGTGTATTTATCTCCTCAATTAACAATCTTGAAAGAAGGCCGTACATATTGATTCTTGCCCTGGTTTCCTCAATCATTTCCATTTTTACCACCTCAATTAATGTTCCTCTTCGTTATGTCTGTGTCCAGGCATGTAGAACGCAGAAGGTGCCAGTGGATACCAGGGTCTTTTGAACCAGAGGGGTCTTCTCAGACCGTTTGGTCCTGGAGCTGGTCTGGTCAGTTTATCCCTCCATGCCTGATAGACCCTGAATGTCGCCTCTGTATTTACAACCACATCACCGATTCTGTCGTCTGGACCGGCCTTTTCTACCAGTACCTTCTTGTGCCAGCAGTGCATACCTGAAAGTGGGTCTGGATTGGCTGGGAATACGGCATTCTGCCATACACCTG
>JAADEU010000035.1 GCA_013153235.1 Aquificota bacterium | reverse complement strand
TGCGGCAGGTTTATATGGGGCAATGTACATGTTATAAATATAGGCCTCCCCGTCATCTATCCTGACAAAAGAGTCCCTCAGATTTACAGCACCTTCCCTTATGGATTTTACCTCAGAACCTTCAAGCACAAGCCCTGCCTCGTACGTTTCCAGTATGTTGTAGTTGTGGTACGCATTTTTATTTGTTGCCACTACTTTTATGCCCATTTCATCACCATTTCATTTTTTTTATTTAGAATAATTATAAAATTATAAGAAAAAAAGGAAACGGCTATGTTGAAAAAAGTAGGGCTGGTTTTTTTATTTTTCTTTCTGGTTAAGTTATCGTACGGAGAAATTATTTACAAACTTGATGTATCAATTGATGCAGCGAACTCAAAGCTGAGGGCTGCGGCAACAATAAGCAGTGACAGACCTGAGAAGATAAATATATACACCGACGGGCTGGACATTAAAGCCGTACTCTTTGGAAAGGAGAAACTCTCCACCGACAGGGCAGTTTATTCCCTTGAGATATCCCCCGGTAAAGAGTTAACGGTTGTCTATGAGCTTGTACTGGACGACTACAATTCTGAGGATATCATCACAGATGAGGCTATCAGTCTAATCGGCCAGTGGTATCCGTTCCTGGACAGACTTGCAGTTTATAAACTGGCTGTTGAGGTACCCGGGGATTTTATCCTGATTTCCGAGTCTGAAGAGACCTCAGTGGAAAAAAAGGACGGTAAGGCGGTCTACAGATTTAAGTTTCCATATCCCCTTGAACATCTTCACCTGATAGGAACAACAAAGTACATTGTTAAAGAAGAAAAATTCAACGGGGTCCTTATCCAGGCCTACTTTTTTGAGAGGGATGTGGACCTTGCTGATAAATACATACAGCATGCAAAGAAGCACATACAGGACTACTCACAGCTGATAGGACCATTCCCATACAAGAGATTTGCGATTGTGGAAAACTTCTTCCCTACAGGATACTCTATGCCAACATTCACCCTCATAGGCCAGAGGTTAATCAGATTCCCATTTATCCTGAAAAGCTCATTTCCCCACGAGATTCTCCACCAGTGGTTTGGATGTTCTGTGTATGTAGATGATGAATCTGGAAACTGGGCAGAGGGACTTACAACTTATCTGTCAGATTACAGATTTTCTGAGGATAAAACCTCATATAGGAAAAATACGATTCTTAAATACCTTGCTTACGCAGGGGAGGAGTTTCCCCTGACGGCTTTCAGGGGGAAAACAGACAGAAGGTCCGAGGCGATAGGTTACGGCAAGACTATGATGGTCTTCTACATGCTGGAAGATATTATCGGAACTGAGAACTTCAGGAAGGTTTTATCCCTTATATACTCAAACTTTAAATTCAAAAGGGTGTCCTGGGGGGATATCAGGGCGGTTGTTAACCACGTTACAGGGGAGGATTACAGCTGGTTTTTCAAACAGTGGGTTGAAAGGAAGGGCAGACCTGAGCTTGAGATTGAGGTTAAGGACCATACCCTCAAGGATGACGGATTCCATATCTCCCTTTCAATAAAACAGAAAGACAAACCATACAGGCTGAAACTGAGGGTCTTCGTTGAGACATACCTGGGAACAGAGAAGTACGAGTTCTGGGTGGACAGGAAGAATCAGGAGATAACCGTCGTATCCCAGAATGAACCTCTCAACATCGTTATAGACAGGGACTATCAGGTATTTAGAGACCTGACCTGGGAGGAGGTAAATCCTGTTATTTACTTTACACTTGCAGATAAGTCCTCTGTGGTTTATTCCATGGATAAAATGGAGTATGTTCCTGTTTCAGGGTATTTTTCAGAAGGGGTTTTGAAGAATCCAGACCAGTTTTCTTACAGCGATATATACAACAAAAATGTTGTAATACTTGGCGGGGATAACCCTGTTGTTGAGAAGATTTTCGGTAAGAAACTGCCTGTGGATACGGCATATGTGGAGGTGTTCAAAAATCCATTTGGTGATGAAAATGTAATCACGGTGTTTAACCTTAAGTCCGTTATGCAGGCAAAGATGGTTATAGGCAGGATAAAACATTACGGAAAGTATTCCAGACTTGTATTTGACGGATTCAGAATCACAGAAAAAAATATTAAAAACTACCAGAATGGAATAAGGCTTTCTGTCAGACAGAAGGCAGAAATAGTTTCTGATACAGGAATAAAGACCTTTGATGATATCGTGAAGGATGCACTGAACAACCGCATTGTATACATAGGCGAGCAGCATACGATGTTCTCAAACCATGCAATGCAGCTGAACATCATAAAGGCTGTGTACGAAAAATATCCGGATATAGCAATTGGGATGGAAATGTTCCAGAGGTCAAAGCAGGATGTACTTGATAAATTCATAAACGGGGAGATTTCTGAGAAGGAATTCCTGAAAGAATCCGATTACTACAGGGTCTGGAAGTACAACTATAACCTGTACAGACCTATAATACTGTTCTGTAGAAAAAACAAAATCAGAATAATTGCCCTGAACGCAGACAGGGAGCTTGTTAAGAAGGTTTCCGACAAAGGAATAGAGAGCCTCTCTAAAGAGGAGCAGAAAAAGCTTCCATCTGACATGGATTTTGTTAACGTAAGATACATTGAGTATCTGAAGAGTATATTTGCGGAACACAAAAGTGCCCTGAAAAAGAAAAAGAGATTTATAAACTTCCTCCAGTCCCAGATAATATGGGATGAGACCATGGCAGAAACAGCATCTAACTTTCTGAAGGAAAATCCGGATAAAAAACTGATTGTTCTTGCAGGTGGCGGACATATCAGATTCAGATTTGGTATCCCATCAAGGGTGGAAAGAAGAACAGGTGAAAGGGGACTGACAGTTCTTATGGATGACCAGCTTAAAAAAGGTATTGCAGATTACATAGTTTACACTGCGCACCTGACAGGTGAAAAGGAGAAAAAGCTGGGGGTCTACGTGGAAGAAACCGGTAATGGACTTAAGGTTGTTGAGGTTAATAAAGGTTCTGTTGCAGAAAAAAGTGGTATTAAAAAAGGTGACATCATAATACAGTTCAATGACAAAAAAGTAAAAGACCTGATAGACCTTAAAGTGGAGCTGTTCTTTGCCCAGGGTGAAAATACAGTTGTTGTGAAAAGAAAGGGCAAACAGGTGAAGCTGAAGGTTGATTTTTCACAGTAGAAAAAGGCAGGGTCTGTATTATATTCTATCTTTATGGAAACATTAAAATACTACAGGAACAGAATCGCATACATAAAAACCCTGCCACCCCAGTCCCCCTCATACGGGGACTACCCGTTTAAAAATAAAAAGATAACCGCATTTCTGGAAAAAAAGGGTATAAGGCTGTACTCCCATCAGGCTGAAGGTATAAAAAAGGCCCTTGATGGGAGAAGTATAGTCCTTACAACCCCAACGGCTTCCGGTAAATCCTTTGTTTATATACTGTCTGTACTGGAAAAACTCCACGAAAATCCCGATGCAAAGGCCCTTCTTGTTTTTCCCCTTAAGGCCCTTGCAAGGGACCAGTACGGGAAAATAGCCGAGCTTATAATGGAAACCGGAATTGATGCCTCTGTTGAGGTTTATGACGGGGATACACCAAAAGAAAAAAGATTCCAGATAAAAAGACATCCCCCCACCTTCTTGATTACCACACCTGATATGCTCAATGCAGGGATACTGCCGTATCACACAGGCTGGGCAGGATTTTTTGAGGACCTTGAGTTTATAGTTCTTGACGAGGTCCATGCGTACAGGGGAGTACTTGGTTCCCACATAGCCAACATAATAAGAAGGCTAAAGAGAATCGTTTCATTTTACAGAACCAGAAAGCCTGTTTTTATCATGAACTCCGCCACCATACACAACCCGTCAGGCTTTACCTCAAGGCTCACAGGGGAAGAAGTAGAGGAGATATCCGAGTCCGGGGCTCCTGTACCTGAGAGGGAGGTGCAGATATTTAAAGGGCTCAGGTCCTCAGAAAAAGCTGAGCTTATCGCAAATACCGTTATAGAGGATGTATCAACTATAGTATTTGTTGATAGCAGAAGGGAGGCTGAGCTTTTATCGCTCAGGGTAAAGGAGATACTGAAGAAAAAAGGAAGAGAGGACCTTGTTGACAGGGTAAGTCCCTACAGGTCAGGATACAAGCCTGAGGAAAGACGGGAGATAGAATTTAAAATAATGACCAGAAATGTTCTGGCTGTAATATCCACAAGTGCCCTTGAGATGGGGATAGACATAGGGGAGCTTGAAGGCTGTATACTTATGGGGTATCCTGGAACTCTGGCACAGCTGTGGCAGAGGTTTGGCAGGGCAGGAAGAAGGGACAGGAAGGCCTACAACATTCTGATACCCAAAAGGGACGCCCTTGACCAGTATTTTGTCAAAAATCCTGAGGAGCTGTTCCACAGGCAGATGGAGGAGCCTGTTATCAATCCGGAAAATCGTTACATTCTAAAAAAACATCTGCCTGTTATGGCCTCTGAACTTCCGATAAAAATCACAGAACTGTCTGAAACGGAAAAAGAGGTGGCAAGGCAGCTGTACAGGGAGAAAAAACTGAGATTCGCCAATAACAAACTGTACGCCTCAAGGCAGGAGCCTTTTAGCATCAGGTCAGCAGGTGAGAGCTACACAATAGTGGAGTCTGTTTCAGGAAGGATAATAGGGGATATGTCCGGTGATATCGTGATTTACGAAGCGTACCCAGGGGCAGTTTACCTTCACAACGGAGAAAAGTACGTTGTTGAGCACCTTGATGACGAGCTTAAAACGGTTTATGTGGTAAAGACAGATACCTCCTACATAACAGAGCCTATAAAAGAGTCCTTCATAGAGATTGTTCAGATTGAAAACTCAAGGAAAAAAGGTGATATAGAAATTTTTAAAGGAAGGGTAAATGTAAGGACAACCGTGGTTGGTTATTCTATGAGGGACTGGGAAAATGAAGAGAAACTGAAAGATGAACTGTTCCAGCCGGAGAAGTATCTGGTCAGGGAGTTTGAAACAGTTGCATTCTGGTGGACCATGCCACCAGAATGGGAGGAGGAGATTATCCAGAGGAATTACAGACATAATCTGAGACTCCTCAATCAGTTTATAAATGAAAAAGGAAGGCTCTACACAGGAGATTATGTTTACAGGGAGCTTATTTTTGAGAATATCCTTAAATTGAGGAAAGGAGGGGATACAGACGGTTTATCCTACGTTATGAAAATCACAGAGGGGCTTGTCTCAAGGCTATCAGAAAAGGAGAAGGAGCAGTTCAGGGAATACATCAGAAGGATAAAGGAGAGGAAAAATGGTTTCCTTGGGGCACTTCACGGAGTTGAGCATGCCCTGATAGGAATATATCCCCTCTACGCGATGAACGACAGGTGGGATATAGGTGGGTTGTCAACCCCATTTTTCCCTGAAACAGGAAAACCGACGGTATTTATATACGACGGTTATGAGGGTGGAGTGGGATATTCAGAGGTTGGATTTAACAGGATTGAGGAGATGATTCACAGTACCTACAGGACCATTGCAAAGTGCAACTGCATCTCCGGATGTCCTTCATGTATATACTCCCCTAAGTGTGGAAACTCAAATGATTATCTGGATAAGACAGCCTCTATTTTGCTGTCCCACAAACTTCTTAAGAGTTTTGCTAAATCCTGAGGAGGTTCTTCTCTTCTTTTTTTCTGTTTATGGCATCTTCTATGGCCCTGAGCACATCCATCTTCCTCTTTGATGAGCACCATTCAGGTGCTATAAGCTCATCGTCCCCTGCTTCCCCTGTCAGTCTGTGGACTATTATGTCCTCAGGAAGATGTTCCATAATATCGGCAACGATTCTTGCGTATTCTTCAAGCTCAAGAACGTCAAACTCCCCATTGGCAAACTGTTTTGCCATTACTGTGTGTTTCACAACGTGGAGCGGATGGATTTTGATACCGTCTATTGGCAGTGCTGCAATGAGTTTTGCCGTTTCGATGTAATCTTCGTACTCATCTCCAGGAAGTCCAACAATCATGTGGGCACATACCTTTATACCGGGTCTTTTCTTTGTCCTGAGTACAGCATCCACAAATTCAGAAACCCCGTGACCCCTGTTGATGTTCCTGAGGGTTTTTATGTTTGCCGTCTGGAGACCGTACTCTATCCATACCTCAGGCTTATCCATTGTATAGGTTGCAATAAGGTCAAGGACAGGTTCAGGAACAACATCGGGTCTTGTCCCGATGGACATACCTATAATCTGTGGGTATTCCATTGCCTTATCATAAATCTCTTTCAGTTTGTCAACAGGGGCGTATGTATTGGAAAATGCCTGGAAGTAGGCGATGTAACCCTTTATATTCTTGAATCTTCTTGAGTAAAACTCCATAGATTTGTCTATCTGTTCCTCTACGGTCTGCTTTGTCATTGCATACGGACTGAAGGAGGTGTTATTACAGAATGTACAGCCACCAAATGCCACATTCCCATCCCTGTTTGGGCAGGTGAATCCAGCATCTATAGAAATCTTCTGGATTCTCCCTCCGTATTTTTCTTTCAGATACTGATTAAATCTAATCATGCCGGTTAACCTTCAGCTGTTAATTTATTATGAAATATTCTACCTTAATTCAATTAAATTTAAACAGGATTTTAATGGATGCAACACTTCTTGGAGGGTTTGCCCAGGTAGTATCCCTGTGAGTAGTCTATGCCCATGCTTTTGACCATTGAGTATACATCCTCGTTGTACACATATTCTGCCACTGTTCTTATTCCCAGCTTCCTTGAAAAGTCTATGATTGTGGAAACGATAACCTGAACGTAGAGGTCGTAGGGGAGCTGTTTTATAAGCGAGCCGTCTATCTTTATGTAATCAGGCTCAAGGTTAACGATGTGTGAGTAGTTGGAGTAACCACTTCCAAAATCGTCGATTGCTATTTTTGCCCCGAGGTTTTTAACATTTTTCACAAATGTGTAAATCTGTTCGTAATTCTTTATACTCTCACTTTCCAGAATCTCAAATGTTGCCCTCTTTGCCACCTCAGGTTCGTTCTCCAGTATTCCGTATATGTAACTTACAATCTCTTCATCTGTCATATCCTCGCTGGAAAGGTTTATTGAAAATTCCATATTCGTTTCCCTGAACCTCTCAAAAGCTTTTTCTATTACCGTTTTCGTTATGATACTGTAATATTTTGACTCTTTGGCTATAGGTAAGAAGAACCTTGGTAATATT
>JAADEU010000044.1 GCA_013153235.1 Aquificota bacterium | reverse complement strand
ATACTCATAAAGGATTTTTCTTGATTCCCTGTGGGAAAAGTGATTGAGATGTTCATTTTTAAGTTTCAAGATATTCTTTTCGATCTCAGAAATCGATCTGTAAAGCTCGTCGTAGTTATAATAAAGGTAAAAGCTACTCTTTAAAACATCACTGTCTAGCTTATATTCATATTTCTCTATATCTTTAACAATATCTAGGGTTTCTGCAGATTTCTGTAAAAACTCCTTTGTGAACTGGTTAAATATAACCAGCCCGAGTGTTACAAATATAGCAAGAGCAATTACTATGTACAGTTTTTTCACTGTAAACCTTCACTTTTGAGTATTTCCGGCAGCTCCCCCCGAAGGGTTTTTAAGAATGCTATTATTTTGTCCAGTTCGTCCTGGGGAAGTCTGAATCCAAGGTTATAGTAAGCCATCAGCTGAACTGCTTCTTCTAGGGTTTTTACACTGCCGTCGTGAAAGTAAGGGTAGGTACAATCTATATTTCTCAATGTAGGTACCCTGTACACATTTTTATCATACTCATTACCTGTTATCCTGTATCTGTCAGGATAAGAGGGATGCCAGGGGTAAGGTTTTATCACCCCTATTTTCTGAAATGAATTTCCCCCTAAGTTTATCCCGTTGTGACAGCTTATACATCCCAGTTTTTTAAATAGCCTGTAGCCCTCTAACTCATCTTCTGTTAGCTGGGCTTCACCTCTTAAGTATTTATCGAACTTACTGTTTGGAGTTATTAACGCTTTTTCAAACTCGATGATAGCGTCTGCAACCAGCTCAAATGTTATCCTGTCAACACCGTAGATTTCTTTAAATTTTTCTCTGTATACAGGATGCTGGTTCAGTCTGTCCTCCACCTCTTTCAGACTCATATTCATCTCATCAGGGCTCTGAATAGGCCCTAAAATCTGTTCTTTCAGTGTTTTTGCCCTGCCATCCCAGAAAAAACGAAAATTAAACCGGACATTATAAACGGTGGGGGCGTTTACTTTACCTTCTCTGTCATGAAAACCCTTTGATACAGGCCTGTGGTCTGTACCGCACTTCTGATACAGGTCGTGGCAGTAATAGCAGGATGTTCTGTTATCCTTTGCAAGAATCGGGTCATGGAAAAGGAGTTTACCCAGCTCAGCCTTGTCCCTGTCGTATTCCACCACTTTAGGGACAGGCTGAACCGGTTCATAACCGTATGTGTATAAAGCTGTTAGCAGAAATAGGCCGATAGTGATTCTCATTATTTTATATTATATGTTTTATTATTTCCTGTGTCATCTCCTTTGTTCCTACTTTCTTGGTACCTGGAGACCAGATGTCCCCCGTTCTGTACCCGTCTTCCAGTACAGAACCTATAGCCTTTTCTATATCCCTTGCAGCCTCAGGGAGCTTACATGTTATCTCAAGCATCATAGCTGCAGAGAGAATCATTGCAATGGGGTTTGCAATACCCTGACCTGCTATGTCCGGTGCAGAACCGTGTACAGGTTCGTACAGGGCGTATCTTTCCCCGATGGATGCTGATGGGAGCATTCCCAGTGAACCTGTGAGTGCCCCGGCTTCGTCAGACAGAATATCACCAAAGAGGTTTCCTGTTACGATTACGTCAAAGTCTTTAGGTCTTCTAACCAGCTGCATCGCACAGTTATCAACGTACATATGCTCCAGCTCAATATCCTGATAATCTGCGTGTACCTGGGTGACAACTTCCCTCCATACAGCTGAGACCTCAAGTACATTTGCTTTGTCAACGCTTGTTACCTTCTTTCTTCTGTTCCTTGCAATATCAAAGGCAAGTCTTGCAATTCTGGCTATCTCGTGTTCGTAGTAAATCATGGTGTTGTAGCCCACCTTCTCCCCGTTTCTTTCTTCTATTCCCCTTGGCTCACCAAAGTATATACCTCCTGTGAGCTCCCTTATAACCAGAAGGTCAACCCCTTTTATAAGGTTTTCTTTAAGGGGAGATGCATCAAGGAGTGCTGTATATGCCTTTCCAGGCCTGAGATTTGCGAAAAGGTCCAGCTCTTTTCTTATTCTCAGGAGACCTTTTTCAGGCCTTTTGTCTGTAGGAAGGTTGTCCCACTTTTCCCCACCAACAGCAGCAAGGAGAACGGCATCACTTTCTTTGGCCAGTTTGAGGGTTTCTTCAGGGAGGGGGTCTCCTGTTGCATCAATTGCAGCCCCACCAATAAGGGCCTCTTCAAACTCAAATTTTATTCCGTATTTCTGTGAAACTGCCTTCAGAACCTCAATGGCAGATTCCATAATTTCAGGTCCAATCCCATCACCGGGCAGAACGGTAATCCTGCAACTCTTTTTCATTAATCCAACCTCCTGTTATTTAAATTTTAAGCTTATATCAAGCCATCTGGCAGAATGTATCAGGGCCCCTGAAGAAATAAAATCAACACCGGTAAGTGCATACTCCCGTATATTTTCTAAGTTTAAATTTCCTGAGACCTCCAGCATCTTTCTGTTTTTATTGATTTTTACAGCTTCCCTGACCATCTCAACTGTAAAGTTATCAAGCATTATGATATCAACATCAAGTTCAAGGGCCTGACTGAACTGTTCTAAATCTGAGACCTCTACCTCTATTCTTGTGAAAGGGGAAACCTTTTCTTTTATTTGCTGGACAGCCTCTTTTATTCCTCCGGCAAGGGCGATATGGTTGTCCTTTATCATTACCATATCAAAAAGGGCAAATCTGTGGTTTTTACCTCCACCTACAGAAACTGCATATTTTTCAAACGCCCTCAGGCCTGGTGTTGTTTTCCTTGTATCGAGGATTTTTGCCGGTGTTTCCCTGATTTTTTCAACGAATTTTGCTGTGTTTGTTGATATTCCTGACATCCTCTGGAGAAGGTTCAGCATTACCCTCTCCCCTTTCAGTATGGATTTTCCACTGCCGGTTATTGTTCCAACGATGTCTCCGGATTTTACTTTCTGACCGTCTCCTTTGATTCTCCTGAATGTAAGACCCGGGTCAACAACCTCCATTACCACCGAGGCAATGTCTATACCACACAGAATTCCATCCTCTTTCACAGTAATCTCTGCGGTGATATGCCTGTCTGTGTCCAGGTTGTCTGTGGTCAGGTCCTGATGTCCTATATCTTCGGCCAGAAATTCCTCTACTTTTCTTCTGATATACAGTCTGTCCAGCATTCCTCCACCTAAAACGGTCTTACTACTGCCATGATTACAATTATTATCATCAGTATCGTTGGGACTTCGTTATAAATCCTGAAGAACTTACCGGACCTGTGGCACTGGTCGTTTTCCATTTTTCTCCTGATTATCGCAAGATGTATGTAGTATCCAATCAGTAGCAGAGCTGCTGTCAGTTTCAGGTGTATCCATCCCCCTGATTTGAATATTTCAGGGTTCATACCTATCATTGCCAGTCCTGTCAACACAGTACCCCAGAAAGCCGGAATACCTATATATTTGTGGAGTTTGTATTCCATTACCTTGACTACAGATGCAAACTCCTTCTTGTCCCTGTTTTCTGCATGGTACACAAACAGCCTTGGAAGGTAAAATAGAACGGCCATCCAGGATATTACCGATATTACGTGCAGTGCTTTTATCCAGAGATACATACTGCTCCTCCACCGATTTTGGTAAATATTTTACAGAAAAATAGATGATTTATCCCATAAACCTTCTTCCTGATGTTTATTAGATTTAATCTTGAGAGGTGGTGTTATGGAGTATCTGATTGTAGGAACGGCCCTTGTGATTGCGGTTTATTATCTGTACAGAAAGTTCAGGAAGGAAATAAAAAAGGGACAGTGTGCTTCCTGTCCCCTTTATGATGAATGCAGTAGTAAAGATAAAGTCTGATTTAGCAGGAGAATGAGTTACCGCAACCGCAGGAGCTTGCAGCGTTAGGATTCTTTATTGTGAATCCACCACCCATAAAGTCCTGTACATAGTCAAGTACTGCACCGCCGATGTATGGGGCAGAGAACTCATCGATTGCTATTTTTACTCCATTTTCCAGTTCTACAACCTTATCATTTTCCTCTATTGCCTCATCAAATCCCATTGCGTACTGGAATCCAGAACATCCACCAGGTACAACCCTAACTCTCAGTATTGGATTCTCTATTCCCTGTTCTTCAGCTATTCTTTTGATTTCTGCAGCAGCTGCTTCTGTTACTGTAAAGTTGACTGTTGACTGCATTTTAAACCTCCAGTTTTTAATTATTCTCTTACAGAATAGCCCATCTGGGGGGCTATTATTATGATAGTTATCAGAAAGACATCAGGTAATAAAACTGTGGATAGGTAAGTACATCAGAAATATTTAACTTTGATTCAAATAACTTTTTCAGGATGGTTTCCTCCTTTTCCAGTCTGATTATAAGTGCAGGTTTCCCTTCCAGCCCTGCCAGTTTTTTTGCTTCTGACACGGCATCCTGAATGTTTCCAAGTTTATCCACCAGTTTGAGCTTCTGTGCCTGTCTTCCGGTGAATATCCTACCGTCGGCGTACTTTTTCAGTGTCTGTATATCCACCGGTCTGTATTTTGCTATATCCTCAAGGAACTGGTTGTAAACGTCCAGTATGGTCTCTTCAAGGAGTTTTTTCTGCTGGGGTGTAAGTTCGTGGTTCGGGTAGAGTATGTCCTTGTTTTCACCGCTTTTTATATTTTCTACCTTTATACCCAGCTTTTTAAGTATCTGTGCCACGCTGACATGCTGTATGATTACCCCGATGGAACCTGTTATGGTACCCGGGTTGGCGTATATAACGTTGGCAGGTACACTGATGTAATAACCTCCAGAGGCTGCCACATTACCCATAGACACAACAACAGGCTTATTCTTCCTGAGCTTTTCTATTGCTGAGTATATTTCCTGTGCAGCCCCCACTGCACCTCCAGGGCTGTCAACGGCTATAACCACAGCCTTGATACTCGGGTCTTTCTGTGCCTTTTCGATATTACCAATCACATCCAGATAGTCAGATATTACTCCATTTACGGGTATTACAGCAATTTTTGGGGATGAACGGAATGAGAAATAACTGATAATATAAAAAAGTACAATCAGTACAGCTATTCCAATAAATATCTTTTTCTTCATTGTTTACCTCATAATGTGGGATGGGGAACAGGTATGAATCTCAGCTGTGGAATTTTTCTGATTTTGATTCTGTTTCCAAGCAGGTGGCCTATATAACCGCTTTTCTGGTTAAGTTGCTGTGCCACCTCTTCAACATCCTTAAGGGCCGTTATGTACACATCAGATTTACTCAGGTCCTGCGCCGTATCCACATTTACTATGGTTATCATGTTGTTTTCCAGTGGTATATCGTAAATGAAAATCTCACTGAGGGCTTTTTTGATGGCGGCATTCACCTTTTCTGATTTGTGGCTTTTCTTCATTTTTATATTATCTCCTTATAGATATTTATGTGGAGGTCCGGAAAATTTACCTCAACAAAGTTTATTACATTTTGTATCACCTTTTCCACCTGTTTTTTATCAGGAGCAACTGTTACAACGGCTATCTGGGCTGACTGCCACAGCTCCTGATTTCCCACCTCTGATACGGACACGTTAAATTTTGATTTGAGTTTTTCCTTGACGGACCTTACGACCATTCTCTTTTCTTTGAGTGAGCCTGAATGTGGGATGTAAAACTCAAAAACTATACTGCCTATAATCATTCCTGCCTTTTATGGTGTTTTTGAGTTTATTTTATCCTAATTGTGGAATTTTACAAGGGGTTAAATACCGTATTTGTGTATTTTTTTCCTCAGAGTGGCTCTGTTAATGCCAAGCAGATGGGATGCCCTGAGCTGATTGTGCTTTGTGTACTCAAGAACCGTTTTGATAATTGTTTTTTCTATAAATTCCTCCAGGGGTTTGACACCTCCATTTTTCACAGAGGATAGGACTTCCTTTCGTATGAGTGATTCAAGTTCTTCAAGATTCCTTTCGGATTTCTCTTTTTTCTCTTTTTCTTTGAGAAAATCAAGGTCTGGAAGTGCCAGTATACTGTCCCTGCACAGAATCATCGAACGGACGACCACATTTTCAAGCTCCCTGATATTACCCTCCCATGGAAGCTGCATAAGTCTGTCCAGATAGTCTTGGGATGCCCCGATGATGTTTTTGTTCAGCTTCTGGTTGTATTTGTTTACGATACATTCCACAATGTAGGGAATGTCCTCCTTCCTCTCCCTTAAGGGAGGCAGATGGATGTGTATAAAGTTCAATCTGTAGTACAGGTCCTCCCTGAATTCACCTTCTGCCACCATCTTTTCAAGGTCCCTGTTGGTGGCAGCCATAACACGGACATCAACCTTAATCTCTTTATTTCCCCCGAGTCTGTAAAATGTTCCTTCCTGCAGAACCCTCAGAAGCTTTGACTGGGCTGAAAGTGTAAGTTCCCCTACCTCGTCCAGAAAAATTGTTCCGCCGTTTGCCGTTTCGAACTTACCTGGACGGGTTTTGTCTGCCCCTGTAAATGCACCTTTTTCATATCCAAAAAGCTCCGATTCAATCAGATTTTCCGGTATGGCAGCACAGTTTATGGCAACAAATGGTTTATCGGCCCTTTTACTGAGCTTCCAGATTCCCCTTGCAAGTAGTTCTTTTCCTGTACCTGTTTCACCTGTAATCAGAACGGGTATATCTGTCGGTGCTACCTCACCTGCCAGCTTGCATATCTCCTTTAGCTGTGGGGAGGAGCCTATAATGGAACACAGATACTGGCATATAATACCGTCAGACACCCCTGATGATTTGAAGTAAACAATCTTCCTCTCGTCTTTTTCCTTGACGGAAACTTTGTTTTTTATCTCCTTCAGGTCGTTTTCCCTGAAAGGATATTCCACATACTCAAAGTAATTCTTGCTCATCACCCGCATTATAAATGCAGCCAGATTTGTCCGTGAAAGTGAGCGGTCTATTATGGCAATAGGGAAAAGTCCTTTTTTCACAGAGAAAGGAACAATACCAAAATCCTTTATATTGATAAAAACAACACCGGACCCCAGTTTTTCAACTTCCTGTGTGGTTGATAGCTTTTTTATATCTGGAAAATGCTTCTGAAGCTGATTGTAAACCCTATCATCTTTTGAAAGGACATATACCTTACCTGGCAATAACTACCTCCAGCTTTTTTCTAAATAAAGATAGTGACAGAAGGGGGGATTTACAATCCCCACCTTTTAAAAGAGGATATCTTCTGACTTTTGCCTGTATGCTCCGATTTCTTCTGCCATCTCCACATATTTTTCAGGGTCTATACCCTTTTTGTGGAGTTTTCTGGAGAAGTAGTTAATCAGATTTGCACATCTGCAGGGCTGGCTGAGGTCTGTCAGGCTGTAGAGGATTGTTCCGGAAGATGGGTCTATAAAATAAACCCCTTCCCTTTCTTCCAGTGAATACCTTGATATAAAGTTCCTGGCCTCCTCGGTTCCAAGCTGAAATTTGTAAAACTCAAAGCTTTTGTGAATCCTCTTTGCCAGGTATTTGTTTTTGAGTATTTTGTCGTTGATTTTCTGGTAGTATGGGCTGTCTTTACCATGGAGGTAGACAA
>JAADEU010000038.1 GCA_013153235.1 Aquificota bacterium | reverse complement strand
ACTCACCTGTAAGATGGGTTCAGTCTGTTGAGTTTATGGTAAATGATGGGGTGGACAGTTTTATGGAAATAGGACCCAAAAAGGTTCTGACCGGCCTCATAAAAAGAATTGCAAAAGGCAGTAAACTTATAAATATACAGACTTTGGAAGATATACAGAAAATATAGTACTATATAAAAAACATTAAAAGGAGAAATGATGATGAGAAATTTACTGATGGCTCTGGCATTTTTAGGGCTGAGTTCTGTAGCCCTTGCATGTCCATGTAAACAGGCAGCGGCAGGATGCCCAGACTGTGGAAAAACAAAGGTGGAAGCCCCTGAAGGGTATAAGGGTAAAGAGATAGTTGGTGGCAAAAAGGTAGAGTGTGAAAAGTGTGCAAAGAAAGACACATCCGGGGTGAAGAAAGACTAAATTGCCCAAAAGTATCTTTGTTACAGCTACAGATACAGGTGTTGGCAAAACAACAGTAAGTGCAGCACTTGCGAAAATTCTAAAGGATAGGGGATACTCTGTAGGTTACTATAAACCTGTGGAAACAGGGTGTGGGCAGGTCTGTTCTGACGGGGAACTCCTGTCTAAAATAACTGGCCAGCCCCTTGATGAGATTACCGTTTACAGATTTACCCAGCCTGTTGCCCCGTTTGTTGCACAGCAACTTGAAGGGGAAGAAATTGATATTAACAGACTGTATGCCCACCTGGACAGCCTCCAGTCAAAATACGAGTATATTATTGTGGAAGGTGCCGGTGGCCTGAAGGTTCCTATTACAGAGCAGTACGGTCAGATTTATACATACGCTGATTTTATATACGAAACAGGACTGCCTGTACTTATAGTTGCACAGGCAGGCCTTGGAACTATTAATCACACCGCCCTTACAGTTGATGTCCTGAACTTTATAAATGCAGAGATAAGGGGCATAATCCTTAATGGGTACACAGGGGAGGACATAAGTGAAGATACCAATCCAGAGGTGATAGCCCAGATGACAGGTGTTGATATACTTGCCCTGTGCAGCCGTTCAGATACCCCTGTTGATGAATGCTACTACCGTCTCCTCGGTGTTCTGGAGCTGATTTTTGATTGTTAATATTTTTCCGGCTGGATGTCAATGGAAAGATATATCGGTACAAGTGGCTTTTTTTACTGGGAGTGGAAGGGAAGATTTTACCCTGAGGATTTAAAGCCATCAAAATGGTTTGAGTTTTATACCGGTGTATTTAATACTGTTGAGCTGAACTCCACTTTTTATAAATTTCCGGAAAAGAAAAATCTGAGAAGGTTCTACAATCAGGCCCCTGAGGGTTTTAAAATCAGTCTCAAGGTAAACAGGCAGATTACCCACGAAAAGAGACTCAAGGATGTCTCACAGCTCCTTGACAGATTTTACCTTGAGGTAGAACAGGGGCTTGGTGAAAAGCTGGGGGCAATTCTGTTTCAGATGCCACCTTCATTCAGGTTTAACGAAAAAAATATAGAAAGGGTTCAAAAAGCGGTAAATCCTGACCTCCTGATTGTATTTGAGTTCAGACATCCTTCCTGGTGGGATGACAGGGTTTACAATCTTTTCAGGGAAAGGGATATCATTTTCTGTAGCGTAAGTGCCCCTAGACTGCCTGAAGATTACGTAGAGATAAATAAAAAGGCCTACATTAGATTCCACGGCAGGGATAAATGGTACAGGTACAATTACTCCAGGGAGGAGCTTATGGAATGGGCCAGAAAAGCCCGTTCAGCAGAACTGCTTTACGCATACTTTAATAATGACTTTGATGCCCATGCTCCGGATAATGCTGCTTTATTTCGTAGCTTAATAAATGATGAAATAGAGGATACCAAATAGAACCGTCACCAGAAGGAAAACGGTCATATTCCGGACAAGTTTTTTATTTCCAAACATGAATATATACAGGAACTTGAATATGCTGTTTGATACTATTGCGATAACTATAGCCTTTGCGGCTATTATTGTTGTCAGGGTTCCGTTTTTTGCAAGTGTTGACAGGGATAGGGTTATTGCATCAACATCTATCACACCTGATATAAAGCTTGCTATGTACACACCCTTTGAGCCGTAGTAGTGCTGGAGGGCTTTGGTTGCAAATATGATAATTCCGTAAATAACCCCAAATTGAAGGGCAGAACTTATCTGGAATGGATTTGTAAATGGTATCTCCTGCTGGGAAGAGCGGCTTATCTGTTCCCTATTTTTTATATAGATAAATCCTATAATCACAACATAAACTCCAGATAGAGCCAGTACAGGCCATAGCAGGGTAAGTGTAACCTCTGTGTTAACAACGCCGCTGAGGAATAAGACCCTGAAGTTCATAATAAGCCATGCCAGAACGATACCGAACAGCGCAGAATAGGTAACTGCAGAGTATTTCCTTGACAGTTTTGCAAGCTCGTACGAGACAGCTGTGGAGGAAATCATTCCCCCTATAACACCTGTTATCCAGAGGGTTTTTGTCCCCTTCCACCGCAGTATTATGTAAGCCAGAAAATCTATCACAGAAACCAGAACTACCATCTCCCAAATATTTTTGGGATTTATGGCATCAAATGGCCCAAAATTTTTATCCGGAAGTAGGGGGTAGATAACCACAGTTACCAGGGCGAACTTCAGTATGGCAAATATATCCTCTTCAGATATATTTTTTGCAAACTTCTCAAGTGTTCTTTTCAGTGCAAGAAGACCTGTTGTGGCGACTGACAGAAACGCAGCTATGTAGTAATGTTCATAATAAATAAGCAGTCCGATGATAAAGGCTATAAAAGTGGCTATTTCCGTTGTTGAGCCTATGTCCTTCTGGTACTCAAGGTAGTAATTTATTACCGCCAGAAGGACCACCGCCCCAAATGTAAAATATAGTATCCCGTCCCAGTATTTATCAAATATAAGCCCAGATAGCATCCCAAGGACAGATATAAGGGGAAATGTCCTGATTCCTGCAAAGATCTCCCTTTTTGTTCTGTGTTCCCTTTCCAGACCTATTAAAAGACCTGAGGCCATTGAAAAAATAATCTTAAAAAGCAGAACATATGTATCACTTCCCAGCTTGAATTCCATTTATCTTTTCCCTGAATTTATCTAATTCCTGGAGGATATCCTGGTCTATCTGTTTTTCTCTGTAGGGTTTAATGTTTATCACAACCCCTCCCTTTCCCTTTACAACCCTTTTTTCAAGGGTCTGTTTATATATTAAATTATCATCCTCCAGAATTCCTGCATATACCAGACAGTCCCCAAGGGTTTTCATTATATTATCAAGGTCCCGCCTCCTCCTGTCAGGCAGGATAAAAAGTATAGAAACCTCAACAGGCTGGCTTATTGTATCCTCAGAATGCTGTTGCTGGAGTTCCCAGATGGCCTTATTAATTTTCAGGGAAACATCTTTTGGAACGATATACCTCTTCCCGCTTTTTGTAAATGCCCTTGCATTAATCTTTACCCTGTTTGCTTTAGATGGCGGTATAAACGACAACAGGTATTTCCGCTCCGTTTTTAACATATCAATACCCATATTAAAAGTTTTAATAATAATACAGTATTAATTCGTAAATTTACTGGAAAATTATTATTTTATAGGCTTTTACACCCACCCCCCTTCATTCTACCAAAAATTCAGGAAAGCAAGAAATTTCAATAGTTAGCTGTTGTTAACCCGATACTTTCTGTTTATATTATTGACCAAGGTCAAGAATTATTATACGAATATGTGAATGAAAATATCCCAAGGAGGTTGTTTAAATGAAGACAGTAAAGAAAGCAATGGTAGCCTTTGCAGGAGTTGCAGCGTTCTCACTCCCTACAATGGCTGAAGTTCCTACGGGGGAAGAGTTTGTAAAGAAATTTATCATTTCTGTTGACGATGCCCACAAACTTCTGGGAAAACCCGACGTCAGGTTTGTTGACGGGGATTCACCAAAAAGGTTCAAAAAAGAGCATATTCCTGGAGCTGTAAATGCATTCGCCCACGACCTTCACTACCTTAAGGATATCAGAGAGTGTGGACTGCCAATGTGTCCTGACAGGGCGGCAAAGTTCATAGGTGAAGAGCTTGGAATTGACAACAACACCCATGCAATTGCTTATGACGATGGTAAAGGACCGAACGCATCAGGTGTATGGTTCTTCCTCTATCTGTACGGACTGGATAACGTTCAGATGATGGACGGTGGTCTTGCCACATGGAAGGCAAAGGGTTATGAAGTGGAATCAGGTGAAGGAAAGAAACCTGCTCCAAAGAAGTTTAAGGTAAAAATCAGAAAGGAGATACTTGCGACCAAAGAAGAAGTTCTCAAGGCTATCAAAGATAAGGAACACTACTTCATCCTAGATGCAAGGAGATTCCAGGAGTATACAGGAAAGGCACTGCTTGACGCCCTTGAAGAGCCAGGAAAACACATAAAGGTTCAGAGGGGTGGACATATACCGGGTGCTGTGTTCTCTGAGTGGAAAAAGTTTGCAGGAAACCCAAAAGGTAAGCCAAACAAGCCACTGTTCAAATCCCCAAAGAAGATGAAAAGAGTACTTAAGAAACTGAAGAAAAAAGGTCTTACACCCGATAAAACAATTATCACTTACTGTCACGTAGGTCTTGGTAGAGGTTCGTTTGTGTTCGCAGCTCTGAAAATAGCCGGATTCAAGAATGTTAAGGTTTATGTAGGTTCATGGGACGAATGGGGTAACGACCCTAACCTTCCAGTGGAAAAATAACCAATCAAGGGGGGCTTAAAGCCCCTCCTGTTTATCTCAAGGAGGTTTAACAATGGAGCATATGAGCCATCTGATAATGGGACTTATCACAGGTGCCCTGTTTGGAATAGTCCTCCACAAGGTCGGTGCAATCAGGTACTCAAGGGTTGAAGGAATGCTTCTTCTTAGAGACCTTAAAATAATGAAATTCGCATTTATCGCTATAGCAACAGCATCTATTATTTACGGGCTTGCGGATATATTTGGTATAGCCGAGCAGACGAATCTGCTTCCAAGAATTATGCCGTATCTGGGAATTGCCCATCTGGTTGGTGGTTTCATGTTCGGTATTGCAATGGCATCAGCAGGTTTCTGTCCTGGAACATGTGTTGCAAGGGTAGGTGCAGGTAAGTTTATCTCAGCAGCCGGAGTTATTGGACTGATACTGGGAATAGTTATATATGCACAGATACAGCCCTGGCTTGTTGAGGTAGGCATTCTGGGTACAAGGGAGAAGATAACCCTCTACGGGGTTCTCGGACTTCCTTATGGACCACTTGCAGTGGTTTGGGGAGTACTGTTTATCGTATTTGCCCTGCTTGCAGACTGGCTTGACCCTGCTAAAAAGCTCGGTTATGACCAGCCTTCCGAAGGCTCTCTCATTGGAAAAATAATAAGAGGGGAGTGGCACTGGGCTATATCAGGTATATTGGCAGGTTCAATTATCGCATGGGCTACAGCCCAGGGGGAATATCTGGGATTTTCAGGTGGAGCTCTGGCGTTTGTTGGATGGATATCCCATCTAATAGGTCATCCACTGCCTGTAGTCCCTAAAATAAACGAGACAATACTCTGGCACGCAGGTCTTATTATAGGAGTTCTTCCTGGAGCCTTCCTCAGTGCAATTATCTCTGGGACATTCAAGTTTGACCCGGTTCCACCTGCATTTGCCAAAAGTGTAGCACCATTTCCATGGGTCAGACTGATACTGGTTTTCTTTGCAGGAATATTCCTTGCCCTTGGGGCGATGATAGGAGGCGGATGTACTACAGGGGCATTTATCTCAGCATATCCAACCCTCTCTGTAGGTTCTATGGCTATGTCTGCCACCTATTTTGTGGTTGGTGTTCTGACTGCGAACCTGATTTACTTTGGCAGATGGAGCAAATTCCTGCAGGCCAAAAAAGAGTCCGACGAAGTTTACGACTAATACATTGAGAGGTATAGCCATGAGCATGGTAGAGAGAATTTTATTCTGGATAGCAATCCTTGTACTGGTTGCAGGGATTGTGGGAATGAAAACGGATATATCAAATCTGGAAGCCAAGCTCCAGCAGGCATCAGTAGAAGCGTCTTCTGAAGGAGGAGAAGAGTAATGAACCCTAAAATTGAAAGGGCTATATATATTGGAATCATAGTGGTTCTGGCGGGCTTCTTACTTAGTCTGGGTAAACAGCAGCTGGAACTTAAGAAAAAACTTCCTGTTACGTTAGAAGAGCTTTACAACATGCTGAGTAATCCTAAACTAAATATCCAGATAGTAGATGTAAGACCATACGAGGTGGATGAAGAAGAAGAGGATGAAGCTGAAGAGATAGACTACTATACAGGTGCCCATATTCCAGGTTCAATTCCGTTTCCTGACTGTGATGAATCAAAAACACCTGAAGATGCCCTCAAACAGATTAACCCCTATCTGCCTACGATTATCGTTTCAAAGGACGGAGACCCTGAGATTTTCAAAAAGTGTGCACAGAAATTCCCATTTGCCAGAAACCTTGCCGGTGGTTTAGAGGCATGGGATGAAGAGGGTTATCCGGAAGAAGAAGGAGAATATGAGCCACCTTCAGCAGGCGGTGGTGGTGGCTGTCTATAAATAAAGGATACTAAAAGGAGGTAAGATATATGGCACTGTCAAGAAGGGATTTCCTGAAAGCTCTTTCAGCTTCAGGGGCCACAGTAGCGTTAGGAACAGGTTCGGCCTTCGCCAGGGACAAGGCCGTTATTGTAGAAGACCCGAGAAGCTCTTACCCGAATTCCAGCTACACAGAGACGATATACAGAAAAGAGTTTGCCTTCAC
Organism: Aquificota bacterium; assembly: GCA_013153235.1. Lineage (GTDB taxonomy): Bacteria > Aquificota > Aquificia > Aquificales > Hydrogenothermaceae > Persephonella_A. The sequence goes on along the minus strand of JAADEU010000038.1, from coordinate 833 downwards.
CTACGGAAACAAAGAAGACCACGGAACCGCTTACCACTGTGTGAACTGTCAGGGTAACTGTGCCTGGGACGTCTGGGTGAACAACGGAATAATCACAAGGGAAAACCAGGTTGCAAACTATACACCACTGAATCCAAAGATTCCTGACTTTAACCCAAGGGGCTGTAACAAGGGTGTTCAGCACTCACAGGTTACCTACGAGAAGGACAGGATTCTCTATCCACTGAAAAGGGTTGGAAAAAGAGGAGAAGGTAAGTGGAAGAGAATAACATGGGATGAGGCTATCACCGAGATAGCAAAAAATATCTACGAAACAATGCTGACAAAAGGTCCTGAGGGTCTGTACATCCACGTTGGAGCCGGAATGCTCACAGAAATCAGAGGGGCTGCCGGAAAGAGACTGGGAACTCTTCTTGGTGCTGTAAGACCATACATAGCTTCCTACGTTGGGGATATGTTCCCCGGTGTTTCTGTCGTATACGGGGAAGGAAACATCGGATGTTCGTATGACTTTTTCTACACAACAGACGTTAATATATGGTGGGGACAGGACCCTAATAAGACAAGGATTCCAGATGCCCACTTTGTATGGGAAGGAAAGTACAACGGCTCAAAACAGATTGTGATTACCCCTGATTTCAACTCAACATGTGTGCATGCAGACCTGTGGGTTCCTGTAAAGGCCGGATACGACGGTTTCCTCGCAATGGCAATTATAAACGAGATACTTGAGAAAAAACTGTACAAACCAAAATTCATCAAGCATTTTACAGACCTTCCTTTCCTTGTAAGACTGGATAACAAAAAACTCCTCAGGCTTTCTGATATTGATT
>JAADEU010000115.1 GCA_013153235.1 Aquificota bacterium | reverse complement strand
GGTGTTTCCTGACCTGTATTTTTCAACCTCGGCAGGATGGTTCTGGAGAATTTCTTCAATAATTTTCTTCAGCTCTCCTTCGTCGGAAACCTGCTTCAGTCCTTTTTCCTCAACGATAACCTTTGGTTCTTTTCCTGTCTTGAATGTTTCCTCAAACACCTCTTTGGCTATCTTGGAGGAAATGGCACCTGAGTCTATCAGTTCAACTATCTGGGCAATATGCTCAGGTTTTACAGGACTTTCGGTGATATCAATTCCTTCCTCATTTAATTTTCCAAGGAGCTCGTTTATTATCCAGTTTGTGATGGATTTTGGATTTTTAGGGTAAACCTCAACTGCCTTTTCAAAGAAAACGGCCCTGTCCTTATCAGCCACAAGAACCTCAGCATCGTACTCTGTCAGTTTCAGCTCCTCAACATACCTTTTTTCCTTCTGGTCTGGAAGCTCAGGGAGGGAGTTTCTTATCTCTTCAATGTAGGCTGTGGTTATTCTCACAGGTATCAGGTCAGGGTCAGGGAAGTATCTGTAGTCGTGGGCCTCTTCTTTGGTTCTCATTGTGAATGTTTTTCCTGTTTTTTCATCAAACAGCCTTGTTTCCTGAACGATTTCTCCGCCCTTTTTCAGAATTTTTGACTGGCGCTCTATTTCGTACTCTATTGCTTTCTGAACGAATCGGAAAGAGTTGATATTTTTTATCTCAACCTTTGTCCCGAACTTTTCCTCACCTTTAGGTCTGAGGGATATGTTCACATCACATCTGAGCTGTCCCTTTTCCATATCAGCATCAGAAACGCCGATATACCTCATTATGTTTCTCAGCTTCTCAAGGTAAAGCCTTGCCCCTACCGCAGACCTTATGTCAGGTTCTGAAACAATTTCCATAAGAGGTGTTCCTGCCCTGTTCAGGTCCACATAGGAGTACTTTCCTTCGTGTATGGTTTTCCCTGCATCCTCTTCCATATGGAGTCTGTGTATTCTTATCCTTTCTACTTTCCCATCAACCTTTATATCAATGTACCCGTCTGTTGCCAGAGGTTTGTCGTACTGGGAAATCTGATAGCCCTTTGGAAGGTCAGGATAAAAGTAATTTTTCCTTGCAAATACAGAAAGCTCGTGGACTTTACAGTTCAGTGCAAGGGATGCCTTTATTGCATACTCAAGGGCTTTTTTGTTCAGTACCGGTAAACTACCTGGTAATGCCAGACATACAGGACATACATTTGTATTGGGCTCAGCCCCGTACTCAACCCTGCATGAACAGAAACATTTTGTTTTTGTGGCCATCTGTACGTGGACTTCAAGCCCTATGACCGGTTCAAACTCTCCCATTACTTTTCCGCTCCAGATAACTTTTTTATTAAAACTTAGATTATCAAAAGTTATATAGGCTGTAAATAGTAGTATATAATATCTAAACAATACTACTGGTATAGGAGCTATGTATAATGGAATACCACGTTAAAGACCTTTCCCTTGCCGATAAGGGCAGGTTGAGAATTGAATGGGCAGAAAAGGAAATGCCTGTTTTAAGGCAGATAAGACAGAGATTTGAATCAGAAAAACCCCTCAAAGGGGTAACAATAGCGGCATGCCTCCACGTCACAACAGAAACGGCAAATCTGATGATTACCCTGAAGGCAGGAGGTGCTGATGTCTACCTGACAGCTTCAAATCCACTGTCAACACAGGATGATGTGGCTGCAGCACTTGTAAAACACTTTGATATCCCCACATTCGCCATACACGGGGAAGACACCCAGACGTATTACCAGCACATAAAGGAGGTTCTGGACAGGAAGCCAAATATCACGATGGACGACGGTGGCGACCTGATTTCAACACTTCACAAAGAGAGACAGGAACTGATTCCCAACATATACGGTGGAACTGAAGAGACAACGACAGGGGTTATCAGATTCAAGGCGATGGAAAAGGAAGGGGTATTGAAATTCCCTGTCATTGCAGTTAATGATGCCTACACAAAACACCTTTTTGACAACAGATATGGGACAGGACAGTCCACAATAGACGGCATACTCAGGGCAACCAATAGACTCCTGGCCGGCTCCACATTTGTTGTTGCAGGCTACGGCTGGTGCGGTAGAGGTGTTGCAATGAGGGCACAGGGAATGGGAGCCGAGGTTATCGTTACAGAGGTAGACCCACTTAAAGCCCTTGAGGCGAGGATGGATGGCTTCAGGGTAATGCCGATGATTGAAGCTGCGAAGGTTGCAGACTTTATTGTGACTGTAACAGGTAATATAAATGTTGTTGACAGACACCACTTTGAGGTTATGAAAGACGGATGTATCGTTGCAAACTCCGGACACTTTGATGTGGAAATAAACCTGAAGGCGCTATCCGAGATGGCCGTGTCCCAGAGGGATATCAGGGAGAATGTGAGGGAGTACAGACTGCCTGACGGCAGAAACATTTATATTCTGGCTGAGGGCAGACTGGTAAATCTTGCAGCTGCGGAAGGTCATCCTGCTGCGGTGATGGATATGTCATTTGCCAACCAGGCCCTATCTGCAGAATACCTTGTCAACAACTACCAGAAACTACAACCTAAAGTATATAAAGTTCCTGACGAATTGGATTTTGAAGTTGCAAGACTTAAATTGAATGCCATGGGAATCACAATTGATGAACTTATACAGGAGCAAAAAGAATATCTATCAAGCTGGGAGCACGGCACATAATTAATATTCAGGAGGATAAATGATGACCAGAGAAGAAGCGATTAAGATTTTACTTGAAACAGATGAGGAATTCAGAAAGTGGCATGAGGAAAGGGAAGAACTGAAATGGAAGATTCACAAACTGGAAAAGCATTATCCACCTGACCCTGAACTGGAAGCTGAAGAGGAAAGGATGAAAAGAAGAAAACTGTATCTGAAAGATATGATGGAACAGAGAATAAAAGAGTTCCTCCAAAAACATTCCCAGTAAGAGGTAGTAAATGAGAAGTGATATAGTTAAAAAAGGCTTTGAACGGGCACCCCACAGAAGTCTGCTCAGGGCCTGTGGACTTACAGACGAGGATTTCAATAAACCATTTATAGGTGTTGCAAACTCTTATATAGACATTATTCCAGGACACGTCCATCTGAGGGAATTTGCCCAGATAGTAAAGGATGCAATAAGGGAAGCCGGTGGTGTCCCTTTTGAGTTCAACGTTATAGGTGTAGATGATGGAATAGCCATGGGGCACTCTGGTATGCACTACTCTCTGCCCAGCAGGGAATTAATAGCAGATGCCATAGAAACTGTAGTGGAAGCCCACAAGCTTGACGCTCTGGTTTGCATACCAAACTGTGACAAGATTGTCCCTGGAATGATGATGGCAGCCGCCAGACTGAACATACCTGTGATATTTGTCAGTGGTGGGCCTATGGCTGCAGGGCACCTGCCAGATGGAAGGGCGATAGACCTTGCCACAGCATTTGAGGCTGTTGGAGCTGTCGCACAGGGAAAGATGTCAGAATCCGAGCTGAAGGTTATAGAAGAGAATGCCTGTCCTTCCTGTGGTTCATGCTCAGGTATGTTCACGGCAAACTCCATGAACTGTCTTGCTGAGGCACTGGGTATAGCACTTCCTGGAAATGGTTCCATCCTCGCCATTGACCCAAGAAGGCAGGAGCTTGCAAGACAGGCAGGAAAACAAATCATTAAACTGGTTGAGGCAGACCTTAAATTCAGGGATATAGTGAATGAACAGACAATAGAAAACGCATTTACCCTTGATATAGCAATGGGTGGCTCCTCAAATACGGTACTGCACCTTCTTGCAATAGCATACGAGGCAGGTATTGAGTTTCCTGTTGAAAAGATAGATGAGATTTCAAGGAGAACCCCAACACTGTGTAAGCTTGCCCCTGCGTCACAGTACCACATGGAAGACCTTGACAGGGCAGGGGGTATATCTGCGATTCTGAAGGAACTTTCAAAGAAAGGCCTTCTCCATCTGGACAGACCGACGGTAAGCCTCAAAACTCTGGGAGAGGTTATACAGGACGCTGAGATAAAAGACCCTCAGGTGATAAGGCCAATAACAGACCCTTACAGTGAAACAGGTGGACTTGCGATTCTCTCAGGTAATATAGCCCCATACGGCAGTGTGGTAAAGGCTGCTGCGGTAGACCCTTCCATGCAGGTATTTGAAGGAACCGCCGTTTGTTTCGACAGTGAAGAAGAGGCTATAGCCGGAATATTTGGCGGTAAGGTAAAAGAGGGAAATGTAGTTGTAATCAGATACGAAGGCCCAAAAGGTGGTCCGGGTATGAGGGAGATGCTCTCACCAACATCGGCAATTATGGGAATGGGCCTCGGGGATAAGGTATCCCTGATTACAGATGGAAGGTTCTCCGGTGCAACCAGAGGAGCCTGTATAGGACACATCTCCCCGGAAGCTGCAGCAGGGGGTCCTATAGGAATAATAAAAGATGGGGATAAAATACTCATTGACATACCAAACAGGAAACTTGAGCTGCTCATATCGGAAGAGGAATTCAACAGGCGGATGAAAGAGTTCAAGCCAAAACAGAAAGATATAAACAGCAGATGGCTCAGAAGATACGCAAAACACGTAACATCAGCCAATAAAGGGGCTGTACTTGAGGATGAATGTTTTTGAGGTAAGAAATGAAAATCATTAAAAGTGCAGAGTCTGTATGTCAGGGGCATCCTGATAAAACTGCAGATATTATTGCAGATGCCATTCTGGACGAACTTCTGATAAAAGACCCATACACAAGGGCCTCTATTGAGGTCCTTATTACCACAGGACTGGTACATGTCTCAGGGGAGCTCTCCACCGACGCCTATGTTGATATTCCAAATATAGCAAGGGGTACCCTGATAGAAATTGGTTACACAAAGCCGGAATACGGATTTGATGGATATACCGCCGGGGTAATCTCAACCATAAGTGACCAGAGTCCGGAGATAGCCCTTGGGGTTCCTTCTGATGGTGCAGGTGATACATGTATTGTTGTTGGGTATGCAACATCCGAGACAGAAAATTACATGCCACTGGCCTGTAACATAGCAAACAAAATCACATTTATGATTGATGAGCTGAGGAAGGATGACATAGTCCCATTTTTCAGGCCAGACGGAAAAGCCGTCGTGGTTGTTGAGTACGAAGACGGAAAACCTGTAAGGATTGATTCTATTACAGTTCTGGTTCAGCATGAACCGTATGTATCCGAGCTTGAGCTGAGAAATGCAGTTGAAGAGAAAGTTATAAAACAGATTGTTCCTGAGGAATTTGTGGACAAAAACACAGATATAGTCATAAATCCCATTGGTAGATTTATAATAGGGGGTCCGATGGCGGATACCGGTCTGACAGGAAGAAAAACCATAGCAGATGCCTATGGAACGGCAGCAGCATCCGGGGGAAGCGCTTTTTCAGGTAAGGACCCTACCAAAATAGACAGGTCTGCATCGTACATGGCAAGGCATATTGCCAAACACATAGTTGCATCCGGTATCGCAAACGAATGTAACGTGGAGATGGTGTATGTTATTGGCGGGGAATACCCTGTTTCATTTAACATAAAGGTTGACACAGAAATAGATACCACCAAATTAAATAAAAAAGTAAAGGAAATATTTGATCTTTCTCCGGGGGGAATAATAGAGTACCTGAAGCTTAGAAGGCCAATATATAAAGAAACATCACACTACGGGCACTTCGGCAGGAGCCACGAGGATTTTACGTGGGAGCAATTGAATAAAAAAATAATGGAGGAGTTAAAAAATGTCTTCTGAGGAGCATATTTATGACTTTGAGGTTTTCAAGGCTCTTGTTGAGCTTGAAATCAGGAGAATCCAGAGGTATGAGAAGGACTCGGCATTCTCCATAGCGTTCTTATATGCCCCCGAGCTTGCGCTAAGATTTAAGGACAGTAAAGACAGTATGAAAGAAGTTGATGTTGCGTTTATAATAAAAGATAACATCCGCTCTGCAGATGTTATTTCTCCTGTAGAAGAGGATTTTGTATTTTTGTTTTTCCCGGAAACCAATAAGGAAAGCGCAACAAAAATTATAGAAAGGTTGAAATCAACGCTGGGCAATTCTGAACGGATAATTGGAGGAATAGCATCTTATCCTGAGGACGGAGAATCAAAACAAAAGCTTTTTGCAAAGTTAGTTGAAATAATGAATGAAAAACTCATCCCTGTAATAAATCTGGACTAGAAAAGCTTTCCAACAGCAACATCGTAAGTCGCAAAGAGGAAAATCTCACTGAGTGACGGATGGAAGTAAATAAACTCGTGCATCTGGGTGGCTGTCATTTTATTTTTCAGGGCATATGCCACGATGTGTATGAGCTCTGAAGCCTCAATGCCCACAACTGTGCCACCCAGTATCTGCCCTGTTTTTTTATCAAACACCAGTCTTACAAAACCATCGGATTCAAGTTCATCCACAGCCTTTTCGTTGTAGGTAAACGGATAATACCCTGAAACAGTCTCGTATCCCTTTTCTTTTGCTTCATCTTCCGAAAGACCAACATGGGCAATCTCAAAAGCGGTAAATATAGCCCAGGGGAGAACAGAATAATCAACCTTTTCCTTTTTCTCAGAGAACATATTCTTTATTGCTATCCGTGCTTCGTATGAGGCAACATGGGCAAGCATAGGAGAATTTACCACATCTCCGCAGGCATAGATATTCTCAATAGAAGTCTGGAGGTACTCATTCACCTTTAGAAAACCCCTCTCATCCTTTTCAAGTCCAACTGTATCTATATCTGAAGTATTGGGTTTTCTACCTACAGATAACAGGGCTTTATCTGCTGAAACTTCCGTTCCATCAGATAAAATGAATCTAACCTTTCCGTTCTCAATCTTATATTCTTTTACATACACCCCCAGTTTAAAATCAATACCGTGCTTTTTGAATTTTCTCTGGAGGAGTTTTGAAACTTCCTGGGGAACGGAAGGAATCGGAAGTAACCTGTCTTTAATCTCAATTACCGTTACCTTTGCCCCATAGAGGGCAGAGATATACGCTATTTCACAACCGGCAACACCCCCACCTATCACCACCAGATTCTCAGGAAGCTGCTGGAGGTTCTCCATAAAATCTTCCGTAGTAAGGATGTGCTCCCCATCAGGAACAATTCCACCTACCGATGAGGGTACAGAACCTGTGGCAATGAGGATATATTTTCCTTCTATAACCTCCTCGCTGCCATCTTCCTTCAAAACTTTTACCCTGTTTTTATCAATGACTGTTCCTTTTCCCTTATAAACAGGAACCTTTTTTGCCTTTATAAGCTGGGCAAAGGATTTTCTCAAAAACCCTATAGCCCTGTCTTTCCCCTTTTTTGCTTTACTGAATGAAACATCTTTAATTTGAAGGTCTATACCGTAATTGTCTGCTTTTGAACTTTTCTCAAGAAAATGGGCTCCCGACCAGTAGTATTTTGCAGGAATACAGGCTCTATTAAGACAGTTTCCACCGAGTTTACCCTTTTCTACAATAGCAATGTTTAATTTCATTCTCAGGGCGGTCATGATGGCCTCATAGCCACCAGGACCTGTCCCTATAATAATAAGGTCATACATATTTGATTAATCCTTTCAAGGCCTTGATGGAGTACAAGAAGCATCATTATTGCTTATAAATTGATCAAATACAATATAGCCTCCGGCAATTTCTAGCTTTATACTATTATCATAAAGGACTTCATTGCCATAGGCAGTAATTTTCAGATTATAACTGGCTCCGT
>JAADEU010000039.1 GCA_013153235.1 Aquificota bacterium | reverse complement strand
GAAAATAGCCCTGGATTTAATAGAAAGATATTCAAAAAGCCATGGCCTGGACATACCTGATGCATTAATAGCAGCAACATCTATGTACTTTGAAGCCACCCTTTTAACCTACAATATAAAAGATTTCCAATACATTAAAGGTTTAAAACTTTTCGAACCGCAGTAATCCAGTGATTTTAACCATAACTCCCTTAAAATTTCTAATAATTTATTTATATTAATAAGGTATAAACTAAATTCCCTCTGGAGGAGATATGAGATATTTTCTTTTTTTACTGTCCTTTTTTGTGATTACTGCAGCCCACGCTGGTGAAATAGAGGACGCATGCAAAGCATATGTGTCTATCCTCGATTCCTGCGATGTTTCATCCCACGACTGTGAAGCCATCGGTAAAGCCCTTGAAAAGTCACTGATTGAAAAGAAAGTAGACCCAAAAACCGCACACCATTTTTACAAACAGTGTGTAAAGATATGTGACCTTCCTGAGGGCAGTTACAAAAACATAAGGGATGACATAGAAAAGGCCTGTGTTAAGAGTCTGAAAGAATAAGGGGCAACAGGGCCCCATTTTTTAAAGTGATTTGTGGCAGAACCACCAGTCGAAGCACTCAATTTCGCCGGCTTCTGCCTTTTTGAGTCTTTCCTGAGCCTCTGTCTCACTGGTTGCAGGTGGTATAATCACATGGTCGTTAACAAGTTCATTCTCCGGCCAGTTTGCAGGTGTGGCAACGCCGTACTTATCTGTTGTCTGAAGTGCTTTCACAGCCCTTACAATCTCGTCTATATTTCTACCTACTTCCTGTGGATAGTACAGTATCAGCCTGATTATTCCCTTATCATCAACGATAAATACCGCCCTTACAGTGTTTGTTCCCTTTTTGGGATGAATCATTCCAAGCTGTTTTGCCACCTGACCCATATCATCGGCGATTATCGGAAATGTAATCTCAACACCTGTTTTTTCTTTAATCCACTCAACCCATTTGATATGTGAGAATACCTGGTCAATAGAAAGACCTATAAGCTCACAGTTCAGCTGGTCAAACTGGTCTTTCCTCTTCTGGAATGCCACAAATTCTGTTGTACACACAGGTGTAAAGTCTGCAGGATGGCTGAAGAGAACGAACCATTTTCCTGCATAATCGTCTGGAAGTTTTTTTATACCGTGGGTTGTTTTTACCTGTATTTCAGGAAATTTCTCCCCTATTACAGGCATTCTGATTTCTTCCATGCTCCTACACCTCCTTTGATTTTTTCTCTTTTTGTATAAATTAATATATGAAAAATTTCGAATCTTTAAAGATTTTTGTAAAATTTTCTGATAATGATGAACATAAATCCTTCCTACATCCGGCTTTATGAAATAGGAGAGCTGAAAGAAAAGGTGGAGAAGGCCTTCAGTATGCTGGAAGAATGCAGGGTATGTCCACATAACTGCGGCGTAAACAGACTGTCTGGCGAAAAGGGTTTCTGCAAGACCGGGGAAAATGTAGTTATTTCCTCATTTTTCCCCCACAGGGGTGAGGAGTTTCCCATCAGGGGACACAGGGGCAGCGGAACCATATTTGTGTCCTGGTGTAATATGAGGTGTGTTTACTGCCAGAATTATGAAATAAGCCACCTGGGAGAAGGCAGGGAGTATACCCCTGAAGAAATTGCCGGAATTATGCTGTATCTGCAGGAAGAGGGTTGCCACAACATTAACTGGGTTACACCATCACATGTGGTTCCACAGCTAATGAAAGCCCTTTACATAGCTGTAGAGAAAGGTCTCAAAATTCCAATTGTTTACAATACATCCTCATACGACAGTCCTGAAACACTGAAACTTCTGGAAGGGGTGGTTGATATTTACCTGCCTGACCTGAAATACACAGATGAAAAATACGCCAGAAAGTACTCAAAGGTAAAAAACTACCCTGAAATAGCAAAACAGGCAATAAAGGAAATGCACAGACAGGTGGGGGACCTGAAAACAGACAGCCACGGTATAGCCTACAGGGGAGTTCTGGTCAGACATCTGCTGCTCCCTGCAGACATTGCCGGGACAAAAGAAGCCCTCAGATTTTTAAGGTCTATTTTCCCAAATATGCATGTCAATATAATGGCCCAGTATTATCCCTATTACAGGGCCTGTGATTATCCTGAACTGTGTAGAATGATTACCCCGCTGGAGCTGAAAGAGGCGGTGGAGTACGCTAAAGAACTGGGCCTCAGGCTGGTAATGGACTAATGGCCCAGTATGTAATCTGCCATTGCAGAAAGCTCTTTATCAGACATTGATTTAGTTGTGTTTAGCTGTGGTGCCATTATCCCAAATTTCTCCGGGTCAACTACAGGTTTGCCATTTCCCTTCAAAAACTGTACCAGTTTCTGTTTGTCTGAACCATAGGCCTGGGCTATCTTTTTAAGGGAAGGCCCTACAGTATCCATAGATGGCTGATGACAGGAAGCACATCCCTTTGCCTTGAAGATTGCCTCTCCATCAAGATGCTCCGCTTCGGTTGTTTTTTCCCCGGCTTTCTCTTCCTGGGATACAGCTGCCTGACCCTCTACATTGTTTTTTTCTACAGAGGTGTGCTCTGTTTCCGTTTTTACAGGAGTAACCTCTTCCTGTTTGACATTGCTACCCTCTGTAGAGGAAGTCTCTTTTTTGCTTTCACATCCTGCGATAATAACCGCCATAACAAGTGAAGCAACGGCCAGTTTTCTCATCTTACCCCTCCTTCTCAAGTGATAATCTCTTTTCTCTGATTTCAGAAAGAAGCTCCACCAGCCTGTCTTCTTCCTCATCCTGTATATATTTTTTCAGTTTTTCCATAGAACGGATAAACATATCTATAGTGTGGAGAACGCTCTCTTTGTTTTCTATAAATATATCCTTCCAGACAACAGGGGAGCTCGCGGCAATCCTGGTAAAATCCTTGAATCCCGCCCCGGGATACAAAAACAGGTCTATTCCTGTTTCCTTTGAAAGGTCTATCAGTGCATCCACCAGTGCAAATGCCACGGCATGGGGAAGGTGGGAAACACTGGCAAACACAAAATCATGGGTGTGGGGGTCCATAACCTCAACCCTGGAACCAAGGTCTACCCAGAACTGTTCCAGTCTTTTTGTACTCTCATCCTCATTATCCACCGTGAGAATTAGCTTTTTCCCCCTGAACAGTCCTTCCACGGCGTTTTCTATCCCTTCCTTTTCCGTTCCGGCTATTGGATGGGCTCCTATAAATCTGTTCGGATAGAATATCCTCTCCAGCTTTTCTACAAGCTCACCTTTAACACTGCCCACATCTGTAACAACTGTTGATTCTTTCAGAAAAGGCTTTATCTGGTGTGCGACCTTCTCGAAAGTCTTTACAGGGGTGGCTATGATGACCAGGTCAATCTTATCCCAGGGCACTTCTTTAAGGTCTGTGAATGCCTCATCCACAGCACCCATTTCCAGGGCTGTCTTCACCCTCTCTTCAGACAGGTCAAAGCCGTAGATTTTTCCTTTGAAACCCTCTTTTTTCAGTGAAACGGCTATAGAACCACCAATAAGTCCAAGACCAATAATCAGTACCCCTTTAAAACCTCCAAAGTCCTTTTCCAAATGCCCCACCTCTCTTTTATTTCACAAGGAGAACAGGGATAGGAGATTTGTTCATTATAAAAGATGTCGTACTGCCGAGTATGAGCTCTTTTATACGGCTTTCTCCGTAAGCTCCCATTGTTATAAGATGGAATCTGTCTTTATTTTCAAGTATGTACTTTTCAAGCTCCTCATCAGGATATCCGTAGAGGAATTCCAGACTGTATTCCAGTTTCAGGTAACTGTCCAGCAGATTTTTGATATGCTCCTCCTTCTCTCCGGATTTTTCCTCAAGAACAGTAACAACAGATATACGGTCTATACCAAGGTCCGGTGCAAATTCATTCAGATACTGGGCGGCATGTATGGATTTTTCCCTGCCATCAAAGGCAAGGAGTATATTTTTTATCTCCTGAAATCTATCGGTTGTAATCATCACAGGGCATTTTGATTTTCTGGCAACAGCTTCAGATGTGGAACCAAGGAACAGGGGTGCAAATTTATTGTGGATTCCTGTTTTCCCCACAATAAGGAGGTCATCCGGGTCTGCCATCTCCACAAGCTCGTTTGCAACAATACCGAATGCCTGTGCTATGGAACAGTCAGCACCTGCTTCCCTGCATTTTTTTGCAAATTCATTTAAAAGGGCTTTACCCCTTTCATCCAGAATCTCCTTGAGTTTCGGGGTAACATCCATGTATGTGGTAAAACCAAGTGCACCTGCAAGGTCCTCTATAAACGGGGTCTCAAGCAGTCTGATATCCACTATATGGATTCCCACAACAGGTTTTTTCATCTTTCTGGAGAAGTAAATACCGTAATCTGCCGCTACCCATGAACTTTTTGAGCCGTCAATTCCAACCAGAATTCTTTTAACCATTGTTATCCCCTTTATGTTTTTTTGTGAACTCATTATATGAATTTATTATCTCCTCCAGTGCCTCGTCAAAATTTTTCCTGTCTGTTTCCCAGACCATTACCCCGGCTCGTGTAAGTTTCCACCTTACCTCAAACTCTTCAGGATGGTGGGATGCCACAACGATATCAATATTAATCTTTGAGAGGATATCCCCTATTTCCCTCTCGTCAGGCTCCACCTCAAGGGGATTATTGACCTGAACATTTCCATTTTCAGAAAGGTCTACGGTAATTATCTGACTTGCAGAGCTAAAATCCTTTATATTTTTCTCATCATCCACCAAAAATGCTATCCTGAGACCCTCCTGCCTGACAGGTTCGTAGTGTATAAAAACAGAGTCTATGTTTGGTATTTCCTCTTTTATTCTTCTTTCTATCTCATCAACTATCCGGTGGGTCTCCCTCAGTGAAAAGTTGTGGAGCAGAAGCTCTACATCCAGAAACTTGAAACTACCTGCAACCCTGCCCCTTATATGTCTTATGTCCACAACTGCAGGGTGGGAGTATATGATTCTTTTAATCTTTTCTATCTCTTCCTTTTCGAGGGAAACGTCCAGTAGTACCTTCAGACCAGATGAGAAAATCTCCCATCCACTGTAGAAAACAAACAGGGCAACAACAGCAGCAGCGTATTTATCAAGGTTATAACCAAAGTACGTTCCCACAAGTCCCACAATAACTATAAGGGACGAAAGAAAATCAGCCCATATATGCTGTGCATCTGCAAGGAGTGCAGGGGAGTTAAGTCTTTTTGCCGCTTTCAGCTCCAGTCTGGAGTATATAAATGTGGCCATCATGGCAATCACCATAACACCAATGGCCAGCTCTGTATGTTTTACGACCCTTTCCTCCTGGGAAAAGAAGGCCTCCTTTATAATCTCGTAGGCGGCAAAAAACAGGAAGAGGGATATAACAACAGCAGCCATATTTTCCAGTTTATACAGTCCGTAAGGGTATTCGGATGTCTTTCTGGCTGCCAGTTTAACACTCACAAGTGAAACAACAGAGGCTATAAGGTCTGAAAATGAGTGTATTGCCTCTGCCATCAGGGCCAATGACCCTGTGATAAGAGCAAAAATAAACTTCAGTACCGTCAGGGTTGTGTTGAGAATCAGTGAGCCAAGGGCCCACCTTTCCTTTAGAGTCTGGTCCGATGCTTTTTCTATCATCTACCCTTTGTTTCCTCTATTAATCTCACGAACTCATCGAATATGTAATGGGAGTCATGTGGTCCCGGTGATGCCTCCGGGTGGTGCTGTATGGAAAATGCAGGCCTGTCTGTCAGTCTGATTCCCTCTATGGTATTGTCGTTCAGGTTTATGTGTGTAATCTCAACATGGGAAGGTAAAGAGTCCGGGTCTGTGGCATAGTTATGGTTCTGGGCCGTAATCTCAACCTTTCCTGTTTTGAGATTTTTCACAGGATGGTTTCCACCGTGGTGACCAAATTCCAGCTTGTATGTCCTTCCCCCTATTGCCCAGGAAAGAAGCTGATGACCCAGACATATCCCAAAAACAGGTATATCAGAATTAAGCAATTTCCTTATCTGCTGTATCTGAAAATGGAGAATAGCCGGGTCCCCAGGTCCGTTGGACAGGAAAATTCCATCAGGTTTAAACTCAAGAATATCCTCCGCCTTAACATTGTGGGGAAAACATGTAAGTTCCAGTCCCCTGTCTGCCATAAGCCTCAGGATATTCCTCTTTACACCGTAATCTATTACCGCAACCCTGTACTTTCCTCCTGAAATCCTGCTGTAGCCTTCAGGCCATCTCCAGCTTCCCTCATTCCACGTATATGTATCCCTGTGGCTTACCTGGGAAACAAGGTCAAGCTCGGATATATCCGGAATAGACCTTGCCTTCCTGACAGCCTCCTGGGGAGATATATCACCTATTCCTATGTACCCTTTCATCACACCATACTGGCGTATTATCCTCACAAGGGCCCTTGTATCGATTCCTGTTATTCCTATAACACCGTTTTCGTCCAAATAATCCTCCAGGGACTTTGTGGCCCGCCAGTTGGAATAGATAGATGAGAGGTCCCTTATAACAAACCCGTTTACATGAACCTTCTCAGACTCAATATCTTCAGGGTTTGTTCCGTAATTTCCCACCTGGGACGGGGTCATTACAACAATCTGACCTTTATAAGAAGGGTCTGTAAGTATCTCCTGATAGCCGGTCATTGAGGTATTGAATATAACCTCTCCGCCTGTTTCTCCTTTCTCAAAGCCGGAAAAGGCATAACCGTAAAAAAAGTGACCGTCCTCAAGGGCAAGTATAGCTCTCTTCATTACTACTCCCTTTTAGAATTTTAAATATTTTAACAAAACTTGAAACTCAATAACCAGACATAAATTGTTTTATAATTAAAGTTATGGAAAAGAAAATACTCCTTTCACCGGCTAAAGTAAATCTGGGACTGTGGATTACAGGCAAAAGGCCTGACGGATACCACGAGATATATACCATATTCCACACTGTAGACTACTATGACCGTGTGATAATAACACCCTCCCACTTCCAGAAGGTAACCATAACCAGCTCATCTGTTGACCCGGAAAAAAATACCGTAACAGATGTGCTGAGGAAGTTTGAGGAATGGACAGGCATCAGACCTGAGGTTGATATTCTGATAGAAAAAAACATACCTGTAGGGGCAGGTCTTGGCAGTGGAAGCTCAAATGCGGCTGTTGTGCTGAAATACATCAACAGTTTGTATGGAAATCCCCTGTCTGAAGGGGAGATGGCAGAACTTGCCGTCACAGTCGGTGCAGATGTTCCATTTTTCCTCAGGGGAGGACTTGCAGTAGGTGAGGGAATAGGTGAAAAACTGAGATTTATGGAAAAAGGCTTCTCAAAAGAGATTTTCATAATCTATCCCAATATACAGATTTCCACCTCAGAGGTATACAAAAAAGTCACACCTGAGATGTTGACAAAAAAGGAAGAGATTCATATAATAGATAGTCTGTTAGGTGATTTTGAGAAACTGTTTGAGGCCATAGAGAATACGCTCGGCAGGATAGTTGAAGAGAGCTATCCGGAGGTCAGGGAAGTTCTGAACACCCTGAGACATTTAGGGTACAGACCTCTGGTTAGCGGAAGTGGTAGCAGTGTCTTTGCTGTCGGCAGACCGACGGCAGAAGTTAAAAAAATCTGTGAGCTCAAAGGCTGGAAGTTAATAGAAACTACTCTTAAATAGTGCTGGGGAGTAGTTCAGTTGGCAGAACACCGGTCTTTGGAACCGGGTGTCGCAGGTTCGAGTCCTGCCTCCCCAGCCATTAA
>JAADEU010000054.1 GCA_013153235.1 Aquificota bacterium | reverse complement strand
CGAAGGCGGGAGTCGAACCCGCACGCCCTTGCGGGCAGGGGATTTTGAGTCCCCCGCGTCTGCCAATTCCGCCACTTCGGCATGGGAAAATATTTTATATAACAGACTGTTTGTGCGGTCAACAATTTTATACAGGAAGACACGGGAAAAGACTTTCTGCTTTTCCTTCGATTTTTTTCTTCCCTTCAACAAGATAGTACCGTATCATTCCTTTTGGTGTCCCTTCGATTTTTATTGAATAACCCTTTCCGTCTTTGTAAATTTTGTCTTCTTTAAGGTTTATTATAATTTCCCCGGCTTTTTCGTCGTTTTCATCAAACAGTTCAATCAGCATATGTTCTTTGCCAAGCTGGTAGACCATCAGACAGCCGTTTTTGAAATCTGGATACTCTTTCTGGACAACCTGTTTTACAAATCCAGGAATATCGTCTATTTTTTTCATGACCACCCTCCATTATTTTATGTTGTACCTTTCTGCCAAAATCTCTCTGATTATTGATTTCAGTACTTTCTGCCTGTCTATATTTGATAATATAAAGCTTTTTTTCATCTTTTTTACGGCGGTGTTTATTATCTGCTTTTTTTCTTCCTCTGGCAGGCTTTTCCATAGATTGTTCAGTTTTTTTAATCTGGAGTATGTGTCTTTCAGTTCTTCCGGTATTTCTGAGGTAAATCTGTCCTGCCGGGATATACCTGCCTTTTTTGCTGAAAGCTCCTTCAATTTTGGTTCCAGGGAGGATAGTCTGAACTTTTTCCTTTTTTCAGGGGGGTATTTAAGAACTTCTTTTTTTATGAGCTGTTTTGCGATTTCAACGGGAATCTGATTTTTTATCAGTTTTTCAATTACCTGCCGGTCTTTTGGTGATACGGCAAGATTATACCCTGTGATTTTTTTTATATAACTGACAATTTCTTCGTAATAAGACCGGTCAGTCTGTTTATCCATAATATTCTGGTCGGCAGATTCAGGAAAAAAATGAGATATTCAGGAGATTTTGGAGCTGATTACGGTAATCTGGTATTTTTCAGCGAGTTTTTTAAATTCTGCTTTTTCTAAAAGGAGGGTTTTTTCTGCTTCTACAGCCAGTATTTTTGCCTTTGCCTTTTTCATACTTTTGAGGGTTCTGGGGCCAATCACAGGTACATCGTACCTCATGTCCTGTTTTCTTCTGGCAACCTTGCAGACAACTGTTCCTTCTCCTGCAAGCTCACCGCCTCTGAGGATACATTTGTCTGTTCCTTCAAGTCCCTCAACGGCAACAACAACTCCGTTTTTTACCACAACTGTCTGGCCGATATCCAGCTGTGCCACTTCTTTTGCTATTGAGAGACCAAATTCAATATCCTTTAATGCTTCCTCTTCAGGCTGTTTTCCTGCTATCAGTCCTTCAGGAACCAGCAGTCCTGACAGGTAGGGTGTCGGGTCTATTGGATTGAAACCCTCCTTTTTCAGCTCGTTGAGAACGGCCTCAAGTATTGATTTTGCCCTTTTGTCCACCAGTTGACCGAAGAACTGCCTTGCCCTTCTGTCAAATCTGTGGATTGATTTGATTACGTGGAAATGCTCTATTTTCCCAAGCATAACAACATCTGTTATAACGTCGCTTTTCATGGAATCAATCAGTTTCTGGGCTTCCCCAAGGTTTAGCCACTTTGTTGGTGCTATGTTCTGGATTTTTCTGTCGGTGATACCTTTTATGGCGTATATCTGGAGCTGTTTACCTTTTGAGACTGCATTTGTGGCAAATTCAACAGGAAGTTCACCTGCTCCTGCAATCAGGCCTATCTTGCTCATTTTCTTTTTGATGCTTCAGGGGCTATACCCCTTTTTGAGCTCCTGATGAAATCTATCAGCATTTTGATTTCAGGTGTCTGGGGGAGTTTTTCCTGAACCTCTTTTATCCCTTCTTCAAGGGTGGCTGATTTCCTGAATATTATTCTGTATGCCTCTTTTATAACTTTTATCTGCTCAGGGGTGAATCCCCTTCTCTTCAGACCTACGAGGTTAAGTCCGTAGAGCATTGCGTGGTTTTTGGATGCCCTGGTAAATGGAGGGATGTCTTTGTCAACAGCTGAAGCCCCTCCAACCATTGCGTAATCACCTATCCTGCAGAACTGGTGTATTGGGGTCAGCCCCCCGATGAACACGTAGTTTCCAACCTGTACGTGCCCTGCCAGTGTGACGGCATTTGCCAGTATGGTGTCATGCCCCACCTTACAGTCGTGGGCTATGTGTACATATGCCATTATGTAGGAGTTATCACCTACCCTTGTGATACCATCGTCAAAGGCTGTTCCCCTGTGGATGGTAGCGTATTCCCTGATAGTAACGTTATTTCCTATCTGGACGTAGGTTTCTTCCCCTTTAAAACCAAGGTGCTGTGGAATTCCTCCAAGGACCACACCTTCTGATATACTGCAGTTTTCACCGATGGTTGTAAACTGTTTGATTCTGACGTTTGAGGATATTTCTGTGTTGTCCCCTATCTGGACATTCTCCTCAATAATGGAAAAGGGGCCAACCTTCACGTTGACCCCCAGCTGTGCTTTTTCAGAAACTATTGCGGTAGGATGTATCTCTACGCTCAATTAACCACCTTATACCAGGAGGCTTTTGAGAACTTCTTTTGGCTGTACGCCAACTTTTGTGTCAACAACCTGTCCGTTTTTGAAAACCATGATTGTTGGAATAGCTCTGATTCCGTATCTCATAGCTATATTTGGGTTTTCATCTGTGTTGAGCTTGCATATTTTTGCTTTTCCTTCAAGTTCTTCTGCAAGTTCTTCTATAACAGGTGCTATTAATCTACATGGACCACACCATGGAGCCCAGAAATCAACCAGTACTGGTACATCAGAGTTCAGTACTTCCTGCTCCCAGTTAGATTCGTTGACAATGCAAACTTTACCAGCCATATTTTATTCCTCCTTTAGTAGTAGCTTATAAATTTCAAGGGCCTTCTTGTTTTTAATGTAATAACACACAATTGAACCTTGCCTCTTATATCCCAGTATACCCTTATTTCTTAAAACAGACAAGTGCTGTGATACATTCGGCTGAGGCAGGTCAAGGGCTTCCCAGATATGTTTTACACATTTTTTTCCTGAGCTGAGGAACCCTATAATCTTAAGTCTGTTCGGATGAGCCAGAGCCTTAAGGAGTTCTGCATTTTCCTCTAAGAACTCCTCATCCTTCCATTTTTCTTTTTCGTCCACTAAAATTTCTTCACTCATAATGCCCACCACCTTCATTTAGTTTTTTATATATTAGAATATCCCTAAGAATAATTATATATAAAAGCAGTATATTAATGCAAATATTTTTATATATAAAACTGCTTCCGGGTATAATCTATATCATAAAAAGGTGAAAGGAAGGCAAAGACCTTCCTTTTTAGGCGACTTTTCTAATTATTTCCTCTGTTGATATTACGTGTTTTTCAAGTCCAAGTTCTTTTGGTTTGAATCCTATTGCGAGACCAATCATCTGTGGAAGGTGTAAAACAGGTATTCCCAGTTTAACACCGATTCTTTCCTCTGCCTCTTCCTGCATAGCATCAAGCTGTGTATGGCACAGAGGACACGGTGTTACCATGAAATCTGCCTTTTCTTCCTTTGCAGACTCTGCATCCATTGCTGTAAGTCTGAGAGTTACTTTGTCTTCCGCTGACCAGAATGAGTGGAAACCGCAGCATGCAAGTCTTGCAGTGTGGTCAACAGGGTTTCCACCTACAGCCTCAATTATCATCTCAATGGATTTTGGGTTGTCAGGGTCTTCGTATCCTATCAGATAAGGTGGTCTTATGATGTGGCATCCGTAAAATGGTGCTATGTTAAACTCTTTAAGCGGTCTTACGACCATCTCTTTGAGTCTGTCAAGACCAACCCCATCTATCACTTCCCACAGGAAGTGGGTTACCTCTGAAGTTCCTTTATACTCAAGTCCTGCCTCTTTGAGAACCTCGTTAACGGCTTCTTTAAGCTCTGGGTCGTTATCCAGTTTGAATTTTGTTTCCCTGAGCATCAGGGTACATGTGTTACATATGGTGAGGAGGTCAAGTCCCAGTTCCTCTGCAAGTGCCAGGTTTCTTGCGTTTATTGTAAGGGCTAAAAATTCGTCCTTTTCCTGTACCGCTCCTGCCCCGCAACATGTAGCTGCCTCGAGCTCTATAAGCTCCATTCCCAGTTTGTCTGCCACCAGTTTTGTGGAGTTGTAAAGCTCCGGTGCCACCCCTTTTGCAGAACATCCTGTATAAAATGCGTATTTAAGCTCGGCCATTACTCGTTACCTCCGGTTTCTGCATAGTTAGGTCTTTTTCTTGTTTTTCTTTTATCTTCGTATATAACGCCCATTATCTGGGGCAGTTTTATTTTCACCTCTTTTTCTTTCTGTTTTGCCACCTCGTATATCTTCTGGACCTCTTCCAGTCTCTTAATTTTGTGGCCTCCGAAGAAATCGGCGTAGTTTACCTTTCCTTTGAGCATCATTTTTATTCCAAATGGTGCCCTTTTGATAGCACCCAGTATACCTTCCTGTCTCATAGGCAGGAGCATTTCGTTAAGGAGACCTCTGTTGTAGATGTCCTGCTCAAATATCTCTGCGTGAATCTCACCAGGTGTTTTGTATCCTGCTTCGGCAGCCATTATTCTCAGTCTGATAATGTTTTCGTACGGCTGAACCTCTTTAGGACATCTTGTTGTACACTCAACACATCTTACGCACCACTCAAGGTTCAGGTCTTCCAGTATAGCCTCAAATCTTTCCTGTTTTTCCCCGTCTCTTGTGTCAGCAATGAATCTGTATGCCTTTGAATGGACCATAGGTCCCAGAAAGTCTTTGTTTGCCTTCAGGGCATTACAGTCTGACATACATGAGGCACACAGGATACAGTCAGATGCAAAATCAATCCTGTGGTGGTCGTATGGGTCCTGTCTGTACTCTGTTCCGTCTGCCGGTGGTGGCTCTTTTGGTATAAACCATGGTTTGACCCTTTTGAGTTTGTCCACCAGCCAGTCCATATCGTAAATCAGGTCTTTCAGAGGTTTTACG
This sequence comes from Aquificota bacterium, assembly GCA_013153235.1. Lineage (GTDB taxonomy): Bacteria > Aquificota > Aquificia > Aquificales > Hydrogenothermaceae > Persephonella_A. The sequence continues at coordinate 2,951 of JAADEU010000054.1, read as the reverse complement.
TTTCCTATCGGGTCAACGGTTATTGTATCTGTGTCGTATTTTTCAAGGAGGTGTGTTATCTGGACTTTACAGGCAAGTGTGGCATGTCCGTTTATCCTCATTGCACATGAGCCACAGATTGCAGCACGGCAGTTATACCTGAAAGATATTGTAGGGTCCTGCTCCTCTTTTGCCTTAAACAGGGCAGCAAGGACTGTCATTCCTTTTTCAACAGGCAGTTCATAGGTTCTGTAGTAAGGTTCACTGTCTTTTGTAGGGTCGTACCTGTAAACCTTTAATTTGAATATTTCCATCTTCCCACCTCATTATTAAAACGCTGTTTGAGTTATTTTAAAAGGTTTTTTGACAAAAATCAAAGATTTTTTGAAATTTTTATATCCAGATATATTTTTATATTTTCAGCTTTTTGTGGTGGGGGATACTCTCTTGAGATTCAGTTCAATTATCATCCAGCCTTTCAGACCTGAGGATAGTATTGATAGGGGGTTTATAACAGAAAAGCTTGAGGAGATTTTTTCCCTTCCTGTTGTGTGGAAATCCCCTATGGGTCTTCCTGCTGCGGCTTTTGACCCTGCAAGAAGACAGTACCTTGGAAGCTATTTTTTAAGGGAGCTTCTATCCCTCGTTCAGGGTGAAAATATTGTTCTCGGGATTGTGTCTGTTGACCTGTATGAGCCTGGTCTGAATTTTGTGTTCGGGGTGGCATCAGGTTATACCAGAACGGCTGTGATATCAACATTCAGACTGCACAACAGTTTTTATGGGTTGCCTGAAGACCCTGCTGTTTTCAATGAAAGGGTTTTGAAGGAGGCTGTGCACGAGATAGGCCACACCCTTGGACTGGGGCACTGCCCGAATCCTGAATGTGTTATGCATTTTTCAAACTCCATAGCAGATACAGACAGGAAAAGTTATATGTTCTGTCCTTCCTGTTATTCCAAAGTGAAGGCTGCAATTGGTTTATAATTAAAGAAAAACCACCGGAGGAGCATGTATTGTCCCAGATAAAAAGGGTAAGAGGATTTCAGGATATATACGGTGAAAATGCCAGAAAGTACCGGTATGTGGTTGATACCGCAAGGAATATTTTTGAGAAATACAACTTTGAGGAGATAATACTTCCCTTTGTTGAGGATGTTTCACTGTTTGTCAGGTCTGTTGGCGAGGAAACAGACATAGTCCAGAAGGAGATGTACGTGTTTGAGGACAGAGGTGGAAGGAAGGTTGCCCTTAGACCTGAAGGGACAGCATCTGCTGTAAGGGCATATATTGAGGAAAAACTGTATGCAAAGGGTGGATACCAGAAACTGTTTTATGAAGGAGCCATGTTCAGGTACGAGAGACCCCAGGCAGGAAGGTACAGACAGTTTCACCAGATTGGGGCTGAGATTTTTGGTGTGGACAGTCCTGTTGCTGATGCCGAGCTGATAAAGATGGTGCAGGACATACTGGACAGCCTCGGAATACAGACAAGGCTTGAGATAAACACCCTGGGGGATTTTGAAAGCAGAAAGAGGTACATGGAGGTTCTTAGGCAGTTTTTAAAAGGTGTTGAGGACAGTTTATGTGAGGACTGTCGTAAGAGGATAGAGAGAAACCCTCTCAGGGTACTGGACTGTAAGGTTGAAGGATGCAGACAGGCAACGGCAGATGCCCCTGTTTTGATGGATTTTATATCTGAAAAGAGCCTTGAGAGGTTTGAAAGACTGAAAGAATATCTTACAGGCCTTGGTGTTGATTTTACGGTAAATCCACGGCTGGTAAGGGGACTGGATTACTACACAGACACGGTTTTTGAGTTTATCACAGATAAGATAGGTGCCCAGGGAACTGTAGCTGCCGGCGGCAGATACGATACCCTGGTAAAACAACTTGGTGGACCTGATACACCGGCCCTTGGATTTGCAGCAGGAATAGAGAGGCTTATGCTCCTTGTTGAGACAATGCCTGAAGACCAGCCTCTGGTATCGGTTATTCCTGTTGTTTCTGAGTTTAACATACAGGCTCTAAAGGCAGCCCAGTTCCTGAGAAAGGAAGGAATAAAAACGGAGCTTATACTGAAAGAGGGCAGTTTAAAATCAAAAATGAAGGTCGCTAATAAATTCGGTAGCAGGTTCGTTGTGTTTGTTTCGGAAAAGCCGGAACTGAAGGATATGGAAAGTGGTGAACAGGAACTGTTTGAGAATATTCAGGACCTGATAGAGGTGGTTTCAGGAAAACTGAAGGGGGCTTTAGGCTAACCCCCTCTCCTTGAGATACTCTGCGTATTTTTTGTCTGTTTTCATAATGTGGGAAAACAGCCATGAAAATGTGAATGCAACCAGTTCCCTCAGGGCTTTAGGGTCCCCTTCCAGATATCTCTGTTTTTCCTCTGCATACAGATTTTTAAACATCTGGTGGACCTTTTTGTGGTTATCGGTTTCTGGAAAGCCTTTTTCTTCCATAAATTTTTCCTCGTAATCCAGATGGTAGTGGAGGTAATCCTCCAGATTTTTAAGAAAATGCTCAACGGCTTCCTTCTGGTGTCCTTCCTCCAGCTCTGTGTAAAACTCGTTTAACATTTCCACCAGCTTTCTGTGTTGCTGGTCTATCTCTGGTATCCCCAGTTCAAGCTCTTCATTCCATTCAATAAGTACCATGGCTTCACTCCTGATATGTTTTGTGGTACTTTACTACATAATTATAATTCATAATGTATTGATACAAAACTAAAATCTCTTTCATAAATTGTCAATTATGAATTATCAATGAATAGAAAACTATTAATCTTGAGCGTAGAGTTTTTATTTTTTATATACATATACATATACAAAAAATTTATCTGTTTCGTGCTCCTATCTGACTACAACTCCACAAACCAAATGAGATTTTATGCCAATTCTACCTTGAAGTGTCAATATAACATACTGACTTAAGCCAGAATTACATCTTGTATTGGAAGTCATAACTAT
>JAADEU010000086.1 GCA_013153235.1 Aquificota bacterium | reverse complement strand
TCTGTTATCCACATCTTTTTTATTCCCACCATTCCCAGGGGCTTTCCTTCACCGTCTCCGGCTGCAACAACGTTCATTTCCTCTCCAGACACAACCTGCTGGACTATTATCGGGTATCCCCACTGGGCAACTATTTTGTTGAAGTATGAGACAGCCTCCTGTTTGGTGTAAGCCCTGTATGCCTTGTAAAAGGCTCCTTTTACCATTACAGGCAGTCCGATTTTATCAATGGCTTTCAGCAGCTCATCGTATGATGTGACCACCTCCGATTTGGGGATGTCTATCCCTATATTTGAAGCTATCTCATCAAGCCTGTCTTTTCCCCTCAGCTTGAACTGCTCAAGTGTAGGCAGGAATGTTTTTATACCGTTCCTCTCAAGCTCGTCAGCGTACTTAATCAGGACAGGCAGCTCGGCATCCAGCACGGACATTACAAAATCAAGACCGTAACTTTCCTTTATGTAGTAAAGCCTGTTTATAAAGGCGTCATGTCCACCTGAAGGGTAGGGCATGATGTATGATTTATCCACAAACCAGTCCATGTAAATCCCCGGTTCCATTGCATCGTATGCCAGTCCCACTATCTTTGATTTGAAATCCTCTGCTTCCTTCAGACTTTTGGCAACTCCTATCCCTGGACCCGGATTGTCAACGGCGTTAATACCTGATACACCTATGAAAAGCTCCATCTATTAGCCTCCTAAATAAGCCTGTAGCTTCTGAGTTTCTCAATAAAGTCCACAAGGTCCCTTTCTGCCTCTTCCTTTGAAACCTCAAAGTTCTCCACCAAATCCTGAACGATTTCTTCCTGGGATTTTCCTTCTTTCAGCTCTTTGAGTATAAACAGTCCTGTCTGATTAACTGTGAAACTCTCACCTGTTAGAGGGTCAAACACGAACCCTTCGTCATTTATCGCAAGCTGTGATAACCTGTCCATTTTGAAACTCCTTTTTTATATATAAATTTATATGCTTATAACTATTATTCAAATGTTTTTACCAGTTTTCCTGTCAGGTGTATTACCGTCAAAACAACCGTGGCTATTACAACATGCTCAACCACAGCCCTTACAGGATTTTCCTTCCTGTCCAGTGCAATTTTGTAGCTGAATACGGTAAGGAGTAAAAATCCCCAGATAAGACTGATGATAACAGCTGTTTTTATCTCAAACAGGGCAACAGGAACCATAAATGTCATGGCAAATATAAATTTTGAAAAAAATGTTGATAGTGTGGCTGTCCAGATATGCTTTTCTTCTGTTTTTTCATGGGATTCTTCGGCTATATGCATTCCCAGTGCATCAGATGCTGCATCGGCAATTGCTATAGACAGAATACCCCCAATCACAACCGCCCTTGAGTCTGATATGGTTGAAAGCCCTATAAGCATACTTAAAGTGGTGATGACCCCGGAGGTCAGTCCGAAGCCAACACCTTTTTTTAGATAACTGTTCATTCCTCGTGTTCTTCGTGTATGTAGTAGGATGGAGACTGGTTTGCCTTCACTCCAACCCCATACTCATACACCAGTTTTCCACCTATTCTGCCCTGGAGTCCTATGGCTCCTGATACTATAAGTCCGGCTATCAGGTAGCCTATAAACAGGAGGTTGTTTTCTTTAAAGAATAAAAACAGCCTGAAAAAGCCCAGTGCAGATACCACCCATGGGAGTATCTCTCCCAGTTCTTCGTGCTCTTCCAGTATTTCGTAGGCTTTTGTTCCTTCAATGGCATGCTCAACAAGCTCTTCTGCCTGGTGCCCGGTTATCGCAGCTCCCCAGACGGCAACCACACCTACCATTATTGACCAGAACCCTGCATGTTTCAGGCTTTCCTTTCTTAAAACAAATCCTGCTATATCAAACAGAACCCCCATAATAACCAGTGCAATGGCAAAGTGAACAACCGGTGGATGAAACTCAGCTAAAAATTCCATTTTTTACCCCTCCTTTTAACATTTTTCTGGAGAATTTCTTCCTTCAGTTAATTTCCAAACAAATTTATAAACAACAGGCAGCAGTATCAGTGTCAGGAATGTTGAGGTAAATATTCCTCCAATCACAACAACAGCTATAGGTTTCTGAATTTCCGAACCTATATCATGGGTAAACAGTATCGGTAACAGTCCCAGTGATGCAGCTGTAGCTGTTATTAATATAGGTCTTAATCTCAGCCTTGTCGCCTTGTCTATTGATGGTTCAATACCAAAGCCCTCATCAAGCATCTGCCTGATGTAGGAAACCAGAACAACACCGTTCAGTGTGGCAATACCGAATACCGCTATGAATCCAATTGCAGCAGGCACAGACAGGTTAAATCCAGACAGATAGAGGGCTATAATTCCCCCTATTGTGGCAAATGGTACGTTCAGCATTATAATCAGGGAGTCCCTGATGGAGTTATAGTTAAGGTACAGCAGTACAAAAATCAGCAGTATGGCTATAGGTACAACAATGGACAGTCTCTTCATCGCCCTTTCCTGGTTTTCAAACTGTCCGGCGAATTTTATGAAGTACCCTTCAGGGAGCTTTATATTTTCCTTTATATTTTTCTCCAGTTCTTTTATGAAGCCTCCAAGGTCCCTGCCCTCAAGGTTCATCTGTACCAGGGCGTATCTGAGACCGTTCTCATGTCTGATTTTGGAGAATCCAGGTACTACTTTTACCTGTGCCACATCTTTCAGCCTGAGAAGTGTTCCATCATCCTTTTTTAGGAGAGGCAGGTTCTTTATGGCTTCCAGATTATCCATGGACCAGTCAGGGAGTTTTATTATTACAGGGAAGCTAATCAGACCGTGTCTCAATTCGTTCACCTCAACACCTGCCATGTACTTACCAACAAGCTCCAGCAGTCTTTCAACAGAGTATCCGTATTTATACAGCTGTTCGTAGTCCGGTATTATCTGAAGCTGGAGTCTTCCAGACTGTATCTCCGCTTCCACATCCACCGCCCCGGGGGTGTTCTTTGATATCTCCTCAACCTTCATTGCAATTTCGTTAATTTTGTTCAGGTCATCCCCAAATATCTTTACCGCTATCATTGCCCTGACCCCGGACAGGAGTTCCTCAATACGCATTGCTATTGGCTGGGTGAATACAAGTCCTGCCGTAGGAAGGTCCTCAAGCTTCTTCCTCAGGGCATCCTCAAATTCCTTTCTTGTTTTCATTCCCTTCCAGTCTTTGTAAGGTTTGAGGAGTATCCACACCTCCATGTAGGAAACATCCGTCACTTCACCTTTTTCAGCCCTACCTATCGTTGTGAATGCGTTTGTAACAACATCAAATGATTTTGCCCTTTCCTCTATGATATTTGCGATTTTCTTTGCATCTTCCCGTGATATGTTTGTGTCCAGGTAAACCTCAAGGAGAACCGCACCCTCATCCAGCTCAGGAGTGAACTCGGTACCTATTCTGGACATCAGATAAACAGAAAATCCAAACAGTATTACAGTGGCAATAAACAGTGGAAGGCCCACCTTCATGGCACCTTTAAGGACCTTTACATACGCCTTTTCAACAAAATCCATTATGAAGCTTTTCTCACTGCCAGGTTTAATTCCGAAATACGCCAGAACAGGCATAAACACATAGGCAACCAGCAGTGAAGCGGCAAGGGCTATGATGATTGTGAGGGCAAGAGGTTTGAAGTATTTACCTTCCACAGACTCAAAACTGAATATCGGCAGGAAAACAATCATAATGATTAAAATCGCAAAGAATACAGGCCTTGTTATTTCCTGAACCGAAAGCTTTATGATTTCCAGCTTTACTTCCCTGTCTTTTACCCTTTCCCTGCTGTGGCTTATATGTCGGAATATATTTTCAATCACAACAACGGTGGCATCTGCAAACAGACCAAGACCGATTGCCAGTCCACCCAGGGACATAAGGTCAGCGGTAAGACCGAGGTTTTTCATTACGGCAAATGCTATAAGCAGTGTAAATGGTATTGATAGTATGACCAGAACAGCAGCCCTCACATTCCACAGATAAATCATCATCGCAATAGAAACCAGAATAATACCCTCAAGCAGTGCCTTTTCTATGGTTGAGAGGGCTTTATCCGTCAGGTAGGACTGGTCATACAGAACAACGATTTTTACATCTTCTGGCAGGACCTCTTCATTTATCCTCTGGATTTCCTCTTTCAGTTTTGAGATGAGCTCCTTTGTGTTTACATGAACCCTCTTCAGGACGATATTACCCTGGACCTCTTTACCGTTAAGTGTGAATGCTCCCCTTCTCTGGGGAACTTCCCCTTCCACAACCTGTGCCACATCCTTGACGGTGATTACAGTTCCATGGTCAACCTTTACAGGTATGTTTTCTATCTGTTTTATGTCTGTGATACTGGCAACTGCCCTGATTACCAGGTCACCTTCAGGTGTGTTTGTATAACCTCCGCCTGCCAGTCCACCGTTTTTCTCAACGGCTGTGAATATGTCTTCAAGTGTTATACCGTATTTCAGGAGTTTATCCGGATATGGTTTTATAAGAAATGCCTTATCCGGACCCCACTGGGAGATATCCTCAACGCCGTCAATGGATTTTATGATTGGCTTTACAAGCCATTCTTCCAGTGTTTTCAGGTCTGTCAGTGAGTATTCAGGGTTGTCTGAAACAAGGGCGTATATAAGCACATTTCCCAGTCCTGAGGTGTTTGGACCCATTATAGGCACTATTCCCGGTGGAAGCTGACTCTGGGCTTCTGGGAGCTTTTCCATAACAAGTCTTCTATCAAAGTAAATGTCCGTCCCGTCCTTAAAGAAGATTGCCACATAGGACAGTCCTGGAATAGAGGTACTCCTTACCTTTTCAACGTCCTTTATACCGGACATAACCGTTTCTATCTTTTTGGTTATTAAAGCCTCAACCTCTTCAGCAGAATAACCTGGGGCTTCTGTATAGATATTCACCTGAAGTGGTGTAGGGTCAGGAAATGTATCAACAGGTATTGTCTTGAATGCGTAATACCCGTAGGAAATAATTCCAATAAGGGCAAATATAACAAGCAGTCTGTATCTGAGAATATGGGTAATCATCACCTTCCTCCTTAATGACCTTCAGCTTCTGCAAGGAATTTACTTTTGAGGAATGATACCCCGTCTGTGATTATTTCCTGTCCCTGTGAAACGCCATCTATCAGCTCAAAATACCCGTCGTACTTCTTCCCGAGGTGAACCTCCACAGGGTGTACATCATCACCTTCCTTCACAAATACAAAGAACCTTCCGTCTTTGATAACCACAGCCTTCTCAGGTATGAACAGACCCTTTCTGGTTTTTTCTGTCAGGTAAACATCCACGTACATGTTAGGTTTGAGGGTCTCGTTGGAGTTGTCGGCTATGATTCTCACCTCGTTTCTCTTTGTCTGGGGGTCAACCTTGTGGCTCACAAAATCCACTATCCCTGTTGTTTTTCCAAGTGGTGATATTACAGTAACCTCCAGTTTTTTCTTGAACAGCAGTGTGTCAACCACAGGAACAAATGCCACTACCCACAGAACATCGTGGGAGTGTATCTTGAAAATCTGTTTACCCAGGTCAACGCTGTCCCCAAGTATTACACCCTGTTTGGCTATATAACCGTCGATGTGGGACTTCAGAACAAGCAGTCCGTTTTCTATCTCGCCGTATGCCTTCAGGGATTCTTCCATTGCGTTGAGTTCGCCTAAAGCATTTTCATAATTGATTTTTGCCTGGAAGTACCTGCTGTAAGGGATGACCTTTTTTTCGTACAGCTGTTTTTCCCTCTCGTATACAGCTTTTAGATTTTTTACCTTTACCTTTGCCAGTTTTATGTCTGCAATGAGCTTTCTGATTTCAGGTGAGTATATCAGGGCAAGTTTCTGACCCTTTACCACAGGGTCCCCTTCTTTTACAAACAGGAACTTTACCAGACCTTCAACAGGGGAATATATGGCTTCTGACAGGGTAAGGTCGTCCCTTACCACTGCAGGGTATTTCTTGCTGACCTTTACAGACCTTTCCTGCACCTTTTCCCATTTTATCCCCAGTTTGCTGATTATGTCCTGTGTAAGCCTGAAATGGTCAGGTGGCTCTCCGCCGTGGTCATGGCCTCCACCTGCAAATACATTTATTGAAATGACCATAAATGAAAGCAGTATTGCTAATTTTTTCATTGTGCTCCTCCTATTTTTATGTATTCTCCATAAGCTGAGTGTATCTGGTAATAAAGCTCAAATCTGTAAAGGAGAGTCTGGATGTACTCCCTTTTCCAGTTATAAAACTCAAATGGTGTGATTTCCCTCAGGCTGAGGCTTTCCTCTGCAAGCTTCATACCCTCTTCCAGCTGTGGCAGAATCTCATTTTCCACTGTGTTGAGCTGTTTTTTGTACAGCTGAAAGGCCTTTTTAATGGAGGCGATACGGGATGATATCTGTTTCTTCCTGTAAATGAGCTCCTGCTGTAGTGCGGATTTTTTAGCAGATGATTTTATGATTTCCCCCTGATTTCTGTTGAAAACAGGTAGTGTTGAACTGATTCCTATCCCAAATTCGTATTTTCCAAGGTCAACAGGGTCCTCACCACCGACTAACTCAACGGATATCTGGGGTTTTGCCAGAGCCTTCTGGAGACGGATATTTTTATCCAGTTCTTCAATCTGGCTAATGAGTGCCTTTATTGAGGGTATTTCATCTGGGTTAATATCCTTTAGCTGTGGAACCAGGGAGAGTTTCCCTTCAACGCTGCTGACATCAAATCCTGCCGTTGCAGACAGCTCTTTGAGGGCTTTCTCGTACTCAAGTGATGCCTTCTGGTACTCCATTTTTGCCTTTTCGTACTCCCTTTTTGCCCTTAGAAAGTTGATTCTTGATTCTTCTCCCAGAGAGTAGCTTTCTTTTATGAATTCAAATGTATTTTTTGAAATCTGAAGGTTTTTCTCTGCAATTTCCTTTGATTTGAGCATGTAAAGTGCTGTGAAAAATTTTATGTACAGCTGTCCTGTAAACTCCCTTTTAAGGGTCTCAATGTAGGCATCCATGTATTTCTGGAACACCTTTGCCTTTTCCACGGCGTACTTTCTTGTGCCCCACAGCATCAGTGGCTGGGATATGGAAAAGTCCGTCAGGGCAACACCGCTGTCTGTCTGGGAGTACAGTCTACCGAATGTGAGACTGAGTTCGGGGTTTGGCAGCAGCTTTGCCCCTTTAATCTCACCGGCAGCAACCTTCCTGGTATTTTCAAGGGATTTTATGTACGGACTTTCCTTTAAAGCCCTGTCAAGTACCTGCTGGAAGGTTTCACCCCTTGAAAAACCTATAAATAATAAACCTATAACAAATAATCTGAAAAACCGCATACTATCCTCCTGACTGGAATTTTAAAAAGACAGAGTTATCCTGTGGAAAACTTTAGGCGAGTGATTTAGGTGGCTTGAAAATCTCTTTGATAAAAGAGCTGAGCTGTGGTTTTGAGTAGGTGAAATTATACTCGTCGTTAAAGTCTATGATAAAACTGAACTGTTTTATTGGTGTCATACACGGGATGTGGAGATTTTCGTGGAATTTGCAGGCATCATCCTTCTGACAGTTGTCCTGGTGTATCACCCCTGTATATGAATCAAGGGCATAATACACATAGTCGTGGAACGTGTAGAAAAGAGCACCTATAAGAAGCAGACCAAACACGGCTTTTTTAAACATATCAGTATTTATTATTAAATACCTCAGGTGATATTTCAATATGATATTTATCACAAAATATCTATCCGTCCCAGTCCAAAACTGACAGATTTACCCAGATTTATCAGCTCAACTGTTGTCAGATAAGGGTATATGGCGTTAATCTCGCCGGAGATTGTGAATTCGGCTTCAAATGCCGGAATAACCATATGGGTTTTCTTCCTGTTTGACCATCTTTTCATGGGGACAGCTCTTGTTTTCAGATTCTCAAGTTCTATGGCAGATGGGTCTATAAATATCTTTCCTGTTTTCAGGCCGTAATGGTTTGCAACCACAGATATCCTGGATACAATCGCCTTTATAAGAGTTTCTTTGTTAAAAGTTTTGTAGCTTACAAACTCACCTCCAAATTTGAGGGAGGTGGGATAAATCTTAATATCCAGTTTTTTCTGCCCTGTGATAAATTCAAGGAAATGGTAAGCCTCAAATCGGGGTATAAAACTCTTTACAGGGTAGTAAATGCCCTCAA
>JAADEU010000098.1 GCA_013153235.1 Aquificota bacterium | reverse complement strand
AGGCAATAAAGAAGGCCATCTCTATGGCAAACAGAGACGATATCGTCCTGATAGCAGGAAAAGGGCATGAGACATACCAGATAATAGGGGACAGGAAAATCCCCTTTGATGACAAAGCCGTGGCATTAAAGTATATAAACTTTAAATCTTGAACTGGAATCCAATGCCTATGTAAGAGGACTTAACCGTTCCTGTATCCGCCGTTTCAGGGTTTATGTAGTTGTACACCTTTCCTGAGGCGTAATGGAGTGTTATTTTTGCCTTCTGTCCGTTGATGTAGTAGTTGATACCTGCATCCCACCATACATTTTTCTTTCTGCCGAATATTGAGTTTCCGTTTGAATCAGGTTTGAAACGGCTGTATGAAAAGGATGGCTGAATCACCCTGCCGTTTTGCAGTTGGATGCTGTATCCAATTTTTACCTCCCATACCCTGTCTGTGTACCTCCTTCCGTCGGACCATTTTCTCCTGAGGATATCGTACTCACCTACAATCTCTATATTCCTGTAGCTGCCCAGTATGTCCATTCCAAACATCCGGTTATTTGAGAATTTCGGCTGACCGGAGAGGGTTTTTTCAACTCCCTCGCCCTGGTAGGCGTAATTCAGTCCCAGTGAAACACCTTTTCTTCTGCCGAAGAAAGTCTGGGTATATCCCAGTGAGTATCTCTTTAGCTCCGGCTGACCAAAAGAGAAAACCGTTCTGAAAGAAAAAAACGGCGACCAGTTTGATGCGTCTGTGTAGTTCTGGTTGTCCCCAATACCTGCATTCCAGTTCAGGCTCCAGCCCTCACGGTTTAGCAGTCCACCCCAGTTTATAAGGTAGATTCTGCCGTTTGTTGATGAAAAGCCGGAATCTGAATCAGGCTTACCTATAATGTGTCTTCTCACATAGAAGTTAGGCAGACCCTTCTCAAAGGATAAAACTGCAAAGCCTGAGGTTATATTTTCCCTTCCTATCTGGGGTCTGAAATACCCGAATGTGATGTTTGCAAGCTGTCTGTCTATATACCATGTGAAAAAGGCATCCCACAGCTCTATTTTTGAGTAGCTCCCCTCATTTTTTATACTCCCCCTTGCCACATCTGCCGGGTTGTAGCTGTCCTTTCCAACATTGTCGTATGCAAACCATATTTTATAGCTTATATCCTCGGTAAGTCTGCCTCTGAAGCCGAACCTACCCCTTCTTATGTACCCGTCTACCCTTTTTTTTAGGCTATTTTCACCGGGTATTGAAAGGTCTGTGGAATAAACCCCCCATATCTGTCCCATAAGGAACACTTCCATATATCTGTCATCATCGATTTTCAGTTTTATACCTGCGTGGCCGGTATACACCGGCATGAAGAAGGTGAAGATAAGCAGCACCACTCTAAAAAAGGTCATCCTTTCCTCCGTTTTAATATAGAATATTCCACTGGATGTAAAAAAATAGTTTATTACAGGTTTTTTAAAATGGTAAGGATAATCCTGTCTGTGCTTCTTTTGTTCGGGTATGTGTATTCCTTTGAAAGATGCCTTGAGCTGTTTAAAAATGAGGAACTCCTTAAGGCAGAAAGATGCTTTAACTCGGTGAAAAAAGACCACCCCCTTTACTCTTACAGCCTCTACTACAGGGTGTTAATTTCATCTGTTTACGATGGGGATTACAGTGGGCTTTTGAATGAAATGGAAAAATACAGGGATACGGCTGTGTACAGCTATACATACCTGTATCTGGCATCAACAGACAGGTATGGCAACAGAAAAAGGGGTGGCAAATTTCTGGAAAAGGTGAATCCACAGGCTTTAGACAGGGATGACCTGCCGTTTTACACCTTCCTGAAGGCATTTTACTCAGGGAATAAAAAAGATATGGAAAAACTCATAGGAAAATACGGTTATGAAAGGTTCTACGGTTATCCGATGTTTTTGAAAAATGCGGATAAGCTGTCTGAAAAACTTATCTATCAGGCTGTTGACAGCATGGTAAGAAAAAGAATGTACAGAAGGGCTCTAAAAAGCCTCGGATTTGTTAAAGACAGTGACAAAAAAAGACTGTATCTGGCTGTTTTAAATGGAAGGCTCAGGCAGTTTGATGAGGCATTTTCCTATCTGGTTAAACTTCCTGAAAAATACAGGGCAAAAGCTTCCTACACCCTGATAAGGCTAAACCCTGAATATAGCCTGCAGCTTGCTCTGTTCCAGATACTGAAGGAAACAAAGAACAGGGAACTTACCATCAGGGCTGCCGATTATATGATGAAGAGGGCCTTTTACAGGAAGAAATGGAAGGATTTTGGCTATTTTGCCGGTTTTATACCTGAGGTATCCCCCCTTTACGCAGACCGGGTCTGGTACAGGTTTTTGAGGCTCTACACACAGGGCAAAAAAACCACAGCAGGCAGGTACCTTGAGAAAAACCTGAGATATTTCAAAGATAAAGAAACAGTTTACTACTGGCTGTATCTGGCCTTTAAAAACAGCAGCAGAAAAAAGGCGATGGGTTATTTGAAAAAGGCTGCATCTGTAAAAAAGGTCAGTTTTTATGCCATAAGGGCAAGGGAGAAACTGGGTAAGAAACTGTTTAAGGTAAAAAACATAAAAACTTCCAGCAAAGATGAGCCGGTTTTAAGAATGATTTCCCGCCTGAAAAAGCTGGATTACAGATGGGCTTACAGGGAGGCTGTTTTTTACAGAAAGAAAGGGGATAAAAAAGCCCTTGCATCTGTATTTCCTGAGGCAACGGCCATTTATTTTTCATCGGACAGGTATGTATCTACACTGTCCCATCCAAAGCCATTTATCTCCATTAATGATGAAAACATCACATACGCAATAATGAGAAGGGAGAGTTTCTTCAATCCGTATGCAGTATCTGTATCAAATGCCGTGGGACTTATGCAGATTATCCCACCAACTGCGAAATGGATATCAAAGAGGATAAAGGACAGGGATTTTGATATTACCCAGCTGTTTGTACCTGAAAAGAACATACAGTACGGAGTATGGTATATAAAATACTTGAACAGACAGTTTAAAGGAAATATCTTTTACCTTATGGCCGCCTATAACTGCGGTCCTGCAAATGTGAGGAAGGTTTTAAGGAAAAACAGGATAAAAAATATTGAGGAGTTTATTGAGCTTATACCCTTCAGGGAAACAAGGTATTATGTTAAGTATGTATACACAAATTACAGGGTTTACCAGCATCTGTACAGGGATTGAGAGATGTTTACAGGGATAGTTGAAGAAGTTGGTACTGTTCTTCAGACAGAACCGGCTCCAGGTGGCCTGAGGCTGAAGGTCAGGGCAGAAAAGGTTATTCAGGACACGAAACTGGGTGACAGTATTGCGGTAAATGGTGTCTGCCTGACCGTTGTTGATATAACAGAGGGGGATATCACATTTGATGTATCCAGGGAAACAGTAGAAAGGTCAAATATTGGAAAACTGAAAACAGGGGAGCCTGTCAATCTGGAAAGGGCCCTCAGACCCTCAGACAGACTGGGGGGACACATAGTTCAGGGTCATGTGGACACTGTTGGAAGAATCAGTTCCATAACACCTGAAGGGGAGCACACACGGTTCAGGATAGAGTTTTCCCCTGAGTACTCGGACCTTGTTGTTGAAAAAGGTTCCATAGCCGTAGACGGCATAAGTCTTACCATAAATAAAATAAACGGGTCTACAGTCTCGATAAATATCATCCCCCATACAATTGAAAATACAAACCTCCGTAGCCGAAAAGTAGGTGATGAGGTAAATATTGAGTTTGACATAATAGGGAAATACGTCCTCAGAATGGTAGGGGGCAGAAAAAAAAGCAGGCTTGAGGAGCTTTTAGACAATTTCTGACAGGTAGAGAGTTGAAAAACAATAACAGAAAAAAACAGAAACATTACGGGGATGTAAGACCCAAGAACTACAGGGCAATATACGAGGAAAAATTTTACGACATACTGTTCCAGCTGAGATACCCCCTTATGACTGTGATATTCTTCACCACCATAGGTGTACTTGCCCTGATGATTATAAACGGCAAAAGTGATGGAACAAGCGTTTTAAATTACTTCTTTCACACCGTTATCACCTTCTCTACGGTAGGTTACACAGAGGGGTACGATGTGGACCCACAGCACCTGATGATGAACCGTTTCTTTGCCACCATATTTATTATTATCTCCATACCCTTTGTTTATATGTATGGACTTGTGACGACTGTTAATGTTTTTATAAACAGTAACATAGCCGAGATTTATAACTACTGGAGGATGTATAAAGCGATGGAACAGCTGAGGGGGCATTACATAATCTGTCGTTTTAACGGTATCACAAGGGAACTTATGAAAAACCTCAAAAGAAGGGGTATCAAGTTTGTTCTTGTTGAACCTGACCCGTCCCTTGAACAGGATATAAAGGATTTTGGCGTTGACTTTTATGTTATTGATGAGCCCCACAAAAGGAGTGTCCTCCTTGGTGTGGGAATTGAACATGCCAAGGGGCTGGTTACTGCGTTTGAGGATAATACACAGGACCTTTCTGTTATCGTAACGGCAAGGCTTATAAGACCGGATAAGGAACATTTTATGGTGTTTGCCACCGCAACAACAGAAGGGGCTGCGGAGAAAATGAAGCTTTTGGGGGCAAATGAGGTTATAGTCCCTGATGTTTCTGTAGGCAGGAGGATGACCTCTTTTATACTCCATCCACCTTCTCCTGTCCTTTCAGGATTCCTTGAGAAAATTGCCTACGGTGAAAGGACTGATATTGATATTATGGAAATCAGAATTGATTCAAATTCAGACCTGGTGGGCAAAAAGCTGAAGGACATAAGGATGAGACAGGAAACAGGGGCCACTATTGTTGCCATAATCAGGGCAGACGGTAAAATGAAAATAGCACCTTCCGGTGAAACGGAGATTAAAGAAGGTGATTCACTGATAGTTTTAGGACATCCAAAGGCCCTCAAGAGGGTTGAGGAGTTCTTTGAAAGCCATCAAATAGAAAATGAAGAAGAGGTAGCAAGGACATGATTAACTGGGGAAAGGTCTGGTCAGACTTTTTTATATTCCTGGCTCTGACCAGTAATGTGGGATTTATATTCAGTCATGACCCCTACCAGCTTGTTATAGCGATAGGGGTGAATCTGCTTGCAACGGTTCTGAAATTCGGTGCCAAAAAGATACTTGCAGCTGAGCTTCTGGCAACAGCCCTTGTTGCAGACCTCCACCTTATACCTGCAACAATTCTGTATTTTATGGAAACCCACGTACCCCTTGCCATTGGTCTGGCTATTGGTGCGGCGGTGGCCAATGTGATTTCCATAGTTATGCTTGTGATAGAGATAATCTTTGAGTATCAAAAGGAAGAAGAGCTGTAGTCTTATTATTCCTGCCTGCCTCCATTTATAAGAAAAATCATAAAAAACATAAAAGATACATTTTTATAATTTTGGGAATATATTTAAAAAAATTGTGATGGGAGGCAAGAGGCCATGGGAGGCAGGCGGCAGGACATCTATCTATTTCTATTTTTTCTTTTCCTCACCGTTGAGTTTTCCTGTGCAAGACACACAGAGATAAAACCACTGGAGGGGGCCGACAGGATAAAGGTTTACGAGGCCACAGACCCTGCAGAAAAGGTGATATTTGAGATGAAAACAAAGCTGGGTTGCAGACTGGTGTTGAAGGAGATTGTTATACCTCCTTCCATTAAGGAGGGAACTTACTACAATGCGGATAAGGAGATAGAGATTATTGCACGGAACAGGGCTGTGGAAACAGGGGGAACGGTGGTTGTTCTGGAAACATTCAAAAAGATACCGGAGATTCAGTTTGATGCAAAGTACACAGGTAAGATAATCGTAATGAGGTGTCCCTAAGACAGTGTAAACTCCTCTCCTAGGAAAATCTTTCTGACAGTTGGGTCTTCCACTATCTCCTGTGGGGACCCTTCACAGATTACCTTTCCGTGGGCGAGTATGTATGCCCTGTCTGTAATCTTCAGGGTCTCCCTTACGTTGTGGTCTGTCAGAACGATACCGATATCCCTCTGGATAAGGTCCTTTATCAGGTGGTTTATGTCCTGTACAGACACAGGGTCAACACCTGCAAATGGCTCATCCAGAAGCAGAAAAGAGGGATTGATTATAAGTGAGCGGGCTATTTCCAGCCTTCTCCTTTCACCTCCTGAGAGCGTTGAGGCTTTCTGGTCCTTTAGTCTGTATATACCAAATTCATCAAGCAAAGCCTTTGCCTTTTCCCTGATTTCGACCCTGTCATTGAGCTGGAACTCAAGGAACATAACGATATTCTCCCAGACTGTAAGCTCCCTGAATATGGATGATTCCTGTGGTAAGAAAGAGATGCCCTTCCTTGCCCTTTCGTAAACAGGCAGGTCTGTGATGTCTTCGCCGTTTAGCTGTATTTTACCCCCGTCAGGTTTTACAAATCCAAGTAGCATCTTGAATGTGGTGGTCTTTCCTGCACCGTTGGGACCTAGAAGACCGATTATCTCCCCTTCCTTTACGTAAAGGGAAACGCCGTCAACAACAGTCCTGTCCCTGTAGCGTTTTTTCAGGTCTTTAACCTCAAGGACTGAAGGCTGGCTCATTTAACCGCTGCCTGCTGTCTGTATTTTTTGAAGAATTTTTTTATGTTCCTTACAGCCTGTCTGATTCTCTTTGTATTTTCCACAACGGCAAACCTGACGTAACCCTCTCCGTGTTCTCCAAATCCAACACCAGGGGCAACGGCGACATTTGCCTCTGTAAGGAGGAGTTTACTGAACTCTATAGAGCCCATATGCTGGAAGTCTTCGGGTATTTTTGCCCAGAGGAACATGGTGGCTTTAGGTTTTTCCACAGACCAGCCGGCTTTATTCAGACCTTCCACAAGCACTTCCAGCCGTTCACTGTAAACATCCCTTGCCTCTTCAACGATGGAGTAGTCGCTTTCAAGGGCAATTATACTTGCCACCTGAATAGGGGTAAATGTTCCGTAATCAAGGTAGCTTTTTAGCCTTTTCAGGTTGTATATCAGTGTTGGATTCCCAAGGACAAAACCTACCCGCCATCCAGCCATGGAGAAACCCTTTGTCAGGGAGTAGGTTTCAACTGCTATCTCCTTTGCGCCTTCAACCTGAAGGATACTTGGGGCCTGATAACCGTCAAAACACAGGTCTGCATAGGCAAAGTCGTGGATTATCCACATTCCCTTTTCCCGTGCAAAACGGACAATCTCTCTGAAAAACTCAAGGTCAACGGTCATCGTTGTCGGGTTGTTTGGAAAGTTCAGGATGAGGACCTTGGGTTCAGGGTAGCTGTCTTTATATGATTCGTATATGTTTTTCAGGAACTGCTCCTGTTTTTCACTGTCGGAGCCTTCCAGTGGCAGTGGAACGGTCAGTACAGATGCTCCGGCAATAACAGGTGCGTAGTAATGTATCGGGTATCTCGGTGATGGGACCAGTACCATATCCCCAGGTGAAAGCATCGCCAGCATCAGGTGGGAAAGACCCTCTTTAGAGCCTATTGTTACTATCGCCTCCTCTTCAGGGTCAAGCTGGACTCCGAACCTTTTTGAATAAAAATCCGTTATGGCCTTCCTCAACCTCGGGATACCCTGGGACATGGAGTATCTGTGGGTTGTTTTCTTTTTTGCAGACTCGCACAGCTTGTCAATTATGTGCTGTGCAGGTCTCAGGTCAGGGTTACCCATCCCGAAATCTATAATATCTTCCCCTTCCTTCCTGAGTCTTGCCTTCAGGTCGTTTACTATGGCGAATACATATTCAGGAAGCCTTTTTATACGGGGAAACTCCTGGTACTTCTTTCCTTCCATACTTACCTCTGAAATGTTTGGTTATTAATATTCTATCAATTAACCTTTTTTGAATCACTTTTTTTGTTGAGAAATACAATCGGGTCGACAGGTCTGCCATTTTTTCTGATTTCAAAGTAGATGCCACAGTGTTCACTTCCGTTGAGTTTTCCTGTGTAGCCTATGATTTCACCTTTCTTTACCTTCTGTTTTTCCTTTACAGAGATTTTTCCAACATGTCCGTACACACTGGTAAACCTCTTTGCGTGGCGGATAACTATCAGATTCCCGTAGGCCTTTATACTATCTCCGGCAAAAATCACCTCACCATCTTCTGCAGCCTTTATCGGGGAATTACAGTCTGTTTTTATATCAACCCCAAGGTGTCTTTTTTTCGTGTTGTTGACAAATGGGTCGATAACCTTACCGTTGACAGGCCATATAAACCCAAAGGGAACGGATTTTTTCTTTATTATCTCTTCCCTGTATGTTATGACCTTTTTCTCTATCTTCAGTCTCTGTCCCGGTCTTATTATGTATGGTTTTTTCAGTTTGTTCAGCTGGATGATTCTCTTTACGGTGGTGTTGTATTTTTTTGCTATTTTTGACAGGTTATCACCCTTTCTGACCCTGTAGTATATGATTCTCCTGTCAACAATCTTTGTTCTTTTAATGTAAAATGTGCTGTCGTCCTTCTTTTTCTTTACTGTTTTTGTTTTTTTCTTTCCCTTTTTAACACAAAGAACCTGTCCAACGTACAGTTTATCGGACTTCAGATTGTTCAGCTTTTTCAGGTCCTTTACCCATACCCTGTATTTTTTTGCTATTTTTATGAGGGAATCCCCTGGCCTGACTTTGTGTTTTACGGCGCAGTAAGTACCTTCAGATGACCTTTTTCCTTTTTTTACAGGTATTTTCAGCTTCTGTCCCGGTCTTATTATGTATGGTTTTTTCAGGTTGTTTGCCCTGATTAATGACTTTACAGAAACACCGTACTTCCTTGCAATTTTATCGAGGCTGTCTCCCCGTTTTACCGTATATGTCAGGGCAAAACCTGTAGAGTAAAGCAGCAGGAGAAGAAGAACAGAAATATTAATAAAGTATCTCAAAGTCTGTAAAACCCCCATCTTTCTCTTCAAACTGGTACCTTATGTCTGTTACTTCTGCAAGTGGAGGACCATTTTCTATTGCCCTGAAAAATTCCCATAATGTTTTTTCGTCACCTTCGGCCACAACTTCAACGGTGCCATCAGGGAGGTTTCTTACATAACCCTTTACACCAAATTCTTTGGCTTTACTTCTGACAAAATATCTGAATCCTACGCCCTGTACTGTTCCTGCAAAGACAGCATAAAGCCTCATTGATTTTAACCTCTTATTATTTTATTTTCCGGCTGGACTAAATATTATATCTATTTTTTAGCCCTTATATAATGCTCTTCAACATAATCGGCGAACTCTTCAGGCCTGTTGATATCGAATCTCAGTGGATAACTGTAATAATCGGTAATAACGCCTTTCAGCCCTTCTTCTTCTGATATTACAGGCTGTCTGTTTTCCTCTTTTCTGATTACTTCATATTTATCTGTGTTTCTATAGCCCTTAAATCCCTCAACGATTATAAGGTCAAGTCCATTAATCATGTACCTGTCTATTATGTCTGACAGCTCATAATCCTCATCCCTTATGTAGGATGTAATCTTCCCCGGGGATGCAAGAACAACCTGTTTCGCCCCTGCACTGTACATCCGGTAACTGTCTTTTCCGGGGGTGTCTGTTTTTGCTTTGCCTTTAGGGTCGTGTTTTACCGCACCTATACTGTAGCCCCGGCTGGAGAGGATTTTTATAACAGCCTCTATAAAGGTGGTTTTTCCACTATTGTGTATTCCGACTATGCTGATAACAGGTGTTTTTCTATCCATTTAACTGCTTTATCAGTATATAAACGGTTTTTTTCAGGTTTTTCCTGTCAACAACCATATCTATCTGTCCCTTCTCAAGGAGGAATTCAGACTTCTGGAAACCTTCAGGGAGCTGCTGTTTTATCGTCTGTTCAATAACCCTTGGACCTGCGAAGCCTATAAGGGATTCAGGCTCTGCGATGATAACATCCCCTAAAAAGGCAAAACTTGCAGAAACACCACCCATCGTAGGGTCTGTCAGTATGGATATGTATAACACGCCGGCTTTGTTCATCTTATCCACGGCTATGGATGTTTTTGCCATCTGCATCAGGGATACGATACTTTCCTGCATCCTTGCCCCGCCGGATGCTGTAATGGCGATAAACGGAATTTTCTTTTCTATGGCAAATTCGGCGCCCCTTACAAACTTTGCACCTACCACGCTGCCCATACTTCCCCCCATAAACCTGAAGTCCATCGGGGCAAGGACGACCTCCCTGTCGTGGATTTTCCCGTAGGCTATGATGATTGCATCGTTCAGTCCTGTCTTTTCCTGGGCGTCCTTAATCCTGTCCCTGTACCTCTTTGTGTCTTTAAAATCCAGAATATCAACAGGTGCTATCCTGGGAAACAGGTCGTACTCGTATATCTCATCAAGGAACATATCCACCCTTTCCTTTGCGTTCATCCGGAAGTTAAAACCACAGTGGGGACATATCTTCATATTTTTCTTCAGGTCTTCACTGTATAGAAGTGTTTTACACTTGTCACATTTAATCCATTCTCCCCTTTCAACCTGAAGCTTTTTCCTCCCTTTGAACTTGCTTATAAGGTCTTTTAATCCCATTTACTCCTCCAGCCATGCAAGTGTAAGAATTCTTTCGGAAAAATCTCCTTTTCTGTAAGAATAAAAATCATCCTCACATATTGTACATAAAGATATATCAATCAGGTTTTTTATTCCATACCGGTCTGTTATATCCTTCACAAATTCCTGCATGGAAAAAGTAATTCCGCCGCTGTTTCTGTAAAAGTATTTATCAGGAAGACCCTTTTCCCTGAACATTTCTATAAAATCGTTCTGTACCTGGTAGCAGCACTTTCCTGCAGACGGTCCTATAAAAACCGTCAGCTCCTCTGGTTTTTCAAACAGCTCTATTCCCCTCTGGATGATGCCCCCAACGGCTCCCCTCCATCCTGCATGGATAACCACCAGCTTATTGAAGTCTGTTATAACAACAGGCATGC
This sequence comes from Aquificota bacterium, assembly GCA_013153235.1. GTDB lineage: Bacteria > Aquificota > Aquificia > Aquificales > Hydrogenothermaceae > Persephonella_A. The sequence goes on along the minus strand of JAADEU010000098.1, from coordinate 18,650 downwards.
AGTCTGCAGTCAGGACACCACCGGCGAACACTTTTCTTTCTATGAAAACCCCATCTGCCGGAGAGAGGTTTTCCTCAGGGGTTGTTATTACCGCTGTATGTTTCTGGTGGGGTATATAAACAGGGAGACCTGTTTTTTTGAGGAAATCTTCCCTTGTATCAGGGTCCTTCATATTTCCGTCTGATTTTTCAGTGATTATTATATTCAGGTTTTTTATTTTTAGGTGTCTCATGGCTTAAAAATGTTATCATATTTAGAGTATTTCTTTTAATTCCAGGGGTGGCAGGATGAAGATAGTAGATTTAAGAGGAAAGGACTACACAAAAAGCAGGGAGCTGGAGGAACTTATCAGAAGAAGTGAGATGGAGGTGGACCAGTACGAGGAGAGTGTCAAGAAGATACTGAAAGATGTCAAAGAAAGGGGCGATGAAGCCGTTATTGAATATACAGAAAAGTTTGATGGGATAAAACTCTCCCCTGAGGAGTTTACCGTTCCTTTTGAAGAGCTTGAGAAGGCATACGAATCCCTTGATGAGGAAACAAGGTGGGCCCTTGAGGTTGCCTATGAAAGGGTGAGGAAGTTCCACGAGGCACAGGTGGAGAACTCCTTTTTCATAGAAGAGCCGGGGATGATACTGGGACAGAAGGTGATTCCTATGGAAAGGGCCGGTCTTTACGTCCCTGGCGGAAAGGCAGCTTATCCATCAACGGTGATAATGAATGCAGCCCCGGCTATCGTTGCAGGGGTTAAGGAAATCGTAATCACATCCCCAAACCCTAACAGGTACACACTGGCTGCAGCCTATATCTGCGGTATAGAAACTGTTTACAGAATCGGCGGAGCCCAGGCTATTGGGGCACTGGCATACGGAACCCAGACGATAAAAAAGGTTGATAAAATCGTAGGTCCTGGAAATATATTCGTTGCCCTGGCAAAGAAAAACGTGTACGGGCATGTGGACATAGATTCTATAGCAGGACCTTCAGAAATTCTGGTTATTGCAGATGAGACAGCCAATCCAGAGTGGGTGGCGGCAGACCTCCTCTCCCAGGCTGAGCATGATGAGCTTGCAGCTGCCATACTGGTCACAACATCTGAAGAGCTTGCAAAGCAGGTGAAGGATATACTCTACGGAAAGTTTCTGGTTGATTTCTCCAGGGAAAGTATAGCCAGGAAGTCCCTCGATACGTACGGACATGCGTTTATAGTGGACGACCTTTTAACGGCTGCAGATGTATCAAACCATATCGCACCGGAGCACCTTGAGATAATCACAGAGAACCCGTTTGTTATGCTGGACAAGATAAAACACGCAGGGGCTATCTTCCTCGGGGAGTATGCAACGGAGCCTTTAGGGGACTATGTCCTTGGACCGAACCACGTCCTGCCTACAGGCAGAGCTGCCAGATTTTCCTCCCCCCTCGGTGTGTATGACTTTGTCAAAAAATCCTCGGTGATATACGTCTCAAAAGAGGGTTTTGACAGGGTTGAAAGATACGCCAGACAGATAGCCACAGCAGAGGGGCTTGAGGCCCACCGCCTCAGTGTGGAAGTCCGTCTGAAAAACAACCAGTAATCTCTGTAAGTTACTGTAATTAATGGATAAATCTATTTGTGATAAAATTTGACAATAACACACTAAAGTTATATATTTAAACTAAAATAAAAAAGTTAAAAGAGGAGCTGGATGGCTACAAAAAGGGATTATTACGAAATACTTGGGGTAAGCAGGAACGCAACCCAGGATGAGATAAAAAAGGCTTACAGAAGACTGGCCAGAAAGTACCATCCGGACCTGAACCCTAACAACAAGGAAGCTGAGGAGAAGTTCAAGGAAATCAGTGAGGCGTATCAGGTTCTTTCAGACCCTGAAAAAAGGAAGCTTTACGACCAGTTTGGACATGCTGCCTTTGCAGGTGCAGGTGGAGAACAGCAGCAGGGTGGATTTGAGGGTTTTGGCGGATTTGGCATGAATATAGACGACCTTCTGGAAGACCTGTTTAACTTCTCTGACTTTTTCGGTGGTGGAAGGAGAAGAACATACCAGGAGAGAAAGAGAGCCTACAAAAGTGAAAGGGGAGAGGATATATACCAGACTGTTACCATATCACTTGAGGATGCATACAGGGGAACAACCCTTACCATAGAGGTCCCGAGGTACGTAATATGTGAAAAGTGTGCCGGAACAGGACACAAACCTGGAAGTCAGCCTGTTGTATGTCCTGAATGTAGGGGAACAGGACAGATTACATACTCATCCGGTTTTATGCATATATCCCAGACCTGTCCAAGATGTCAGGGAACAGGTTACATACAGGAGCCCTGTGATGTGTGTAACGGCAGGGGACTTGTAATGAAAACAGAAACGGTAAAGGTAAAGATACCTGCCGGAGTGGATAACGGAACAAAACTGAGGGTTCCTGGAAAGGGACACAGCGGAAGATTTGGAGGTCCTCCAGGGGACCTGTGGATTATTGTGAATGTCCAGCCCCACTGGCTTTATGAGAGGAAGGGGGACAACCTTTATGTAAAAGTTAATATAAATGTTGCCGAAGCTATATTGGGAACGGAGATAGAAATTCCTACTATAGATGGAAAGACAGAGAAGGTAAGGATTCCTGAAGGCACACAGAGCGGTCAGCAGATTAGGATACACGGCAAGGGTATGCCCAGACTGAAATCTTCCGGATACGGGGACCTTGTGGTTGTCGTTGATGTGAAAATACCTTCTAAGAAGGAGCTTTCTAAAAAAGCCAGAAAACTTGTGGAGGAGCTTGAAAAAGAGCTCCCCAAACCACAGACCCGTTTTGAACAACCCGAATAAAAGAGGTTGTGTGCCATGAAAAAGGACAAGAAAAACAAGAAAGAACCTTTATATATGATAGGTGCAGTCTCAAGGATGTTTAACATCCATCCCCAGACATTGAGACTGTACGAGAGGGAAGGACTTCTTACCCCTTCAAGAACAGAGGGAAGGACAAGGCTTTACTCTCAGGAGGATATAGAAAAGCTGGAATTTATACTCTTTCTCACAAGGGAACTTGGGGTTAATCTGGCAGGTGTAGATGCAATACTGAGGATGAGGGAACAGATGATGCAGATGCAGAAGCAGATAGAGTACCTCCTTGAGTTTATCCAGGAGGAAATCAGAAGGAGATACGCAGAAAGTGCCGAAGAGCAGCAGAATGCCCTGATGAGAATACCAAAGGTGGAAATCACAAGGGTCGAAGAGTATATGTATAATAAATACAGAAAAGACCAGGAAGGTGAATAATTTTGGAAGAGGGCCTTCGGAAAGAGGTTGAGAATAATTTCAGGGAAGTTTTTGGTTTCATAAAAACAATACTCGACGAGGAACTATCCTCCCTGGATGCAGAGAGGATTGAGGATGGTGCAAGAATAGTAGTAGAGCAGGAAGACCTGTACGAAGACTGGATTGACAAAATAGACGCTGCTCCACTTCCGGACCTTGAAAAAATAGAGGAAATTACCCACAACGACGGACTGCATCTGAAGGTTGTTTACTCCCTTACAGTTGACGATGCAAAACAGATAAGGAAAATTAAAATTAAAAGCAACGGCAAGGTGGATGTTTATAACTACATAATAACCTATAGACAGATTAACGGGGACAGGTTCCGGATAAAAATAGAGTACGATACGTATGGAAATCTGATTTTTACACTGGAAAGGGAAAATAGATGAAAAAGCTGATTTACTCACTGCCGGCCCCGCTATTTGAGCTGTTTATTGTTGAGTTCAACGGGTACGGGATAGAGATACTGGCCAGGGACGAAAACGAGGTTGTGTTTGCCGTCTACGCCCAGGATGAGGAGCTTGAAGGGATAAAGGGGGCTATTAACGAGGTTTTTGAAGAACTTGGAGCCGGCAGTCTGATTCTGGAAGAGGATATTCCTGAGGAAAACTGGGAAGAAAAGTGGAAGGAAAACTTCAAACCCATAGAAATTCCCCCTTTTATAATTATCCCTGAGTGGGAGGTATACCAGGGAAACGAACTTATCCCTGTAAAACTCAAAATAGGTATGGCGTTTGGTACAGGTCTGCATCCCACAACACAGATAATGCTGTCCCTTATAGGTGAGTTTGTGAAAAAGGGGGACAGGGTTGTTGATATCGGAACAGGCTCAGGTATACTTGCCATTGCAGCGGCAAAACTGGGAGCAGAAGTTTACGCCGTGGATGTTCAGGAGGAGGCCGTAAGGGAGTGTAGGGAGAATGCCTGGGAGAATGAGGTGGATATAAAGTGTGAAAGAAAATCAGCCCTTGAGGTTCAGGGGGATTACGACACTGTACTGGCAAATCTCCAGATAGATATCTTCAGGGAAACATTTGACCATATATCAGGTCTGTTCAGGAAGTACCTTATCGTAAGTGGTATATACAGGGATAAAGAAAAACAGGAGCTCCTTAAAATGGCAGAAAAAAATAACCTAAAACCAGTAAAGGAGCTTTCAAAAAAAGAAGAAGGAATGGAAGGGGAAGAATGGTATGGATTTGTTTTTACCGGTAAACAGGTACATTGACCACTCAAATCTAAAACCCTACGCCACATTTGAGGATATAGATATCCTCTGCAAAGAAGCTATCCAGTACAGATTCCACTCTGTATGTGTAAACCCCTTTTATGTAAAGCATGCCAAAACCGTTCTAAAGGGCAGTGATGTCAGGGTTTGCAGTGTTGTTGGATTTCCACTGGGTGCAAACTCACCAAAGACAAAGCTGGTTGAAGCCTCAACGGCGATAAACGATGGTGCAGACGAGCTGGATATCGTCTGGAATATAGGTGCCTTCAAATCTGGCGATTACGATTTTGTGGAAAACGAGCTGAAAACGATAATATCCTATACACAGAACGTTATTCACAAGGTTATTGTTGAAACGGCTTATCTAACAGAGGAGGAAAAAAAGACGGCTCTTGAAATAGTTATAAATTCAGGGGCGGAATTTATAAAAACATCCACCGGCTTTGCACCAAAAGGTGCAGATGTGGAAGACATCAAGCTGTGGAAAAAACTCGCCGATGGTAAAATAAAAATCAAGGCAGCCGGCGGTATAAGGGATTATGAAACCGCTGTCATGATGATAAAGGCCGGTGCCGACAGAATAGGAACAAGCCATGGTGTTGAGATTATAAAGGGGCGTTAGGTTATGTACTCTCCGGAAAAAGAAAAAGAGTTGATAGAAAAAACCAGAAAGCTTCTGGAACTGAGCATTTCAGACATTAAAAGCATAGAAGATGCAAGGGCTATAGTTGAGGACCTGAGGGAGGTCATCAGGTACCACGACTGGCGGTACTATGTGCTTGCAAATCCTGTTATTTCCGACTATGAGTACGATAAACTGTTCCATCTGCTTAAAGATATAGAGAAAAAATACCCTGAGCTTATAACCCCTGACTCACCTACCCAGAGGGTTGCATCAGGCCTGACAAAAGAGTTCCCCCAGGTAAAACACCTTGCCCCGATGCTATCACTGGATAACTCCTATAACGAGGAGGACCTGCGGGATTTTGACAGAAGGGTAAGGGAGGCAACAGGTCTGGATGTTGTTGAGTACTCTGTTGAGCCAAAATTTGATGGTGCCGGCATATCCCTTGTTTATGAGGACAACCTGTTTGTAAGGGGAGCAACAAGGGGAGACGGTATCGTCGGCGAGGATATCACCCAGAACCTGAAAACGATAAAAACCATACCCCTTTCAGCGGATTTTAAAAGCTACGGGATTAAAACAATAGAAATCAGGGGAGAGGTCCTGATTAGAAAGGACCTGTTTAAAAAGATAAACCAGGAAAGGCTTGAGGAAGGACTTCCACCCTTTGCAAACCCCAGAAATGCTGCAGCAGGTTCACTGAGACTCCAGGACCCTAAGGAGGTTGCAAAAAGGGGACTGGAGGCATTTGTGTACCAGATTACCTATGCGGTTGATGATGAAGGTAACAACCTTCTGGGAACAAAGATAAGAAAACACCACGAGTCAATAAAGATGCTTTACCAGCTGGGATTCCGTTCCCCGTATAAGGAGATAAAGGTCTGCAAAGGGATAGATGAGGTTATTGATTACTGCTACCAGTGGCAGGAAAAAAGGGACGAGTATCCATATGAGCTTGACGGTATGGTGGTTAAGGTCAATGATATATCCCTTTACGATAAACTGGGTGTCACATCCCACCATCCAAGATGGGCAATAGCCTTTAAGTTCAAAGCAAGACAGGCAACAACCAGAATTATAAAGGTCGTATTCCAGGTGGGCAGAACAGGTGCTGTAACACCTGTTGCAAAACTTGAGCCTGTGGAGATAGGTGGTGTGACAGTCTCATCTGTGTCCCTGATTAATGAGGACTTTATAAGGGAAAAGGATATCAGGATAGGGGACCTGGTACTTATAGAAAGGGCAGGTGATGTTATCCCTTATGTTGTTAAGGTGATAAAAGAGGCAAGGACAGGCAAAGAACAGCCGATAGTTTTTCCAAAAAACTGTCCTTCCTGTGGTTCTCCCCTGGTCAAACCCCCTGGTGAAGCTGTATGGAGATGTATAAATATAAACTGTCCTGCACAGGTTGTTGAGAGAATCATATACTTTGCCTCCAAGGATGCGATGGATATAAGGGGGCTGGGTGAAGCCATTGTAAGGAGATTTTATGAGCTTGGTTTTTTAAGGAGTATACCGGATATATACAGACTGCCCTACGATAAGATAAAACAGCTGGAAGGGTTTGGGGAAAAGTCCGTTGAAAACCTGAGGAGGTCCATTGAGGAATCAAAACACAGACCTATCCACAGGCTTATCACAGGGCTTGGTATCAGATACGTTGGGAAGGTAACGGCAAAAACACTGGCAGAGCATATAAACTGTGTTGAGGAGCTTAAAGACTGGAGTGTTGAGGAGCTTGAAAAACTACCTGATATAGGCTATGTGGTTGCAAGGAGTATCTACGACTTTTTCCACAACCAGCAGAACCTGAAAATCATTTACGAGCTTAAAGAGCTTGGCGTCCAGACCTGTAAAGAAAAACAGGAAACCGTTGAGCATCTGTTTGACGGCAAAACATTTGTGTTTACCGGTGGCCTCCACTGTTGCTCCAGGGAGGTGGCACAGGAAATCGTTGAAAGACTGGGAGGAAAAGCCACCAGCTCCGTCAGTAAAAAAACGAGCTTCGTGGTTGTTGGTGAAAATCCAGGTTCAAAACTGAGAAAGGCCCAGCAACTTGGGGTGAAAACGATAACCGAAGAGGAGTTTATCCAGATGATAAAGGACCATATACCGGAGGATTTGAGGGATAAGGTGAGTATATAACCCGGTGTTTGTTTACTCCACATTTGGAAAAATCTCTTTTATCTCCTCAATTATCTGGTTTCTTCTGCCGGCGTATCTTCTGGAGAAGTGGAAAACAACCAGTTTTTTTACACCGGCCTCCTTTGCTATGTATGCCGTCTGGTCTGTTGTAAGATGGTAAACCTTTGATGCCTGTTCCCTGTCTTCAGACAGAAAGACAGCCTCACAATAAAGAACATCCGAGTTTTTCACCAGCTGGATAATCTTCTCCAGATTTTCCTCAGAAAAAACCACATCTGTCACGTAGGATATCTTTATACCCTCCTGAATGTAGCTGTACTTTTCCCTCAGTTCTTCCCAGCTGTACTCCTTTCCCCCAATGGTAAAACTCCTTCCTGCGTTACTTTCATCTTCCAGGAATTTCTTAAACTCACCGATTTCCCTTCCTTTAAGTGGAAGGTCTTTTATACTGTCTTTTTTCAGGAGGAGTCTGTCCTTGTACTCAAAGGAGTATCCCATAACGGGTATTTTGTGGTCTAAAACGGCGTATCTTACCCTGTAGTACTCATTTTCGTATATAATGTCAGGGTCTGCTTTTTCCTCCTTTATAAAATCCCTTGCAAACTTTTTCTTGATATCGTAGGAGTAATACTCAAAAAGACCGTTGTTGTACTGTTTCAGGTTGAACACGATTCTCGGCTCAAACTCAACCAGATTCCATGTATATCCCTGTAGTTTACAGTAGACGTTTTCGGCAAGTGGGGAGATTCCAAACACTTCAACCGTCTGTTCCTTTCCCAGTTTGTTTCTCAGGAGGGTATCAAAGCCTATAAAGTGGTCCATATGTGTGTGGGTGACAAACAGTTTTGTTATTTTTCTAATCAGATGTCTGTCCAGCCTTCTGATATTACCTACATCAAACAGTATGTACTCCCCCAGTGTGTCTATCTCTATCACTATCCCCGGGTCTTCGTATTTTTCATTTATCAGGTAATGTTTGATTCTCGGTTTTGCCATTGCCAGATTCCCCTTTTAAAAAGCATATCAGAATTTGTGGTTGTTAATAATTACAGGGGTCATTATTTTAAAATAACGGAGGGGAAAAAGAAAAAGCAAAGGCACCGCATGTTTAACAAAGAGATAGATAAACTTTTTGATAAAGACCTGAGGCTCTACATTGAGTTTTTCGACAGGCATGACATTTCCTCCCTCAGGAATGTAATCGATAAGGAAATCAGAAGCCGCCGTCTTCTGCTCTGTTTCCCTGACAGACTTGAGGAGCTGTATCAGGAGTACTACTTTTTCAAGACCATAAACAGAATAAGAATTATGCTGATTTTCGGAATTATTGTGTATCTTTCCTTTGGATTTGCAGACTATGTGTTGTTTCCACAGATGTATCAGGAGTTGTGGGGAATCAGGCTGTTTGTCCTTGCTATTTTACTTCCCACCCTTTTTTACATTCTGTTCAGTAAAAACTACAGAATGGTTTACTGGATATACTGTTTTGTGGCCCTTGTGGCAGGAATTTCTATAGTGGGGATGATGTTTATTCCCCCCCCTACCGAGGCACAGATTTATTATGCCGGTCTGTTTCTGGTTATATTTTTCCTGTATACACTGTCAGGTCTGCCCTTTATATTTTCTGCAATAGATTCCTGGACCATAGCCTTTGTCTATTTTCTGATTGATTTGTTTTTTCTCCACTCACCGGAAAAGTACCTTGCCGCCAATATGTTTTTTGTATCCTCGGCAAATATTCTGGGTATGATTGGTGGCTACATTCTGGAGTATTACATTAGAAAGGACTTTCTGCTTTCATTGAAGGTACACCTTGATAAAAAGGAGGTGGAATCCCTCAATAGAAAGCTACGGTACATGTCAAACCACGATGAGCTTACAGGACTTGCAAACAGGAGAAGATTAAAAGAGGTATTCAGACAGGAACTAAAAAGGGCGGTAAGGGAGAGGATACCTGTGGCTGTTTTGATGATTGATATTGATTACTTTAAGGCGTATAACGACAGTTACGGCCATCTGAAAGGGGATTTTGCCCTGAAAGAGGTTGGAAGAATCATAGGTAGACATGCAAGGAGACCCGCTGATATAGTAAGCAGATGGGGTGGTGAGGAGTTTGTTGTTGTCCTGTCAAACACAGATGAGAAACAGGCCTATCAGGTGGCCAGTGCCATACGCAGGGACGTACTGGATAAAAATATAGAGCATACATCATCCCCATTCAAGAAACTTACAGTGAGTATCGGGGGGTTTTCGGACATCCCTGACAATGTCCGGACAATAGACGAGTTTTTGAGCAGGGCTGACAAGGCTCTATACAGGGCCAAAGAGACAGGAAGAAACAGGGTGGTTGTTTATAACGGTAAGCTATAGATTTAAGACGGCATACCGGATACCTTTAATAACCTGATACATCCTTTCAAAATCCAGTGTTGCAACAGTATCACTTCTCCTGTGGTAGTGGGGATTTCTGTAAAAGGATGTGTCGGTTATCATCACAGCCTGATAGCCGAACTTCCAGAAATTCCTGTGGTCTGAAAGGTCAACACCTGGCAGGCTGGTTGGGGCATTTATAGAATACACAGGTATTTCAGAGCCCTTTCTCATAAGGTCCCGTATCTTCTGGGTGATTCTTTTCTGTCCTATTTTTCCCACAACACCTATAAAATTTCCTGTATCTGGATATATCAGACTCATAAACGGCAGGGGAAACTCCTGGGAGCCTTTCTCATCTGAAAAGTATCCTATCATCTCAAGGCATATCATCACCTTTATATCAGCTTTTTTCTTTTTCAGGCTGTGGGCATGTATGTAGCTTCCCATCTTCACCGTTCCAAAAAAAGGTGGTTCCTCAAGGGTGTATGCGGCAAGCTCTATTCTGTACCTGTTTTTTTCCCTGCTTAAAAGTCTTGCAAGCTCAAGGATACCTGCCACACCGCTGGCGTTGTCGTCTGCCCCGGGGGTGTTTCCGGCCACATCGTAATGGGCTCCTATAACGACGGTCTGTTTTCCTTCAGGGCTTATTATTCCGATAACATTTCTGTACCTGTCACCACCAACGGAGAATTCCTGTATCTGGACCTGGTCTGTAAACTGTGAGAACACCCCTTCTATGTACTCTGCCGCCCTGTTCAATGACTGGATATTCTCGTAGTTTCTGAAGGGCCTAATGGAGCTTAAAAAGTAAACATCTTCATAAATTCTCTTAATCTGGCTGTTTTGTTCCATATCCTATTATGTGGTAGTTTACAGGGATAAATGGACTGTTAAATTTTACCATCCTGTACTTTGCGTCAGGGAAGAAGCTTTTTATTAGCTTTCCTGTATCCCTCTTTACGTCACATCCCTCAAACAGCCATTTCCAGCCTGCCTGTACCAGGTCCTGTACTTTGGCTGTAAGGGTAAAGTCTGGGGCTTTTACATGCTCAATAAAAACAAACGTTCCACCGGGTTTCAGTACCCTCTTTATCTCTTTAAGGGCCTTTACAGGGGAGTGGACGCTGCACAGAACGAGGGTTGATACAACGCTGTCAAAACTGTTGTCCTCAAATGGCAGCTCCTCTGCATATCCTTCCCTTACGTATATCCTGAGGGGATGGTCCTTTGCCTTTTCAAGGAAGTAGTTAAGCATATCCCTGCTTGGTTCAACCACCGTCAGCTGTGTTCCTTCCCTGTAGTATGGGAGGTTTGTTCCTGTTCCGGCACCAATCTCAAGGACATTTTTCCCCAGTTTTGAAAAGAGGGACCTTTTGTAGTTTCCATACACGTGGTGAAGGTACCACTCAAGATTTTTCATAAAAACTGCGTTGAATTTACTCTTACAGCCACAGCTTTTTTTCATTTTCTGCCCACCACTTTTTTTGAAAAAAATAATATAAAGCGGGCAGAAAAACAACTACTGGAATATCTTTTTCAGACAGCCTGAGGATTTTCCCTTTTCTATGAGCTTTCTGGTTTCTTCTTCAATCTTTTTGAAAACTTTATGGAATCTCATGTGGTCCCTCAGTCTTTTCCTGTAGTACAGGTATCCACCGATACTGACCACAACATAAGATAGGTAAACCATAAGGGGATGTTTTTCGTACCAGAATGTGTACAGAACAACAAGGTTGTGTATGACAAATATTAAAAATACAGTTACAGAGCCTATCCAGATTGCGTACACCATATTGTCAGGCTTGTTTTCGTATGGCTCCAGTCTAATAAGCTCCTTCCGGTTTTCATTTATCTTTTCCTTTATCTGTCTGCATTCAGGTGGGTCATCAGGGAGAATCTCCTGTTCAAGTAGCTGTATATTACTTATCTCACTCTGGGTGTTAAGTGTCTTGTAATCCTCAAGGAACTTTGGATTTTTTTCAAAGAGGAGGAGAATCTCCTCCTCCGAAAGTTCCTCCCTCCCCATGTATTCTTTCATCTCGTTGTAGATGAATGTGTAAAGACCGTCTTCCTTTATTTTTTTTGCGGCTTTTCTCAGGTCAAACATTCCCTCTACCCTTTCTGCATGGCTGTCGCAGGTTCAGGAACGACAACCTCTTTATCTATCTTTGATGGTTTGAATATACCGATAAGTCCTTTAAGACCTATTGTTGCAATAATGTTGAACATGAATATAAACCACGCCAGAAGCAGCATTGCACCAAATATACCTGCAGGTATCATGTACAGCATAAACTCCCCTTCTGTGTAGACATGCCTTCTGAGCATTCCGTCAATTCCTGCCATTCCCATGAATGCACCCATACCTATTCCACCTATCAGATGTAACCAGAAATGCCAGTTTGCAAGCCTCTGGCTGTAGAGTTTTACGGATTTGTTTGTCAGTATAGGGAAGAGTATGTATATGGCACTGTAAAGTGTCATTGTCAGTCCAACCAGTATTGCCACGTGGAAGTGGGCACCTGCCACCCACTGGGTGTTGTGGAGGAGTCTGTTCATACCCAGGTCAGCCTGGATTATACCTGCCGGTACAGCCAGGGCAAACCCAAGGAGTCCACCAAGGAGGAATTTAAGCTCGTTTGTCATTTTGAGTGGTCTTGCAAGCCACAGGGTGGTCAGGGTTATAAAAAACGCCAGCCCCTGTGTGATAAGCTCAAATGCCGTTATCATCTCACCGGAGGCCAGTTTCATGATTTCTGGCTGGGGCTGGTCTGACAGAAGGTGGTGGCTCCATACAGCCCACGAAACAATAAGTTCAAGCAGGAGGGCTGCCCTTGCAATATTCTGCATAAACAGGTTCCTTCCGGTTATGAGCATGGCAAGCAGGTACCAGGTTCCTGCAACGTAAATCAGAACCAGTCCATCTGCGATAAGGTCAAGTCCCCACCAGAATATATTTTTGTAAAGCAGGGCATCAACGGCGTGGTAATGCAAACCCCACTGGAATACCTGGTTCCCTATGAAAAACAGTATCAGTATCCCGGCTGCCAGAATAACCAGTGCATCAAGGAATGTGTCCACCGTACCCCTGAATATGGCAACCAGTGGCAGTGAAAGGGGTGGTTCCTTCACGTAAGGCTCCTTCCCCCTGATTTTATTGACTATATTAAGAAATCCATCTATACCGAATGCACTCATAAGAAGTGGTTTTATAGGCTGTTTTTTCTGACCCTTTGGTGTGTAAAACACTGTTGCGTATGTGTTGAATATGAAACCCAGCGTTCCAATCATGATAAATGCAATTCCTATAACGAACATTGTGGCCCCTGCCACACTGAACTGCTGAAAATCAACAGGTAGTGGCCAGTATATTGTGTACAGAGGGGCATAGTGGAAGATAAATCCGGAAAGCCAGACCAGTACGGTTCCGGCTGTCATTATTCCCCAGGTGAAGTTTGCAAGTTTAATACTGAACAGGGGCTTTTTCATCAGGTATGGAACCAGGAATGTAAACGCCCCAAACACAAGCAGGTATGTTGAACCGAATATCCCAACAATCGGGTGGGCTGTCATAATGGCGAAAAAGTGCTCATCTGTCATCAGGGGAAGGGGTGTTATCTCGTGACCCCTCATTATCATCCCTTCTATAGCCGCAACACCGTAAAAAATCAGCCCGATGACAACGAATCTCAGTGTGACCTTCTGTAGAGGGCTCAGTCCTGTATGGTCAAGACCCCCCTGGTGACCGTTGATTAGAAGCTCTTTTATACCCATCACTCCCTCCCTTGGCTAACTTTTTGTTCACAGTTTACAACCCTGAAGGCATCAGGGGCTTTCATCCTTGCCCCTTTTGGTCCTGAGTATTCTGTACTCAGGACGTAGAATGTCCCTTCCTCGTGGAACTGCCAGAGCAGTTCGTTGTTGTGTCCAGGTACAACCTGCATCTGGAAGACCATCGTGTGGTCCGGTCTGAAAAGACCAAATCCGTAGGTAAGGTCTGCACTGGTTACATTGAACTTGACGACCTCACCGCAGTTAATTGTGATGGGAGTCTCTTCCGGAAAGATAAACTGGTGGTTCTTAATCTGTACCTCAATTACCCTGTCTGCAGGGATTTTGTGTTTTTTCAGCTCCCATGCTACCCACGGAATTTTGTTGTAGGTCAGGATATGGATACCAACACCGATTACAACAAGGATGGCAAGGTAGGTGTAAAAGACTTTCGGTGTGAGCCAGGTTTTGTAGCTTTCAGGCCGCTTTGTAACCCTGTAGGCAAACCATGCAATTAGGGACATGATGGCAAAGGCGTAAATGGTATAAACTACCTTTAAAGTCCATAGGACTTCTGTAGTGGTGGTCATAATACTCCCTCCCCAGTTATTGTAAAAAGGAAATAAATACCTACTGATAGCCTCGCGGCCTGCCTGATGTGTTTTGATTATGTTGTGGTGATTGTAATTATAAACACTATAAAACTGTCAGGAGAGGAAGTAATTGATGGAGGTCAATTTAAAAAATTGATGATAATAAAAAAGGGGAAAACTCCCCTTTTTATCAGTCAAGCAGGTGCTTTAGACTGTTTTCCCACAGGTTTTTCAGTTCCTCTGTGCTGTCCTCTATACTCAATTCACCTATTTTCAGATTAAGCTCAGGTCTTTCTGTTACTTTACCGATAACCCTGAATCCAATTGCAAGTTCCCTTGCCTTTGCCTCAAGATAGGGAATATCCTTCTCTTTGGCGGATATAACCACAATACTCCTCATCTCATCAAACAGCTCAAAGTCAGGCCTGTGCTGTGTTTCAATTTCAACCTCAAGTCCAAATGTCCTTTCTTCGGAAAATGCAGGTTCAATGAGTGCCGTGATAAGTCCCCCGTCGGATACATCGTGGGCTGAGCTTATCTTTTCCCTGTTTGTATGTATAAATTCCATCAGTTTCTTTTCTATCTCAAGGTCAACAGGGGGTATGCTGCCTGTAACCAGACCGTGTACCTCTTTCAGGTACTCACTGCCGTTTACGGTGGGCTGTCTGTCCACTTCACCAACCAGTACGATGATATCACCCTCTTCCTGATAGAATGAAGGAATTGCGTCCTCTGGCCTATCCAGAACACCTACGGCAACAACTGTAGGTGTGGGGTACACATTTATCCTTTTATCCGGCAGCACCGTCTCGTTGTACAGTGATACATTACCACTTATCACAGGTGTGTTCAGCTGTCTGCAGGCGTCGGCCATGCCCTTTGTTGCCTGTTCAAACTGCCACATTATTTCAGGATTTTCAGGATTCCCCCAGTTCAGACAGTCTGTTATGGCAAGTGGTTTTGCCCCGGTGATGTATACATTTCTCACAGCCTCTGCAACCACCCTCTTTCCACCTTCATACGGGTCAAGGTATACCCATCTTCCATTTCCGTCGGATGATATTGCAACGGCCTTTTCAGAATTTATTTCAGGCTTTACAGCCCATTTTATCCTCAGAACAGCTGCATCACTACCAGGTTTAACAACTGTGTTGATTCCAACCTCGTGGTCGTACTGCCTGTAAACCCATTCCTTTTTGGCTATTGTCGGTGAGGAGATAACCTTCCTGATAGACTCTTTCAGGTCTACCTCAGGAAGGGTGTTCTGGTCAAATGCCCTGGTTTCTTTAAGGTACTCAGGCTCTTTCCTGGGCCTGTCATAAACAGGGGCATCATCTACAATGGCAGATATAGGAAGGTCTGCCACCTTTTCCCCTTTATAAAAAACTTCCATTCTTTTTGTGTCGGTTGTTTCTCCAATGACTGCGGCTTCAAGACCGTACGATTTTGCTATTTCTATAACTTTATCCACATTTTCATCATCTACAGCGTAGAGCATCCTCTCCTGGGACTCTGAAAGGAGAATCTCATACGGGGTCATTCCCTCTTCCCTTAAGGGGACATTTTCCAGATAAACCTTTACGCCCATTCCTGATTTTGCACCGAATTCTGACGTGGAACCTGCAAGTCCTGCTGCCCCAAAGTCCTGACATCCAACAATCAGTCCCTTTTGCATAACCTCAAGTGTACACTCAACGAGTCTCTTCCCGAAGAACGGGTCACCTATCTGGACGTTTGGTCTTTTGTCCTCTGTTTCTTCAGAGAACTCTGCCGATGCCATTGTTGCTCCGTGTATACCGTCTCTACCTGTGGAAGAACCGACCATTACCATTTTCTGCCCGATTTTTGTAGCCCGTGCCCTGAATATCCTGTCCTTTTCCAGTATTCCCAGACAGAATGCATTTACCAGAGGGTTCCCTGCATATACTTCATCAAAAACAACCTCTCCGCCTATCGTTGGAACGCCGATACAGTTTCCGTAAAAGCCTATACCTTTAACGACACCCTGGGCTATCGGTTTTGCATCTTTAATGCTTTCCCTTTTACCGTCGTTTCTCGGGTCGCCAAACCTCAGGCTATCAAAGGCACAGACAGGTCTTGCCCCCATGGACAGAATGTCCCTTATGATTCCTCCTACACCTGTTGCAGCCCCGTGGAATGGCTCTATATACGATGGATGGTTGTGGGATTCAATCTTGAATGCAACGGCGTATTTATCGTCAATCTCAACAACACCGGCATTTTCCCCTGGACCCTGTATAACCCATGGTGCTTCTGTGGGGAATACCCTGAGAAATGGCTTTGATGATTTGTACGAACAGTGTTCACTCCACAGTGCCCCGAATATTCCCAGCTCTACCTCATTGGGTTCCCTTCCTATCAGCTGGACAATCCTCCTGTATTCGTCTACCGTCAGTCCGTGGGCAGAAAGAATTTTTTCGTCCATATACAGCTCCTTTTTGGTTTAATAGGGCTAAGAATATTTTATCAGGAATTTTAGGTGGAGCAGCCTGTATAATCCGGTATGTCGGATTTGATATTTTTGCACTAAAATTATTTGACAAAAATTTAATAAAGACTTATCTTAATAATAAAAAAAACAGGAGGGCTACAATGGTCATAAGGAAAGAACACGCACTTGCGCTGCTGAATGCAAAGGCACAGGAAGAAAAGGGACTTTCCTGCCAGATAACAATTAAAGCGGAGGAAGACCCCTATGTTGAGCTTGAGCTCCAGAATCTCCTTGAGCAGGGAACAAGCCCTGTTGAGTATGTTCTTACATACTGGGGAAGAAACCTTGTGTATCTCCTTGAGGAGATGATACAGAAGGGGCTTATCAGCCATCCTTCTGAGTGGGACGAGAGGTTCAGATGGATAGGCTCGGAAGTTATAGCGATGATTGAGGCTGCCATAAACAGTGGTGGTCTTACAGGTGAGGAAACATTTGAACCTCTGAAGAAAAGGGGGTTTGCACAGGAAACCCACGAGGAAAAAAGGGGATGGTTCAAGGAAATTAACGATTATGCAAGGTCTATTTATGAGATTTATATAAAGGCAAAACCAAGACTGGTTATTTCAAAAGAACTTGCATCATACATATCCTCAATGCCTACAGGACCTGCGGAAACAAAAATGCTTCCTGAGCATGGCAGATTTCCCCTTATCCTTGAATCAATGAGACTTATCTCATTCTCCGTACCAAACTCAGATGTGTACACACTCTCTGGACTTGGTCAGGCGGTTCAGAAAACTATACAGACAATGGCACCATCCCTTGAAACGGTTATAAACGAGGATTACATGTATGCCCTGCTGAAGGTTCTGGACAGTGGTATTGATGGACTTACAGCCCAGGAGGCAGAGGTTCTTCAGGAACTTGCATTTATAGATGCTGAAGGAAACCTTCTCCCTGGAGGAGAAAATCTGCTTGAGGTTTACAGACTGTGGAGTGAAAGACATTACAGACCTGTAAAAACATTTAATCTGGAGACCCTGGACCAGGAGCTCCTTATCGGTATTGAGAAGGTATGGGAGAAAAACAAAACGAATCCAGAAATTGTTCCTACAGCCGAGGAGATTGTCCACTACCTTATGGAAAAACCCCTCAAAGAGTACAAGCATCTGGTTGAGTTTTACGGCAGGATGATTAACCAGGCTATGGGCTACCAGAAAAAAGAGGAGCTGAAGAAAAAATGGGCGGAGCTGTTTAATATAGAGCAGCTGTTTAAACACTTCTGGGAAAAGGGTAACCAGTGGTACGAAAAGCTGTACGACACGGTTAAAGAATCCCTTTACTCCCTGGAGTCGTTTAACCTGATTACCTCAGAACTTGATGAAAAAACAGGCAAAACTGTTTACAGACTGACACCCCACGGTAAAGAGGTTCTGAAGGACATAAAAGATAAAGGTGTCAGGGAAATCACAGCTACAGGTGTTAAGGCTGTAACCATCACAAAAACAGAGTTTGGAGCTCCTAACTACCACTGGTACGAGGAGGCTGTAAAACAGCATCTCGTTGGTGGAGGATACCCAACAAAATCAGGACAGCTGTACGAAAACCTCGCCTACAACATAAAGAGACTGCCACACCTGACAAGATTTGAGCTGATGGTTCTCCACAAAATACCCGAGTACGGAATGTTCCTTGATGAGCTGTTTAAGGAGTTTGATGAAACACTGAAAGAAGAAGTCCAGTACGCGGTTAACAAGCTTGAGGCAAGATACATACTGGATGTTCTGCCAAATAACGGTATAGTACTGACAGAACCTGGTAAGCTGATTAAAAAAGCCCTTTCAGGTGTACCTGAGGGTATAGCAAACCCCATTAACCCACTGATTGTAAGGATACTACAGGCGATAAAACAGGTTGGAAATCTGTACGTGAAGGAGAGAAAGGTAAGAATACTGCCCAGAAACTGGGAAGAGGCTCTGAAAATCTCCGGTCTGGATAAGGAAACATTTGAGAAGGAAATTGCCGTGGCAAGACTTGCCGGGTTCATCGGAAGAACATCCATACATGAGTCCGGTCTTGAGATACTGGAGGCTGTGGAGCTTCTAAACAAATAGTACAGAAGGGGCTATTTAGCCCCTTTTTTATT
>JAADEU010000067.1 GCA_013153235.1 Aquificota bacterium | reverse complement strand
GCTCCTGCAATCATAAAGAGCATCAAGAACGCTGTAGAGTATTTCTTCATTACTGTAAAAACCTCCTTCTGTATTTTTATTTTATTACTAACACCTGTGAGCTAAGTTTTGTAACGGTCCTTTCGTAATCAACCGTTATCACAGTCAGGTCCGGTGATTCTTCCTTTACCACTTCAACCAGCCTGTCTGCAGTTTTACCTTTTGCCTCTATCAGAAATCTGCATTCTGTCTGTACATCCTTCAGCAGGGGTTTTAGTTTGTCCAGTGCATTTTTCTCTGCCTTTTCCTTGAGGTCAGGGGATGCAGGCATCCCGAAAGAAGCACTGGTTTTTATCATTGTATAAACATCCTCAAGCTCGTGGTAAACCACCAGCTCTGCACCGTATTTTTCCGCTATATCCTTACCCCATTCCAGTGCCTTCAGCGAAAGGGGCGTCAGGTCAACACAAACCAGTACTTTTTTTATCTCCATCTACAATCTCCTTAGTGTGCTTCTTCAACCAGCGCACCGGCTATATACACGGTAGTCAGTATCATAAACACGTAAGTCTGTAAAAATACCGCTATCAGGTGCACAACCATAATAGGAAGAGGAATAAGCAGTGGAACCAGCATTATAAGAACAACAGTAATAAGCTCACCACCTGTCATGTTTGCAAACAGACGCAGTGCCAGTGTGACAGGCCTGCTCAGGTGGGATATAAGTTCAATTATAAAGAATATTGGAGCTGCAGCAGGTATAGGACCCATAAAATGTTTCAGGTATCCTATTCCATGCTTTTTAAATCCAAGGTAGTTGTAAAGGAAAAATACCATAAGTGCAAGTGCAAGTGTAGTGTTTATGTTAGCGGTATATGACTCAAATCCGGGAATCATTCCCATGAGGTTTCCAAAGAATATAAACAGTCCCAGTCCTGCCACCAGAGGGAAGAATTTCCTGCCCTCTTTGCCCATCTGCTCTTTGAGCATGTTATCAACAAACTCTATATACATCTCAAAAAGGTTCTGAACAGGTGTTGGGACCAGTGAAGGCTTTTTAGCAAATACGGAAAATAAAACAGGTACAACAACAAGTGCAATAACTGCCATCAAGATGTGGTGAGTATAAAGCCCTTCCAAAGCAGCCTCCATTTCAAGAGTATTTTATATCCACAAACTCTGAATATTATATCAGAATTTTAATCAAGGTGTAAACTAATACCTCAGTGTGTACTGGCGGTACTCCTCAACCCTTTTCTTAATATCTTCCCAGTTGTCATTTCCGAATTTTTCAAGGACTGCCTCAGCCAGAACTATTGCCAGCATAGCCTCTCCAACCACAGCAGCTGCAGGCACAGCTGTAACGTCCGACCTTTCTTTTGCCGCATCAAAAGGCTCTTTTGTTTTTATGTTCACCGAATGGAGTGACTTTTTTCTCATAAGGGTTGGTATCGGCTTCATTCCCGCCCTTACGATTACAGGCTCTCCATTTGTCATCCCGCCTTCCAGACCACCGGCTCTGTTGGTCCTGTGGTAAAAACCCCTTTCCCTGTCCCAGAAAATCTCATCGTGTGCCTGGGAACCAAACCTTCTGGACAGCTCAAAACCATCACCTATTTCCACGCCCTTTATCGCCTGTATACTCATAAAGGCCTGGGCGATTCTACCGTCCAGCCTTCTGTCCCACTGTACATAAGAACCCAGTCCCACAGGAACACCTGTGGCAAAAACCTCAAAAACCCCGCCGAGGCTTTCCCCTTCTTCTTTTGCAAGGTCTATCAGCTTTTTGAACTTTTCGTCCTCTTCAGGAACAGGTATTCTGACCTCTGACTCTTCAGCCCTTTTAAACCTCTCCTCAAGGGGTATGTCCTGTATAAGCTCCCTTACAGAAAGCTCGCCTATCGAAACGACATAACTGCCTATTTTGATACCTATGTCCTCAAGGAGCTTTTTACATACAGCTCCAACTGCAACCCTGGTTGTTGTTTCCCTGGCACTGGCCCTTTCAAGGACATTCCTCAGGTCGGAAAACCCGTACTTTATACCCCCAGGCAGGTCTGCATGTCCAGGACGGGGGTTTGTAATTTCCCTTTTGTCTGTTGGCTGACCTTCAACCGCCATTATATCCGTCCAGTTTTCCCAGTCCCTATTCCTGACCATAAGTGTTATAGGAGAACCCAGAGTTTTACCGAATCTGACGCCGGACAGTATCTCGACCCTGTCCTTCTCTATCTTCATTCTGCCACCACGACCATAACCCTGCTGTCTCCTTGCCAGCTCCCTGTTTATGTAGTCGGAGGAGATTTCCAGATTTGAAGGTATTCCCTCAATAATCGCAGTAAGTGCAGGGCCGTGGCTTTCCCCGGCATTAAGGAATCTCAAAACTCCCATTTTCCACCTTCCTGTAAATTTAGCCAATATATTTTAACTCAAATAAAAATAGAACGAATAATGTTAATATAGAAAATAAAAAATTATTAAAGCAGGGCATCATGGATAAGGTTTTGTTTGAAAATAAAACCCACAGGTTTATCCTGCTGGGTTTTGGAGAGTCCAAAGAAGAGCTCGGTATACCATCAAACCAGTATCTGATTGTCCACGACAAAAAGGCTGCCATTCTGGACCCCGGTGGTTTTGGACTGTTTCCTGTACTCCTTTCACGGGTACTTAAATACACAAAACTGTCAAGGATTAACGCCATAATACTCTCCCACCAGGACCCTGATATCTGCGGTGGATTGAGTATCTGGCTCGAGATGACAGAGGCAAGAGCCTACATATCAAGACTGTGGATGAGATTCCTCCCCCATTACGACATCAAGCAGACAGATAGAATTTTCGGTGTTCCTGATGAGGGGATGGAGCTTCAGATTGGAACAGGTTTCCGTCTCCAGCTGATACCTGCCCATTTTCTCCACTCACCGGGACAGATAAATGTTTATGACCCTGTATCAAAAATCCTGTTTACAGGTGATATAGGGGCAGGAATACTCCCCTGCTCAGAAAACAGCCTGTTTGTTGAGGATTTTGATGAGTATATTCCCTGTATTGAAGGTTTCCACAAAAGGTATATGGCCTCCAATGAAGCCCTGAGAAAATGGGTAAAAAGGGTTGAAAAACTGGATGTGGATATCATCGCCCCCCAGCACGGCTTCCTGTTTAAAGGGGAGGCTGTGGAAAAACTACTCAGATATCTTTACGACTTAAAATGCGGGGTTGACCTGTTGTGAGCAAAAAAGACCAGCAGTTTGAAAATCTCAGAAGGGAGATAGCCCTCAAAAGTGGTACAGTCCTTGAGAATCTGCTCAGGTATAACTCCCTTATAAAAGGACTGCAAAATGAGGTGAAAAACCTGTCTGAAGGGGTAAACCCTGAATACTTTAGACTGCTTCTGAAAAATATTGAGAAAAATATAGCCAGCAACATTGAGCTTGTTAAGGAAGGGAGCATAAAGGCTATAAATCTGATTTCCACCCTTGAAAAAGAGGTTATCGATAAAAAACTGCTTCAGGAAGAAACAAAAATCCTTAAGGAAATAGTCCTTTCCAGGGAAAATATTATGGACTGGAAGGGCTATGCAAGGGAAATACTGAAAAAACTCAGGAAAATATACCCTTATGATGCTTTCTTTTTTATATTTGAAGAGGAACAACACCTTAAAGTTTATCTGTTTACCAGCTATAGAATGGAAAAAACAACGGAAAGAACCGTTATTGGGGCTTTAAAGGAAAGATTAGGGCTTCCACTACACAAAAAAATAGAATTTGAGGAAGTACCAATAACCGGAAAAAGAATGCAGAAACATTTCAGACAGATTCATATAGAAACCCACAGTTTTCTCCAGGATTCTCCAGGTATAGGAGGAGTCCTGGGGCTTGTTGTGCTTTCTGAAAGCAGATTGACAAAAAAAGAAGAAAACATCCTCAACTCTATCCTGTCAATAATGACCCTTGTAACAGGCTCCTCCAGAGCCCTTTCAAGGGCCATCACAGAACTTGAATACTACGCAGGACATGACCCCCTTACAGGTCTTTATAACAGAAGGATATTTGAGGACCTGCTGAGATACGAAGTAAGTAGAGCCCAGAGGAAAAACTACCATTTTTCACTGATACTTATAGACCTTGATAACTTCAAATACATAAATGATACATACGGGCACCACACAGGTGATATGGTCCTAAAATCCGTGGCGGACATACTTGAAAGCTCCATAAGGGACGGGGACCTTGTTGCCCGTATAGGTGGGGACGAGTTTGTAATAATGCTCAGCGAAACACCTTTAGAACAGGCCATTCAGGTGGCTGAAAGAATCAGAAAGAACCTTGAGGAAAACAGAATATGCACAATGGACGGGTCAGTAATCTCTGTCAGCGCATCACTGGGTGTTGTTGAGTTTCCCACCCACGGTAGAACAAAAGAAGAGCTTCTGATAGTCGTGGATAACGCCCTTTACCGGGCAAAAGATATGGGAAAGAACAAGGTGTACGTACCGACGGTTGAGGAGATAGAAAACACCATTAAAGAAAAGAGAAAAGAGTTTGCCGTTCTTCAGGAGGCAATTGAAAATGACCTGTTTATTCCATTTTTCCAGCCTATATACGACCTGAAAAACGACACCGTTCACGCCTACGAGGTTCTGGCAAGGCTTAAAACCGAGGATGGGGAAATCATATCAGCATACAGGTTTATATCCCTTGCAGAAAAACTGGGGAAAATAAAGGAGGTTGACAGGATAATAATAAAAAAGGCTCTGGGGATGAAAAAACGGCACAACATAAAAGAAAAGCTATTTATAAACCTCTCTGCAAAGGATATATCCGACGGTGATTTCTGGGATTACATATTCACAGAGGTCCAGAACCTGAAAATCAGCCCTGAGGAAATCGTATTTGAGATAACAGAGAGGGAGGCTGTAAGGGAGATTGCAGAGGTTCAGATGCTTATACTGAGGCTTAAAGAGAAGGGTTTTTGTTTTGCCATAGACGATTTTGGAAGCGGCTATTCTTCATTTTATTACATGAAATACTTCCCTATAGACTACGTAAAGATTGATGGAGAGTTCATAAGGGAGCTGAACCCTGCTGATACAAAAAGTGTTGCATTTGTGGAGAGTATGAACTTCCTGTGTAAAAAACTCCAGATTAAAACGGTGGCAGAATCAATAGAAAGTCAGGAGATTTTAAAACTGCTTAAGGATATTGGAATAGACTTTGGACAGGGGTTTTATCTGGGTTACCCATCTCCTACATTTCTTTGAAATCGGTCCTATTCTTTGAGATAATGAATGATAAAAAGAAAAAATTCTCAGGAGATATGGAATGAAAAGCAGACTGTCTTTGGTCGCAGGTATCCTCATTATTTTTGTGGCTGGCCTCACATTTGGAATCAATGCAAAAACAAAAAACGACCAGCTGAAAGAAGACCTCCAGCTTCTTGGTATATATACAGATGTTTTTAAACTGGTCAAAGAGATATACGTTGAGCCGGTAGACTCAAAAAAACTGATTTACGGCTCACTCAGGGGAATGATGAACGCCCTTGACCCCTACTCAGCATTCTTCACCCCGGAGGAGTACAAAGAGTTCACAACAGAAACCCACGGTGAGTTTGGGGGACTGGGAATAGAAATCACGATGGAAAACCACAAACTTATAATTGTCGCCCCTATTGAAGACACACCTGCATGGAGGGCAGGACTGAAACCGGGGGACATCATCGTTGAGATTGACGGTAAACCTACAGACAAGATGACCCTGATGCAGGCCGTCAAACTGATGAGGGGTAAACCGGGGACAAAGGTAACACTGACCATATGGAGAAAAGGAGTAGACAAACCGTTTAAGGTTACAATAACAAGGGCCATTATAAAAATCAGAAGTGTAAAAACCAAAGAACTTGAAAACGGCAAAATAGGATACATTAGACTTACCCAGTTCCAGGAAAACTCGGCGGAAGACTTTAAAAAAGCCCTTGAAAAATTCAAAAACAAAGAGGGAATTATCATAGACCTGAGGAATAACCCTGGTGGACTCCTTTCAACCGCCGTCAGAATCGCCGACATGCTCCTGAAAAAAGGTGACCTTATCGTATACACAAAGGGCAGAACACCAAGGTCAAACGAGGAGTTCTTCTCAAGAACCAACCCTGTGATTCCCCTTGACCTTCCTGTTGTTGTTATCGTCAACAAAGGTTCTGCAAGTGCATCGGAAATTCTTACAGGGGCACTCAGGGACAACAAAAGGGCACTGGCTGTAGGGGACAAAACATTCGGAAAAGCATCTGTCCAGACACTTATACCCCTGCCTGACGGTTCCGGCCTGAAAATAACAACGGCCCACTACTACACACCAAGTGGTAAGCTCATTATGAACAAGGGAATAACCCCGGATATCGTAGTCCATGTATCACAGGAAGAGGAAATGGAAAGATTAAAGGCTGAAAGGGAAGCTAAAATCCACGGTAAAAAGGTAAAAATCAAAGACCCACAGCTTGATGCCGCCATAAATGCAATAAAAATACTGAACTTCGCCAGAAAAGCGGAAAAATGATAATTCTGGGAATAGAGACCTCCTGTGATGACACAGGGGTCTGTCTTTATTCCAGTAGTGGAGGAATCCTCTCAAACATCGTCTCATCCCAGGTAAAGCTCCACGCCCAGTGGGGCGGGGTATATCCTGACCTTGCAGCAAGGGAGCATACAAAAAACCTTATTCCTGTACTGGACAGGGCACTGGAAGAAGGAGGAAAAAACCTGTCGGATATTGACGCCATTGCTGTTACAGTGGCCCCTGGATTGATTGTTTCCCTCGTAATAGGCATTTCTGCTGCAAAAACACTTTCCCTTGTTACAGGAAAACCCCTTGTTCCTGTCCACCACATAGAAGCACACATATTTGCGATTTTCATAGAAAGAGAGGTTGAATTTCCGTTCATAGCCCTGGTTGTCTCAGGGGGACACACAGAGCTGTATCTGATAAAGGGATTTGAACAGTACATGTACCTTGGGGGAACCCTTGATGATGCAGCAGGGGAAGCCTACGATAAGGTGGCAAGGATGCTCGGTCTAGGGTATCCAGGGGGACCAGTTATAGATAAACTGGCAAAGGAAGGAAAAGAGGTAATAAAATTCCCAAGGCCCATGCTGAATGACAAGGGAAAAAACAGGTTTAATTTTTCCTTTTCTGGACTGAAAAGTGCCGTAATGAGGGAGCTTGAAAAGGGAAAGTACTCAAAAGAGGATATAGCAGCATCATTCCAGGAGGCTGTTGTTGATGTTCTTGTTGGGAAAACAACAGATGCTGTGAAGGAGTTTGGTGTTAAAAATGTGGTTGTTGCCGGTGGGGTTTCTGCAAACTCAAGACTCAGGGAAAAGTTTACAGAAGTATCCCTTTCGGAAGGGTACACGGTTCACTTTCCACCCCTTTACCTGTGTACAGACAATGCCGCCATGGTGGCATACACAGGATACAGAAGACTGAAAGAATCAGGCAGAACCATAGGGTTTGATTTTGAAGGAAAGGCAAGACTCAGGATGGACAGATTTGTTGAGTTGCTCAGAAAATAGTTCTATCAGCGAACGAACTTCCACAAAAATCGTTCTGATACAGAACTATTTTAAAAAAATGACTTTTTAGAGGGTGGGGCCTCTACAGGGAGGCCCTTTATCTGATTACTGTTTTGCTGCGATTTCTTCAGCTTTTCTCTTGGCGTCTTCAATATCGGCAACCATGTAGAACGCCTGCTCTGGAAGGTGGTCCCACTTACCTTCAACAACCTCTTTGAAGGACCTGATTGTATCTTCCCTTTTGACGTAGTCACCTGGCTGACCTGTGAACTGCTCAGCAACGTGGAACTTCTGTGCAAGGAATCTCTGGAGTCTTCTCGCCCTTCCAACCAGAGCCTTATCCTCTTCTGAAAGCTCTTCCATACCAAGGATTGCGATAATCTCCTGCAGCTCTTTGTATCTCTGGAGGATTCTCTGAACTTCCCTGGCAACGTAGTAGTGCTCTTCACCAACGTACTCAGGGGCGAGGGCCTTTGATGTAGACTCAAGTGGGTCAATAGCTGGATAAATACCCAGCTCAGCCAGTCTCCTTTGAAGAACAATTGTAGCGTCCAGGTGTGCGAAAACAGAAGCCGGTGCAGGGTCTGTAATATCGTCAGCAGGTACGTAAACAGCCTGAATAGAAGTAATAGAACCGTTTACTGTAGATGTGATTCTTTCCTGAACCTCACCAACGTCCGTTCCCAGTGTTGGCTGATAACCAACAGCAGATGGCAGTCTTCCAAGGAGTGTTGAAACCTCGGCACCTGCCTGAACGAATCTGAAAATGT
>JAADEU010000031.1 GCA_013153235.1 Aquificota bacterium | reverse complement strand
ATATATACTTTAGAAAGCTATAATAGGTTGCACTTATGGCAACTATAAGCCCTCTGATTCCGTCCATAAATCCCATTTTTAAAAAATACTCTCTTATAAATGAAGCAAGGGGATTTAAAAAGATTTTATGAATCTTAAACTTTTTGCCCTTTTTAAACATCTCCTCAGCTGCTACATACGAGTAATTTACAACCTTTGAAAAGTGGTCTTTAATGTCCCTGTAGGAATAATGGTACAGGAATCCTTCGAGCTTTGCCGTCTTACCCTTTACAGTCAGGTACTCATGGATATTTCCACCTTCCCATCTAGGGCTGGCTTCTTTTCTCACAAGGCGGAGATTCCAGTCCGGCTGCCAGGCATAGTTAAGGGGTTTACCAAGGTAAACAGTTTTTCTGTTTATAAAGTATCCGTCTGCTTCAGGGCTGGTCAGGGCCTTTTTTATTGAATTCTTTAGCTCATCAGATACAACCTCATCACAATCAAGGAAAAGAATCCATTCCTGACTACATTTTTCAAGTGCCGAGTTTTTCTGGTCCCTGAATCCCTTCCAGTCCTCTACAAAAACTTTTGCTCCGAAACCTTTTGCTATCTGAACGGTTTTATCTGTAGAACCTGAATCCACAACTACAATCTCAGAAGCTATATCCGATATAGCCTCAAGTGTTCTGGCAATATTATCCTCTTCGTTATAAGAAATCAGCGCAACAGAAAGGGGAAGTTTGTTCATCTGCAAAACTCACCTTTTCTATTCAGCACATGCCGTTTAAAAGGAAGATTTTTGATATCATCCTGGTTTATCTTGTTGACTGCAAACTCTATATCAGCACTGTATTTATCTTTCAGTACCGTTGCAAGGTCTACCGCCAGACGGGTGGTGGCAGAGATTTCCCACAGATTGTGGAGGTAAAAAAGAATTTTCATTCCACTTCCGTTTTTTGTTGAAAATTATACCATTTTAAAATTTGATGAATCTACCCTCCTATGCTTGTCATTATTCTTCTGCAATCTGAGAAGGCGTATCCGGACTTTACGATTTTCTGGTTTGATATTTCCTTTTCTATAAGCACTTTTCTTATAAAGCTGTCCAGTTCCTCATCACTGCCGTACCTGATTACAGGCTTGGCGTCCAGCTCCTCATCTGTTCTCAGGCAGAGCTTTATGTGTCCCTCTGCAGTCAGCCTGAGCTTTGAACATCCATCACAGAATGGATTTGAGATAGGTGTTATAAACCCGATTTTGCTGCCAAGCTTTTCTATCTTGTAAACCCTTGCAGCACCACTTCCTATGGAGATGGCAGGAATAAGCTTTCCGTATTCTTCCTCAATTTTTCTTTTGATTTCATCAAGGGGTTTGACCTTTTCTTCACTCCAGTTTATCTGCTCCCCTCCAATTGGCATCATCTCTATGAAGCGAACCTCTACACCGTATTCTGCACCGAACTCAACAAAATCCAGAGCTTCGTCCTCATTCAGTCCTTTAACTATTACTGCATTTACCTTAATAGGGTCAAAACCAAGCTTCTTTGATACCCTTATCCCTTCAAGAACATCTTCCAGTCTGCCTTTTGTTATCTGGAAAAACAGGTCTGGCTTGAGGCTATCAATGGAGATATTCAGCCTGTCAAGTCCGGCCTCCCTGAGCTTTTCTGCATGTTTTGCAAGTGTTATAGCATTTGTTGTCAGGGAAACATCATTTATCTGGGGAATCTCCTTTAGCATTCTGACCAGTTCTTCAAGCTGTGGTCTTACAAGGGGTTCTCCGCCTGTGATTCTGACTTTTCTAAGACCGTATCTGGTCATTGCCCTGACAAGTCTTGCTATCTCTTCATACCGGAGTATTTCCTCATGGGGCACAAACTCTGAGTTATCCGGGCGACAGTAAAAGCATTTAAGATTACACTTATCGGTTACAGAAACCCTCAGATAGCTAATCTCGTTCATCACTGCACCTCTTGCCGTTATTACTTTTAAGATATAACAAACATTCCATTATTACAAGAAAGAAATAACGGTTTTAAGATAAAGCCGGAAGCAGTTGAAAGCATTGATTTATATCAAACAGAGCGTTTCTGGATGACAACAAACTTCCTTTCGGGAAGCCCTCTGAATGAAAGTGTCACCGTGTACGGTCTGAGTTCTTCCTCTACCTTTTTCCCTTTCATTATTATTATGTATCCACCTTCTCTGGTAATTCCCTTTGCCCATTTCAACACATCAAATGTTTCCCCTGCAGCTCTGCTTACAACAATATCAAAGGCATCTTCTATCTCCTCAGCCCTTTTGCACAGCACTGTATAATTAATCCCCAGTTCCATTCTGAGCATCTCAAGAAAGATACATTTCTTCTGAACAGCCTCTATCAGAAACATCTCAATCCTGTCGCCGTAGTATATCTTCAAAGGAACTCCAGGAAATCCACCACCTGAGCCCAGGTCTGCTATTTTCTTCCCATCTACAGGTATTCCAGCAGTCTCAAAAAGTTTAACCAGTGTAAGGCTATCAAGGAAATGTTTTGTAATAATTTCATCCTTTTTTCTGACAGAGGTAAGATTATAAACCCTGTTCCATTTTGAAAGTATCTCCAGATATTTTTCAAATAAAGCCAGTTGATGGTCTGTGAGGGTTATCCCATTCTGTAGTGCAAGTTCTTTGAGTTTTTCAATCATTTTAAGACCTTGCCAGTTTTCAGATAAAAGATGTAAAGGTCAAGTTCCGACTGGGTCAGTCCCATCTCGTCCACTATCTTCTGAAGAGCCTCTTCACACTCGAGGTATACCTTCTTTGTTATTGTTTTCCTTGGTTTTACCAGACCTTTTTCAAACAAATACCGGAATATATGCCTGTCTATTATGGCCACATCATCAAACCCTATATTTCTGAGGAAATGGCTCGCCTCTTTGTACCCGTACCCGTATACCTCTCTAACCAGTATCTCTCTGGCTTCTTTACCGTCTACCATATCTGCTACTTCTTCAAGGAGATTTATCTGATTCCTCAGTCTCACAATTCTATCTGCCCTTTGGGCTGCAAACCGATGGCCTTTTTTCCTGATAATATCAAACAGCTCATCGTAACTGTACTCCCTGAATCCATCTATGCCTATCTCTTTCTGGAGTTTTATCCCTAAAGTGGCAGATGAGTTTGCAGTCAGTATACAGAAACATGCTTCCGAGAATATATCTGCCTGATACGGTTGAATATCAACAAATGGTCTGAAATCAAATGTTGTTAAATGATTTTTTTTCAGATTTTTAAATTCTGATAGACGCTGTTTTACGTAGTTGCCAACCTCTTTTCTGGCCTTTTCTATTTCCTCTTTAACAGGTATCAACTCTCTCCCTTAACAAGGTTGTATCCGTTGAAAAATACACCTTCGCCGTCAACGAACAGGTTGTGTACCACTTTCTTTTCAAAGTCGACCTTTTTGTCTTCGTATATTATGACCAGATTATCGGCATTTCCTATAGTCTCAAATCTTATCTTGTTTTTGAAGGAAAGTCTCATCCTCTGCCCTTTCCTGAGCTTGATAACCTTCTCTCTTCCGTCTATGTAGGCTGTAAGCCAGACATAATCATTAGCCTTCAGTGATATCTTTTTTGTTCCGGATTTTGAGGTTGCATCAATAATGGCTGTGTGGGATGCAGGTTCTGGATGGGGGTATGTAAATGCATGGAGAAATTCAAGAAAGTCATCATCATTCTTATCTTTGGAGGACAGTCCGAGAAAACCTGCTGTAAAAATCACAACAAATGTAAATACAGCCTTAAAGAATCTGAAAAAGAATCCCTGGCGTTCTTCTTTTTCCTCTTCTCTGTGCTCTACAGGTTTTTCTGTCTGCTCCTGTGTATCAAAATCCCTTGTGAGCTGGATGTCCAGATTGTAATAGCTGACCAGAACTTTCATAAGAAAGTAGGCGTAAGGGTCTTTTCTCAGGTAATTTTCGTCTTCTTCCAGTCTTCTGATTATGTCAACAGGAATCTTCGTAATCCGGTGTAGTTCCTCCCTGGAAAGACCCCTTTTTTCTCTTTCTTCTTTACAAAGTTTCCCTGCTGTTATTAGGTCAGCCAATACTAATACCCTAAGTTAGTATTAAAAAAAGTATAACATCATTATTAAATATTTATCAAACAAATCAGATATTGGTCAGATATTGGCGTATTTGATTGATAGTTGGATCACAGAAATGGTAAAACCTTTGTTGCATACAAAAATCCCTTTTTTGTTGAAAAGGTCTACAACCTGGGAAACATGCATCAGGTGTTTACCAGAATGAACGGTATCCTGAAACAGATTACCTCAAAGGTTATCAGGGAAACACAATAGACTCTGACAGGTCTTTGAGGTATTTATCCTCAGGTAAACCTGCAATCAGATTAAAGTTTTGAAGTGCCTGAAGTGATGCCCCTTTACCAAGGTTATCTATAGCTGTAATAACAATGGCATCACCTGTTCTATCATCCCGGTCCACATATATATCACAGAAATTCGAGCCAATGACATTTTTTATCTGGGGAGGCTGGGATGAAAATCTAATAAAGGGTTCGTACCTATACTCCAGTCTGTACAGCTCAATCAGATGTTCTTTTTTCAGGGGGGTTTTGAATACAACTGTGGATACCATACCCCTGGAAACTGGTATTATGTGGGGGGTAAATCTGATTCTGTACTCTTTACCTGAAACGGCTCTGAGAACATCCTCCATTTCAGGGATATGTCTGTGTTTTACAGGTTTATAGGCATAAGCATTACCAAATGCCTCCGGATAGTGGAAAGGCTGTTTCAGTCCCCTTCCAGCCCCTGAGATACCTGAAAGTGCATTGACCGTTATGGTCATTTTCTCAACCACACCCTCTTTTACAGCAGGATACAGGGCAAGGGTTGTTGCCGTAGGATAACAGCCGGGATTTGCTATTATATCTGCATCTTTAATTCTGTCCCTGAATAGCTCTGGAAGGCCGTAAACAGCCCTTTGAAGAAGGTCCGTGTATGTATGCTCAAACCCGTAATAATCTGTATAGGCCTGGGGGTTTTTTATTCTGTACGCTGCAGAAAGGTCTATGACCTTTTTTCCTTTTTCCACAAGTTTTTTCACAAGCTCAACGGATGGTTCGTGTGGAAGGCACAGAAAGTAAATATCAGCAGATTCCAAATCCAGTTCTTCTTCGAATATAAGCTGGGAGAATTTTGATGATGAAAAATGGGGGAAAATCTCTTTCAGTTTGTGACCGGCGTACTGTCTTGATGTTATCTGGACAATCTCTATTTCCCGATATGCAAGAAGACCCCTGAGAAGTTCTACCCCTGTATAACCGGAAGCTCCTGCTATGGATATTTTCATTTGTTGGTTCTCCAGGTATGTGAGGGAGGGGAATCATCCCCTCCAGATAGAAGTCTATATTAACGCTTGGACCATCTGTATTTGGCCCTTGCACCCATCTGTGCGTATTTTTTCCTTTCTTTGATTCTGGCATCCCTTGTAAGGAGCCCCGCAGATTTAAGTGTTGGTCTCAGTTCAGGATTGTACTGGAGAAGGGCCTTTGCAATTCCATACATTACAGCCTCAGCCTGGGCTGGTTTTCCGCTACCTTTAACTGTAGCGTAAACATCAAATTTTCCAAGTGTTTCAGTAACAACGAAAGGAAGGTTTATTTTCTCAATGAGGATGTCCCTTTCAAAGTAATCCTTTGCTTCCCATTCTTTACCGGATGAGCTTTTCACATAAAGTTTACCTGAACCTGGAAAAATCCATACCCTTGCGACAGCCTCTTTCCTTCTTCCTGTTCCATATTTTGCAACTTTAGGGTCTATTTTTACTATCTCTGCCAAGGTTTTCTACCTCCATTAACCTTAAAAGTTTTTCCACAGAGCTTTCAGCTCTTCAAGGTTTTTTGGATTCTGTGCCTGATGTTTATGCTCAGAACCTGTATATACTTTCAGTCTTTTCATGTATCTTTTCTGGAGCTTGTTCTTCGGAAGCATTCTCTCTACAGCAAGTCTGATAACCTCTTCAGGCTTGTGTTCAAGCATCCACTGCAGGGACCTTACCCTGAGACCTCCTGGTCTGTTTGTGTGGTACTTGTACTCTTTGTCTGTCAGTTTTTTACCTGTTACAGAAATCTTGTCTGCATTGAGAACAATCACAAAATCACCTACATCAACGTCAGGCTGGAAGTAGGGTTTATGCTTTCCTCTAAGTACGTTTGCAATTAATGTTGCAAGTCTTCCAAGGTTTTTACCGGTGGCATCAATTACATACCATTCCCTTTTTACGTCCTCTTTGCGCACGCGATATGTTTTCATTATCCTCCTCGTACTTTCGTATTGTCTAACAAGTCAAAAATTATTACATATCAAGGCTTTTTTGTCAATCCTGCCAGGCTACACCCCCGGTGTTATAAGACCGTAATTACCTGCCTTTTTCCTGTAAATAACATTAATCTCCCCTGTTTCTGCATTTCTAAATGGCAGGAAGAATGCGCCTGTTTCTTCCAGAAGCATCATGGCATCCTCAACAGACAGCGGTTTTTCAAGGGGCATAGGTTCCTGCACTATAAGGGGTCTTTCTATACTCTCTTCCTGAGGGGTCATCTGTTTCATCTTTTCGGCTCTGGCAAGTCTTCTGGCCTCTTCCTTTCTTCTGCTTTTGAGTCTTACAAGCTGTCTTTCAACCTCATCTATAACAAAATCAATGGCAGAGTACAGGTCGTTGCTTTCCTCCCAGGCGTGGATAACACCCCCTCCAGGTGTGTTGAAGTAGATATCTATGTCCACCCTGTTTCTGTGTCTGTGTTTTTCAAATGAGTAGGTTACCCTGACCTGAACAGAATCATCTGCCACATCAATATCTTTGATGTAAGGTTTGAGTCTTTCGAGTTTGTGCTCTGTGTAGCTTTTGATAAAATCGGTAACATCGATGTTCTTTCCCACATGCTCTACTCTCATCTTTTCATCCTCCTTGTTCTTGAATCAGGTATATTTAATTGTTCTCTGTATTTTGTAACGGTTCTCCTTGCAACATTTATCCCCTGTTTTTTCAGGATATCTGCTATCTTCTGGTCACTCAGGGGTTTTCTTTTGTCCTCATTCTGTATCAACTGTGCAATCATATATTTTACCTTCTCGGTTGATACATCACCAGAACTTGAGGACAGACGGTTTGAGAAAAATGCCTTCAGTGGCATCACACCTGTTGGAAGCTGGACGTATTTGCTGGATACAATTCTGCTGACTGTGGATTCGTGGAGTCCCACCTCTTCGGCAACATCCTTCAGTATGAGAGGTTTCAGGTACTCCCTGCCTTTTCTGATAAAGTCCGCCTGATAGTTAACAAGTATTTCGGTGATTTTTTTCAGATTTTCCCTTCTCTGCTGGATACCCTTTATTATTCCCATTGCCACCTGAAGTTTATCCTCAAGGAATTTTCTGGTTTCCTCAGGGAGAGATTTATCTGATATAAGTTTCCTGTAGGCTGTTGTCAGCTTCAGTTTTGGTAGACCAGACTCGTTTACAACAACCTCAAATCTATCCCCATGGTCGTACACATAAACATCAGGCTCAACATACTGGGCAGGTTCTTCGGCGTAACCAACAGCAGGGTAAGGCTTGAGGGATTTTATGTTGCATATAATCTCTTTTATTTTTTCTTCTGTAAGATGCCGGTACTTTTCGGTCAGGTATTGCAGGTTCTGGAGGTTTTCAAGGTCGCTTTTTATTATCTCCTCTGCATCATCATCTGCACCAAAAATTTCCCGGTACTGTACTATCAGATTTTCTCTTATATCCCTGCTTGCAAATCCTGTAGGTTCAAGTCTCATAAGTTTCTGGCGTACCTCTTCCACTTCCTCCGGCGGTACCCCGAGTCTGGAAGCTATCTCTTCGACGGAAACAGCCAGAAATCCTTTATTATCAACATTTCCCGCTATTTCCCTGGCTATCTCTTTTTCCTTACCCTCAAATTCAAGGTCTATCTGGAAATCCACAATATCAGACAGGGATGGTTTATAGGCAATTCTGCTTGTTATAGGTTGTTTATCTTCATCCTCGTAGTACTTTGAGTAATCCCTGACCGGTTCAAAATCCGGCTCGATATTTATGACCTCTTCCAGAAAGGGATTCTCCTGTAGCTCGGTTTTTATGGTTTCCTGCAGTTCTATCTTTGGAAGCAGTAATAGCGATAGTTGCTGTTTTAGACTCAGGGTAAGGACAAGCTTATTCTGAAGTTTTAGATTCAGTTGCTGTTTAAGCATTTTGTATTCTTTTCAGGAACTCCCTCACCGTTTTTTTTCTATCCTGTGCATTTATTATCGGTCTTCCCACTACGATTATATCGGCCCCTTCCTTTACGGCAAATTCCGGAGTG
>JAADEU010000081.1 GCA_013153235.1 Aquificota bacterium | reverse complement strand
CCTGTTTTCTCAACTATAAATTCCCTGAAAAAGCCAATAGGCGGTTCAAATTCCAGGGTTTTCATAGTCATCATAACCAGAAAGTTTCTGTTGTGTTCAATGAGTCTGAAAATGTGTTCCCTCAGTTCTTCTGCAGATTTTCCCTCCCCATACACAGGTCTGAAATCAAAGAATATACTTGTGAACATAACATTCACAGGGTCAGGTCTTGTAATCCAGTCTTCGACGGTTTTTTTCCATTCCTGCAGGCTTTTTACCCACTCTGGATTTGATGCCATTACCCTGCCGGGACATTCTGGAAAGCCTATTTTCAGTAAAATTTCTACAGCCTTTTTTCCTATCTGTAGAATTTCCCCGGGGTTTCCTTCGGTAAATATAATCCCGTTGTCCATATCTGTGTTTATTGTCTGTTCCTTTCTTCCTTCACTGCCAAAAACTATAAATGTAAAATCCCCTTCGAAGCCAGTTTCTTCAACTGCAAGTGCTACGGCCTTTTTTACAAATCTGTCGTTGATTTCGGCGATGTACTTCTGGAGGATTTCTATATCCTTCCCTGTTTTAAAAAGGGGTTCTATAGCCTCCTCCACCTGTAGGTACAGTTCCCTGAGATTTTCAATCCTGTTTTCAACTTCTATCTGGTCTGCAAGGTACAGAATATTTCTTGACTGATGGAGAAAGATATCCCTGTCCTCAACAACCCCTATAACCCTTCCGTTTTCCACCACAGGAAGTCTTTTTATATTTTTCCTTATCATTTTCAGTACGGCTTCAAACAGAAATCTGTCACTCTCTATAGTCTCAATAGGAAATGTTTTTATTCCGGAAACTGTTGTCTGTGAGGGATTTAATCCCTTTGCGAGAACCCTGTCTTTAAGGTCCTTATCCGTTACTATTCCGGTAAGATGTGATGGACTTCCCACAAGACAGTAAGATACCCCTTCCCTGGACATCTTCCCTGCTATTTCAACGATTGATTCTGTGTCGGTACAGAATACAGGGGGTTTCAGATTAAAATCCTTCAGGGGCATAAGTGATATATCATCAATTACCCCCTGGATATTCCGATATCCTTCTGTAAGTTTGTTTATAGTTGTTCTTGTGAAAAACTCTTTAAAATCCGGATGTTCCTGAATTATTCTCCGGAACACACCGGCAGGTATCATGATGACGATACTGTCCTCTGTAGCCCTGACTGTAAAACCGTAAGGCTGGTCAAGAATCAGGGATGAATCGGCTATGTAGTCACCTTCTTCAAGGAGTTCAACGATTCTACCGTCCTTTTTCAGGACAAAGCTTCCTTTCAGGACTATAAATAGATGGTCTGGGATGGTGTTTTCCTCTATAAGAACCTCGTCCTTTGGGATGTAATCCAGTTTTGAGTTTTCTGCAATATAAGAAAGTTCTTCCTCAGGAAGTTCTGAGAAAGGCTTGAGATTTTTTAAAAATCTCTTTATATCAAGGGACATCCTTTTCTTCCTTTAAAAAAGGCCCCTGAAAAGGGGGCCCTGTTATTTTTATTCTGCTCCTATTCCAAGATACTTTCTCACCTTCATTTCTTCGTACTTTTCTTCTGCTTCAGGTTCTTTTGTCATCAGAGAGACAACAATTCCCACGATAAATGCCGCTGTCATCGATATAATGGCAGGATTTTTGTAAGGGAATACAGGTTCAGGATTTCCAAGAATGGCAACCCATACGGTCTTACTGAGTATAATCAGTACAACGGAGAGGAACAGTCCTGTTGCCATACTGGCAACTGCACCGGTGGTTGTGAACTTCTTCCAGACTATGGACATCAGCAGTGCCGGGAAGTTTGTGGATGCGGCTATAGCAAATGCCAGACCAACCATAAATGCTATGTTCTGGTCTTTGAATGCTATTCCCAGAACGATTGCGATGATACCCAGTACTAAAACAGCTATTCTTGTTATTTTTACCTCCTGTTCCTCTGAGGATTCGCCTTTTCTGAACACACCTACATACAGGTCGTGGGAAAGTGCACTTGCACCGGCAAGTGTAAGACCTGCAACAACGGCGAGTATTGTTGCAAAGGCAACGGCTGCTATGAATCCCAGGAATGCATCACCACCAAGTGCCTGTGCAAGGAGTGGGGCTGCCATATTACCACCTTTTCCAATGGATGTGATTTTCTCAAGACCAACCAGTACGACAGCACCAAAACCTATAACGAATGTAAGTATGTAGAAGTATCCGATAAATCCTGTTGCAAAGAATACAGATTTCCTTGCCTCTTTAGCGTCTGGAACTGTATAGAATCTCATCAGTATGTGGGGAAGTCCTGCTGTTCCAAACATCAGGGCAAGACCAAGCGATATGGCATCAATCGGGTCAGAAACAAGTCCTCCAGGTTTAAGCCAGTTTTCTCCAGCCGTTTCCTTAACGCTCTGGAACAGATTTTCCGGTGAAAATCCAAACTTGGCAAGGGTCCAGACGGTCATTATGGTGGCACCGCCAAGGAGCAGTACAGCCTTGATAATCTGAACCCAGGTTGTTGCAAGCATACCACCAAACAGCACGTATGTAATCATAAGACCACCGATAATAAATACGGCAATTTCATATGGGATACCAAATACCAGCTGAATCAGCTTTCCTGAACCTACCATCTGGGCAATCAGATAGAGGATAACGACAGCCACAGACCCGAGGGCAGCCAGTATTTTTATTGGTCTGAGCTGTAGCCTGTACGCAACAACATCGGCAAATGTGTATTTACCTAAATTCCTTAAAGGTTCGGCAATCAGGAACATAATCACCGGCCATCCTACAAGGAAACCTATTGAATAAATCAGACCATCGTAACCCTTTGTTGCCACCATTCCGGCAATACCGAGGAATGATGCAGCACTCATGTAATCACCGGCGAGGGCAAGTCCGTTCTGGAAACCGGATATACTTCTACCGGCGGCGTAGAACTCTGTAGCCGTTCTTGATTTCTTTGCAGCCCAGTAGGTTATTCCCAGTGTGGCTGTTATGAAAAACAGGAAAAAGGCAACAGCCACAGGGTTCATACCAACTAAGGCTTCATTTCCTGCGAAGGAAGGTATACTGACTGTCAGCAGCCCTGCCCATGTGTATATTATTTTTTTCATTTTTTTACCTCCTGAATTTTTCTCTCAGCTGTTTGACCATTGGGTCGTAGTTTTTGTTGGCCCAGTAGACGTACAGTCCTGTAAGTACCCATGCTGCAATAATTACTCCTATTCCAATAGGGATACCTACAGTTGTTGCACTTCCCGGGGATATAGGCTGTCCCAGAAAATCCTTGCCGTAAGCAAGCAGGAGGATAAATGAGTAATAGATAATCAAAATGGCTGCTGTAAAAATCAGTGAAACTGTTGTAACCTTTTTCATTAGACTCTGGAAGTCAGGGTCCTGTAAAATTTTTTTTAGTTCGTCTCTGGTCATGGTCAACCTCCTAAGGTTGTCTTGTTTTTTTTAGGGGGCTAAAAAAGCCCCCTTTTTTATTAGTCTTCCAGTGTTGAGATATCACCAAGTGGCATTCCCAGCTCCCTTGCCTTTAAGACCCTTCTCATGATTTTTCCGGACCTTGTTTTTGGAAGTTTTTCCACAAACTCAATCTCATCAGGTACAGCAAGGGAACCAAGCTCGTGTCTTACATGCATTTTCAGGTCTTTAATCAGGTTTTCTGAAGGTTCGTGTCCCTGTTTCAGAATAACAAAGGCTTTGATAGATTCTCCTTTGACCTCATGTGGTTTTCCGATAACTGCAGCTTCAGCCACAGCAGGATGGGATACAAGTGCACTTTCAACCTCTGCCGTACCGATTCTGTGCCCTGATACATTGATAACATCATCGGCCCTTCCAAGTATCATTATGTATCCATCTTCGTCCTTTGTGGCCAGGTCTCCTGCGAAGTAGTAGTGGTCTATCTCTGTCCAGTACTTTTCGAACCTTTCCGGTTCTCCCCAGCAGGTTCTCAGTGCCGAAGGCCATGGTTGCTTGATAATCAGGTATCCCACCTTGTTTGGCTCTTCTGGATATCCTTCTCTGTCAACAACATCTGCATCAACGCCCCAGAACGGTTTTCCGGCTTTTCCAGGTTTCTGTGGGTAGGCCGGAACGGTGGTTATCATATGACCACCTGTTTCTGTCTGCCACCATGTGTCCACAATAGAACACTGACTGTTTCCAATTACCTCGTAATACCAAATCCAGGCCTCAGGGTTTATAGGCTCCCCAACTGAACCGAGTATTCTCAGGGAAGAAAGGTCGTATTTTTTGGGCCATTCCTCACCGTATTTCATAAACAGTCTGATGGCTGTAGGTGCTGTGTAGAAGATATTTACCCTGTATTTCTCAACGATAGACCACCATCTTCCCGGGTCTGGATAATCAGGTGCACCTTCTGCAATAACAGATGTAACACCTACAGAGAGTGGCCCGTAAACCATGTAACTGTGACCTGTTATCCAGCCAGGGTCCGCTGTACACCAGTAGATATCATCCTCATGGATATCAAATACATACTTGGTTGTTACATGGGTGTACAGGTTGTATCCTCCGGTTGTGTGGAGAACCCCTTTAGGTTTACCTGTAGAACCGGATGTGTAAAGGATAAACAGTGGGTCTTCTGCATCCATAACCTCCGGTTCACACTCAGGGGACTGGTCCTTAATCAGCTCATAAAAGTCTATCTCTTTTTCCTCAAGCTCAAACTCGTCCCCATCTCTCTGGAGAACGATGATATGCTCAACAAAATCCAGTCCATCAACAGCCTCATCAACAACAGATTTCAGGTCTATCTTTTTACCCCTTCTTTTTGTCCATGTTGAGGTAACCACCACCTTTGCCTGGGCATCTTCTATTCTCATTCTCAGTGCATTTGCACTGAAACCGGCATAAACGACAGAGTGAATTGCTCCGATTCTGGCACAGGCAAGCATTGTGGCAAGCTGCTCAATAACAAGGGGCATGTAAATAACAACCCTATCTCCTTTTTTAACACCAAGGGATTTGAGACCGTTTGCAATCCTGTTGACCAGTTCCAGCAGTTCACCGTAGGTTATTTTTCTTTCCTGATTGTCCTCGTTTGTGTATATGTAGGCAACTTTGTTCCTTCTTCCGCCCTGAACGTGCCTGTCGAGACAGTTGTAGGTGATGTTCAGCTTACCGCCTATGAACCACCTGTAGTTCGGGAATTCCCATTCCCTGACCTTATCCCACTTTTTGAACCAGTGAAGTTCTTCCTCGGCCAGCCTTGCCCAGAAACCCTCAGGGTCCTTTATAGATTCCTCATACATCCTGTCGAACTCTTCAGCAGTGATGTACGCCTTCTCAAGGACCCTTTTGGGGGGCTGGTAGACCTTATTGACCTTAAGAAGAACTTCATCCTTGTGTTCTGACATAGTCAGTCACCTCCTTAAAAGAGTATTTGTGCCTGCAGTGTAAATGTATCGTGGTCTGTGCCGTCCCTGTCATCCAGCATATACTCAGCCTTGACATTTGCCCTGAATCCGTCAATCCAGTAGGCAAGACCGAAGTAGTAATCTGTCACATCATAACCATTCACAGACGAATCAAAGTTCTGATACCTGAATGTTGGTTCGAGTTTTCCAATTCCTATCTGTTTGTTAATCAGATATCCACACTGGGCATAAATTGCATCCCCGTCATTCGGGTTTCCTGTGTTTCCGTAATCGTAGTTTATGTAACCTGCCTCAAATGTGGCAACGTCTCCGGAAGCCAGTGGGTAGTCGATGAACATATCAATTGTCCAGGCTTTATAGTCGTCCACAACTGTTGGAGTTGTATAGTTGTCAGCGGCTGCATCTTTCTGATAGTCGATACCTGCACCGAATGAGACTATTTTTTTCTTTCCAAGGTATGTTCCTTTATAGTAGAAGCCCTCAGAATCAAACAGGTTGTACTGGAGTCTTCCTGTGATTCTCGGATTATTGTCTTTGTTTATGTATACATCGTTTGTATGGTTTCTTATACTTCCCACTCCATCAAACATACCGATTCTGTAGTCAAGACTTCCTGTTGGAAGTTTCACAAGACCCATAACTTCGGCACCGTAATCCCGCCACACAAAATGGCTTGTTGGTGGGAATTTAACCACTGTTATGTTGTAGTCCAGTCCAAGGAGTGATGTTGCCCCTGTTGCGTTGTTGTGTGAAAACGGCAGGAGAATCTGACCCAGAACCACCTTGAACTCTTCTGCAAACTTGAATCTTATCCATGCATCCTGTATATAAGTTCTTGAGGTTGTATTACTTGTGTAACCGTCAGAAATGAGATTGTTGCTGTCATCCCTATTTTCAACTTTAGTATTCTTACCTAAGTTTGGATTGTCTGTTTCAACAAAGAAGTCAACATACCTGTTTATTGTTCCCCCAAAGAGAATCCTTGCCCTTCTGATGTAAAAATCCCTTTCCCATCCAGAACCGTCAATCTGGCCATCCTGTACCCATTCTGCCCTGAGCTGGAGCAGGAGGCTCATCCAGACGGTACTTTCGTCGTTGATTTTAAATTTGACCACAGCATCTGCAGGTGTTGCTGTGAAAATAGATGCTGCTACAACTGATGGAACCAGTGCTTTCAGAGCTAATTTCTTCATCTGAACCCTCCTTTTTATTGTTTTCAAACATTGTTTGAAAAAAACATACAGTTTTAAGAAATTCTTGTCAAGAAAAAACTACTTTTAAGACCTATTAAATATCTGTTATTTTTCAATCACTTATAAGTCAAACACTGTTTTATTTTCACTTTATGATAGAACTGTTAGTCTTTTAACAACCTGCCCCACAAAGAAAATCAAACGGCGTTTGATTTTTATGGAAACGGTAATAATTACTGTTTTCTGATAGGGCATTCCTGAGAAATTTTATAAAAATGTTTTAAAAATTCATAATGTGGCTTTTAAATGAACAAACATTCAAAAATTAATCAAGGGAAAAGGCAGGGGCAAGGAGTTCTGTTATTTCCTCTGCAGTTGATATTAGACGGTCTTTTATCTCATTTTCTATTCTTTCCATAGACATACGGTGGGATGGGGCCACAACACTGATTGAGGCTATAGGGTAGTAAAATTCATCCCTTACAATTGTGGCAACCTCACTGACTTCCTCCTGCGTATCTATGTCGTATTCCACAATAAAGCCTACTTCTTTAACGGCTCTTTTCAGTACCTTTCCTGCAGGTGTTCTGTCTGCCCTGTATCTTCTGGCAAGTTTAGAGTTTATAATGACAGACTTTCTTGCCGGTTCTTCGTATATATAGATGACATCCTTTTTGTGTAAAATGGCCATGTAGACGGTCTCGTTTATTTCCTGTCTGAGGTTCCTCAGTAGGGGCCGTGCCACTTCAAGGAATTCCAGACTTTTTATGTATGAATGTTCCAGCTTTATAAGATTCATTCCCAGTTTGTACTTTCCGGTGTCTTTATCAAGTTCCACGAGACCTTTCAGCTCAAGGGTGGCTATAATTCTGAAGACTTTGTTTTTATTGAGCTTGAGGGCTTTACTGAGTTCAGAAACCCCCATTGAGTACTCATTTCTCAGTAGCTCTATAATATTAAGAGCATCTTCCAGTGCCTGTGTCGCCATTATTACCCTTCTAAAATTTGGTTTATATATTAATTATGGGAAATTATTATACATTGGCAACACAAACTAAAAGGGGGAAGAATCCTTCCCCCAATTTTTACCAGTCGTATTTCTCTCCGTATTTTTCCCTGAGGATTCTTGCAACCCTGACCATATTTTTCAGGGCAGGGATTACCTCTTCCCATTTTCTGGTTTTCAGACCACAGTCAGGATTAATCCATATCAGGTTTTTATCGATAACTTTTACGGTTCTTTCGGCTATTTCCAGCATCTCTTCCACCTGTGGAATTCTTGGTGAGTGTATGTCGTACACACCAACCCCTATACCGTGGTCGTACCTGAACCTTTCAAAGGCCTCTATT
The DNA here is from genome assembly GCA_013153235.1 of Aquificota bacterium. GTDB lineage: Bacteria > Aquificota > Aquificia > Aquificales > Hydrogenothermaceae > Persephonella_A. The sequence continues at coordinate 465 of JAADEU010000081.1, read as the reverse complement.
ATCTCACCCCTGGACCTTGATGCTTCTATGGAAATCACATCTGCATCCATCTCGTAAATCCACTGTATGATTTCATTGAAGTCTGAGTAGCACATATGGGTATGAATCTGGGTTTCTTCCCTGACTGTATCATGTGTTGCCCTGAAGGCCTTTACTGCCCACTGGAGGTATTCTTCCTGCTTTCTCTTTTTTAGAGGCAGTCCTTCTCTGAAAGCAGGCTCATCAATCTGTATAACCTTTATTCCTGCCTTTTCAAGGTCAAGTACCTCTTCCTTAAGTGCAAGGGCTATCTGATAGGCAATCTGATATTTGGGTATGTCCTTTCTGTAGTAAGACCAGTTGAGGATTGTTACAGGTCCTGTCAGCATACCTTTAACAGGTTTATCTGTCAGACTCTGGGCGTAAACAATCTCTTTCAGGGTCATCGGTGCTGGTCTTGAGACATCCCCGTATATAATAGGAGGT
>JAADEU010000023.1 GCA_013153235.1 Aquificota bacterium | reverse complement strand
TACTGTTGGTTTCGCTACTCTGTCTTAATATCTGAATCACTTCCCAGCCGTCCAGCTCAGGCATCATTATATCAAGTATTATCAGGTCAGGCTTCTTCTCCCTGGCTATGGATATACCTGCCAGTCCAGACTCTGCCTCTAAAACCGTATAGCCTTTTTTTTCTAAAATCATTTTAACAAGCAGCCTGTTATGGTCGTTATCGTCAATTATCAGTATTGTTTTCATCTTTCCCTGATTATAAAGATTATTTTCAGGTCTTTATCAACATTCTCCCTTCTTATATAACCTATTGCCCCTTTTACTTTTTTGACAAATTTTTTTACCGCCTCCTCCGAAGACAGAACCAGTGGAGGTTCGATACCGTGGAAGTACATCTCGTTCCAGTAGATGTTCAGCTGTTCACTGTCCATCTGGAGAACTTTTTTCTGGAATATTTTCCTCAGTGGGGAGTCAGGCGGTAGATTAACGGGAATGACCCTGTGGCCGTTAACAAATGTTTTTATCTTCAGGTATATATTTTTCAGTTCCTGTCTTGAGATGCTGTCTATCGGGGTGTTTTTTCCGGTAACAACTACCACTTCTCCGTGTGCATTCAAAGAAAAAAACATACATATTATAAAGACCAGAACCCTAATGCTTTTTTTCATCAAAACTATTTAAAATAATACGGCAAAAGAGGTTAAAAACCTGTTAGCCCTTTTTTCAAATATCTGAAACTCTCCTTTCAGGGATATATTAAATCTCGGTTTATAATTCCACCCTATGGTCCACACATGAAGATAACCGTTGTCGGAGCGGTCATTAAAGTATTCGTTTCTGAGAATGAGATAATTCCTGGAGAACACCCTGTATACCATCTGCAGATAGTAGGACTCCTTATCAATTCTGCTGCTGTATGATGTATGGTGCTCCTCATTTTCGTGTGCCAGATAGGCTTCCCCCATAAGGTAAAATCTCTTTATGTTCAGATAACCGAAAAATCCAACGAATGTTGTGGTTTCCCTCAGGTCTGTATCGTAGAATCTTCCGCCGTTGAATCCTGCGTATCTGTTGACATCAAAGTATTTTTTAAACTGGAATCCTATGAAGTCGTCTGATTTTACGTTATTGTACTCGTGGTCTATATTTTTCGTTTTCTGGATAAAGAAGTGGTATTCGGTATTTTCACTGAGTACCGGTAAAAATCCAAATATATCCAGTCCGGTTGAGAACCACGGGTAAAACCATACAGCTGTAACAGGGTCGGATGTTGTCCATTTGAGGGCATTTATATGGACCTGGTTCCATATACCCAGTGGGGTGATAAATCTTCCTCCCCTTATCTTGAAATGCTCGTTGAAGTCATACTGGAGGTAGATTCTCTCTGTGTGGAGCTTTAGATTGAATTCCCCGTCTGTATTTTTTGATTTGTAGTACCAGTTCCTGGCCTCAAGCTCTCCAAAAATTTTGAATTTATTGAATCTTAAAAAGCCCAGAACGGCAAGGTCATCAACTTTGTATTCGTAGTATCCGTTTTCCCTGTATTCGTACTGGAGAGATGTATAACCTCCCAGGTAAAATCTGTTGTCTATAGACAGACCCCTTCCAAATCTGTACTGCAGTTCAGTCGCCTGTACAACACTTATAAATAAGAAAAATACGGCAATTACCCTTTTCATTGATATGCTCTTACTGTTTCGTAGATTTCCTCAAATATCCTGTGGTGTTTCCTGAATACATTCAGTACATCAGGGTCGAAGTGTTCCGGTCTTGTTCTTCTGTCCCCATTGAGTATGATATCCACTGCTGTTTCGTGGTCCATGGGGGGTTTGTAGGACCTTCTGCTTCTGAGGGCATCGTATATGTCGGCCAGAGCTACTATCCGCGCCGATAGAGGAAGCTGGTTGCCTTTTAGACCTTCTGGGTATCCTTCCCCATTCCATTTTTCGTGATGGTATTTTGCTATCTCTTCTGCCATCTGAACAACCGGTATGTTTGAACCTTTCAGTATATCTGCCCCGATAAGGGTGTGGTTTTTCATTATCTCATATTCCTCTGGATTCAGCCTGCCGTTTTTGTTCAGTATGTACTCCGGTATACCAACCTTTCCAATATCGTGCATCTGTGAGGCGTAGTAAATATTATCAACAAATTCCCTGTCCATTCCCAGCCTGAAGGCCATCTCTTTTGAGAAATGTCCTATCCGTTTCAGATGGTTTGAGGTCTCGAGGTCCCTGTATTCGGCTATTTTTGATAGCCGGTAAAGGGAGTCCAGATAAGCTTTTTTAACCTCATTTACCATTTCCATCAGCTCTTTCTGGAGGGAACTGTTCTGGTTTTTCAGATAGTCATTGTACCGTTTGAGCTTTAGACTGTTTTCCAGCCTCAGTTTAAATTCGTATATATCGATAGGTTTTGTAAAAAAGTCGTCTGCACCCAGTTCTATGCCCTTTATTCTTATCTGTCTGTCCTCTTTTCCTGTCATCAGAACAACAGGTATGTGTCTTGTTTCTGGACTTTCCTTCAGTCTTCCCACAGCCGTTAAACCGTCTGTTCCAGGCATCACAACATCCATGATAATTATGTCAGGCCTGTGCTTTTCGGCCAGTTCTATCGCTTCGTTTCCGTCGCTACACTCTATGATGCTGTATCCCCATTTCCTGCACATTATGTTTATCAGTATTCTGCTCTGTGGGTCGTCGTCTACAACAAGCAGTACAGGTTTTTTATCCATTTCCATGGTTATAAAGAGGGGAGGAAGGGCCTCCCTGAGAGTATTAGTCTTCCAGTTCCAGCTCGTAGATTGTTATTGTGTCTGTATTGCCGTCGTAGATATTATCGTAGGTTTTGATTTCGTAGTACGCACCTGTTGTCATGGCTGTGAAACAGTCAGCGCCGTAGTAGTATCTGTCGTTGATTTCGCATTTTGTGGTTTCTGTAATCAGTCCTGTGTAATCTGTGTTGTTCCATCTGAATGTTATTGTGTTGTTTGTATCGTCGAATGCTGTAATCATTCCATGGATTTCAAATTCCTTCTTCTCTATCTCTACAGCTGTAATTTCAGTGTGCTCAAAGATGTTGTCGTATGTTTTTAGCTCGATATAGTTTCCTGGGCTGAGGTACATCAGACAGTCAACACCGTAGTAGTACATGTCGTTGTATTCACATTTTGTGTTATTGTCAACAGTTACTGTGTAGTACTTGTTGTTGTAGTAAAACTGGAAGGACTGATTTCCCGTATTAACCTCAGTTACAGTTCCGTATACCTCGTATCTTGTGTTGTAGGTGTAATTGTCGTCATCGTCGTAGTTTTCCAGTTCGAACTTAACGGCTGTTATGCTTGTTGTGGCGTTAATGTCATCAGATGTTTTCAGTTCGATGTAATCGTTGTCTTTAATCCTGTTTATACACTCATAGCCTGTGTAATACGCATCGTATATTTCACATACAGTTTGAGGTGTAACAGAAACGGTGTATGTTGTGTTGTTATATGTAAAGTCAAATGTGTAGTTTGTGGTATCTATATTTGAAACATTACCTTTCATCTCGTATCTGTAATAATCGCTGTCATCTTCATCTATGTGGTCGTAGTATCCGTCACCATCGCTGTCATCAAGGTAGTTTGGCAGATCATCAGAATCTTCATCTTCAAAAACATCAGGTATTCCATCATTATTAGAATCCTCTTTGCCGTCTATATAATTGTCATTATCATTATCCTCTACACCATCAAAATAACCGTCTCCGTCCTCGTCGTAGTCAGGATTTGGGCTTCCACCGTAATCTATACTTTCGATACTTTCTGGGTAGTAGTCAGGGTCGTTAGGGTCATCTTCAAGGTCAGGATTGTACACTACATATATCGAACCCTGTGTTTGAGCTACCTGTGCAGCATCAGGTGTACCATCACCATTTGTGTCAACAAGTGTAATTGTTACTGAACCACTGCTGTTTACAGAAATTGCGTTTCCAGTGGCCCCGTTTACGAAGAATACAGGATTTCTGCTGGAGTCAAACAGAATAAATGCATAATCCAGTCCCGTTTTCAGGTTCAGGTCAAAGTTCCCGTTACTGTCAATGTCGTCAGCTGTGTAAACAAGTTTCCCATTTTCGATACCCATTGCAGCTATGTAGGCCACATCCACACCATTCACATTAATCCCTGCTGCTGAAACAACACCTGCAGCGGTATTGGAGGAAGCGGATACTGTTCCTGAGACCGTTGCATAAGGTGTAACACCTGTGGTTGTATCACCACCTCCTCCTCCACCGCCACAGGCGAATAGAAGAGCAGAGAGGGAAAGGCTGCCGCCAATCAGTAACTTACCTTTAAATTTCATTTTATGCCTCCTTTCTATATTGGGTATTGATAGTCACTGTCTTCAGAATCTCCGTCTTTCGGATTCTCCTCGCTATCATTATTCCTTTCCATTTCGTCGTCTGAATCATTTTCACTGGGCTCTTCTGGATCATCTGCAGTTAAATTGTTTTCATCTCTAATGGAATCTACATCATAATAATCGTCTTCTGTGTCTGGTGTATTTTCGTCTGGAGTCTTCCCACTGTCGTTATCGTGGTTTTCTTCATCTGGCAATACGTTATCGTCATCATTGTTTTCCTCATCATCTGTAATTCCATCATTGTTGTCATCATCTATATCTATCGGGTCCGGTAAATAGTCGTTATCGCTATCTTCGGAACCGTCTACTATTCCGTCACCATCGTTATCCTCTACACCGTCGAAAGTTCCATCCCCATCTTCGTCATAATCAGGGAGCCCGTCTCCATCGTTATCGCTCTCGGCAAAATCCGGAATGTTGTCGTCATCAAGGTCTTCGTACGCTTCATCCCAGTCGAGGATACTGTTTTCATCATGCTGTATATCAACTACAGTCAGCTGGCCATCAGGGGTTATGTTTATCACTATCCTTACGTATGAGTTATCCCGGATGATTATCACATTACTCATACCTTCCCTGACCAGCAGAACCGGTTGCATGTTTACGTCAAACAGAACGAAGCTGTACTTCAATCCATTTTTCAGATGTACAGCAAAGCTTCCGTCGTCGTTTACAGTTGCAGTACTGTAGACCAGTTTTCCATTTTCAAGGGCAAAGGCGGTGACGTATGCAATCTCTGTACCGTTTACCATATACCCTGCTGGAGCTATCCCTGTTGTAGCCGTATTCTGTTGTACTATCTCCCCGTTAACCACCTTGGCATACGGGTTTATATAAGGGTCACTGCTAGTACTTCCTCCTCCACCACCGCAGGAGGTTAACATCAGCGCCGATGTTAAAAAACCCTTCATAAGAAGTCTTTTTTTCATCTTGCCTCCCTTCAGTTTTTATTTAAGCAACAGGTGTGCCAATTTTTGAAAAATGCATATTTTTCAGTTAGTTATACAATCTTCCCCTTTCCCTGGCGGGATTTTAAACCCAGGATGTGTGTATCAATGAGATACACTATGTATCTTTTTGATACAGATTCAGATATGAATGTTATATTTTTTTATCATTCTGTAAATCTGGGCTCTGGTGATTCCGGATATTTTTGATGCCTGTGCGATATTGTAATTCGTCTGTTTTAGAAGATTTTCCAGATAGTTTTTTTCAAATTCTTCCTTTGCCTGCTTAAATGGTTTTAATTCCTGTGGGGTGGTGTATCTTTTTGATACAGGCAGGGGAATCTCCTCTATTACGTCTCCTTCGTGTATAAGAACCGACCGTTCTATAATGTTCTCCAGCTCCCTGACATTTCCCTTGAATGGGTAGGATAGCAGTTCCTCTATGGCTTTTCTAGACAGGGTTTTTGGCTGGATGCCGTATTTTGAGCAGTACTTCTTTATGAAGAATCTGGCAAGGGGGATGATGTCTTCTTTTCTCTTCCTGAGGGGTGGTATGTGGATGGGAAGTACATTAATCCGGTAGTAAAGGTCCTCCCTGAATTTACCCTCTTCCACCATTTTTTTCAGGTCCCTGTTTGTTGCTGCAATAAATCTGACGTTTATCTTCTTTGGTCTGGATGAGCCCAGGGGTTTTATCTCGTTTTCCTGCAAAACCCTCAGCAGCTTTACCTGGAGATTCAGTGGGAGCTCGCCGATTTCATCAAGAAACAGGGTTCCACCTTCAGCCTCTTCAATAAGCCCCTTCCTGTCGGTATTTGCACCTGTAAATGCCCCCTTTTTATACCCGAAAAGTTCAGATTCAAGGAGTTCCGGTGGAATGGCACCACAATTAATTGCCACAAATGGTCTGTCCTTTCTGAGGCTATTTTTATGGATGAATCTGGCTATCATCTCCTTACCGGTTCCGCTTTCTCCTGTAATCAGGACTGTGGTATCAAATGGTGCGATTTTTTTTGCTGTTTCCAGGATACTTTTCATCTGGGGGCTTTCTGCAATAATCTGGGTTCCCAGTATGGATTTCAGCTGGTTAAGTTCTTCCCTCAGTCTTGATACTTCCAGTGCCTGCTGGATGATTATATCCAGCTCTTCAAAGTTAAGTGGTTTGGTTATGTAGTGGAAAGCCCCTTTCTTCATTGCTGTAACGGCATCTTCCAGATTCCCGTAGGCTGTCATCAGAATCACAGGAATGTTCAAACCCTTCTGTTTGACTTTTTCGATAAACTCAATACCTGACATATCTGGCATCAGCTGGTCCACAAGAAGAATGTCAGACTCTACAGACCGGATAAGGGCCTTTTCAGGGTCTGTTTCTGTTTCTATTTTATAACCCATTTTTGACAGGGTAATCTTCATCAACTGGAGGATTTCCCTGTCATCATCCACGATGAGAATCTTTCCTTTTACCATATGAGCACAATCTCTTTATCATTTATTTTTCCTTCCGGAAATATATAATTAAGGCACTGGAGGAAAAATTTTCCAATCTGGTCTGTGGTTTTAAAGTTTCCTCTGAATATAATCCTGTTTTCCTCCTCTGTTACCGAGGCATTCCTGTCCAGAGCCAGTATCACTTCCTTTACCAGATGCCTGAATTTTGGCTGTGATATTATTTCTGCTCTGTTTTCTTTCTCCTGCAGCTTTTCAACAGTTGAGAAACACTCAAAAAATAACCTCAGTGTGCTGGTGTTCTGGAGAATAATGTCAGAAATCAGTTTTATTTCTTCCAGAGAAAGATTTTCAGGTTCGCTGAGTAGTTTTGCCGAGGCTTCCATCTTAAAGACAAATGCGTTGAGGTCGTGTTTGTAATCTTTCAGTTTCATGATAGCCCTGCTGGTTTTTTAATTTATTTTAGCAGCTATTGTGGTTGTTGTGGAAATTTTGTTGATTTAGATTAAGGAATAAATCCTGATGTATAATTAAATTTAGTGAGTGATTACTAACCACAGAAGGGGTATATTATGAGAAAACTTTTGGCTTTTACCGTTGTGATTTCCGCTTTTATTTTTGCATGCGGTACAGCAGGCAAGACTGCAAAAACTGCCCAGCAGGAAAAACCACAGAAACCTGAGGTGAAACCTGTAACAATCAAAGGACAGTGTAAAAATTACGTGACACGTATGGAAAAATGTCTTCAGGCTGAAAAAGGGAAAGATTACAGGGTAATATGGAGCAGATGTGAAGGGCAGGTTATGTGGGATATGCTAAAGGAGTACGAGGATAACGGTTTTTGTTTCGATGAAGATGAGTGCAAACAGAAAATCCTTGAGGAAATCAATAACTGTAAAGAGGAGAGGAATTACCTGTTCAGAAAGTACTACAGGTAATTATTCCTCCGGTATAACCTTGGCGTCGTAGTATATGTAATCCCTGGGGGAGGGTATTTCAAAGTAAACCTTTCCCAGTTCTTTTTCGTTTTTATTTAGCTTTCCATCAAGGTTAAGGTCAACGTAGCCGTACCCAAACCTGTATGGTCTGACCTGTTTCTGGTAGGTTCCTGTTGCTGTGGTTAGCTTTTCAACCTTGAGGAATCTTTTAACCAGCACCCCACCACTGTAGAACTCAACTACACCGTTCTCAAAACCTATGGTCGTTTCTATCGTTCTGCCGATTATATTCAGTCTTTCAGGGGAAAATAGCATTCTGTAAACCCAGAATATGCCTATTCCCAAAATAACGAGAATAACAACAGCTATAATGGCTTTTTTCATGTTATCACCTTCATACAGGATGCGGCTGATTTTGCCCTTTCCCTTGCTTCTTCAATACTGTTTCCTGTGGCAAGGGCAACACCCATCCTTCTTTTTGGTCTGGTGGTTGGTTTTCCAAATATCCTGACCTTTGTTCCCGGAATAGACAGAGCCCTTTCAAGACCTTCGTAAAAAGGTGCAACCCCCCAGTCTGAGGCGTGGAAACAGTAAGAAGCCCCTGCCGGAACAGACATTGAGGTATCCACAGTCAGACCGAGAATTGCCCTCAGGTGGAGCTCAAACTCAGACATATACTGGGATACCATAGTTACCATCCCTGTATCGTGGGGTCTTGGGGATATTTCGTTGAACCATACCTCATCACCTTTAACAAACAGCTCACACCCGAATATCCCATAACCTCCCAGTGCGTCGGTGATTTTCTTTGCAATTTCCTTTGCCTTTTCCAGGGCTACAGGTGACATAGGCTGTGGCTGCCAGCTTTCCCAGTAATCCCCATCAACCTGTACATGTCCTATCGGTTCGCAGAAAAGGGTGCCCTGGTTCTGTGTTCTGACGGTAAGCAGGGTTATCTCAAAATCAAACTCAATAAACTCCTCAATTATTACCTCACCACCTTTTCCTCTGGCGTTTTCCTGGGCGTAATGCCATGCCTTTTCTATTTCATCTTCTTTTTTGACAATACTCTGTCCCTTTCCTGAGGAGCTCATCACAGGCTTTACAACGGCGGGAAGACCTATCTCCTTAATTGCTTTTTTGTAAGTTTCTATATCTGATGCAAACCTGTAGGCAGATGTTTTCAGACCGACTTCTTCAGCTGCAAGTCTCCTTATCCCGATTCTGTTCATCGTGTAATTGGTTGCCTTTGCCGAAGGAACAACATTAAAGCCTTCCTTTTCCAGTTCTAAAAGCATCAGCGTGTCAATCGCCTCTATCTCAGGGACGATAAAATCAGGTTTTTCCCTGTAAACTATATTTTTAAGCTGTTTGCCGTCTTTCATATCTATCACGTAGTACCTCTGGGCAACCTGCTGGGCAGGGGCGTGCTGATAACTGTCAACTGCAACAACCTCTATCCCCAGTCTGAGAGCCTCAATAGCAAACTCCTTCCCCAGTTCTCCGCTGCCTAAAAGCAGTATTTTTGTTGCATTGTGGGCAAGTGGTGTTCCTATAACCATCCCCGGACTCCTTTTAGGGTATAATTATTACCAAAATTATAACAGCAAATAATACCTGATAAAGGAAATTCTAAACGTTGGAAAGTCTGAAGATATTCGCAGGTCTGCTGAAGGATTCTGTAAGGGACCTGCTCCCTATAATAGTTGTAATAGCTTTTTTCCAGATAGTAATAATCCAGCAGGTGCCGGATAATCTCCTATCAATTATCACAGGGCTGTCTATTGTCGCTGTAGGACTTGCTATTTTTATCCAGGGGCTTGAAGCAGGGATATTTCCCCTTGGTGAAAATCTGGCAAATGAGTTTGCAAGGAAAGGCTCCCTTTTCTGGCTTTTGCTATTTGCCTTTTTAATCGGTTTTTCAACGACAATTGCAGAACCTGCCCTGATTGCCATAGCAGACAAGGCGGCGGTTATTTCCGGCGGAAAGATAGATGCTTTCTGGCTCAGGTTTACAGTTGCCCTTTCTGTGGGTTTTGCCATTGCACTGGGTGTTTTAAGGATAATACTGGGGCATCCGATACACTGGTACATTATCGTTGGTTACATCATTGTTGTTCTGATAACCTTTTTTGCCCCACCGGAGATAGTGGGACTTGCCTACGACAGCGGCGGTGTAACCACATCAACAGTTACCGTGCCCCTCGTTACTGCCCTGGGGATAGGTCTGGCTTCAAGTATCAGAGGCAGAAATCCTGTGATTGACGGATTTGGTCTTATTGCCTTTGCTTCTCTAACACCGATGATATTTGTACAGCTCTATGGAATTATCATATACGCCGTATCCGGGGAAGGCTCACAGCTCTCAGCTTCCAGTCAGATAGCCTCAGAACTTCCTGTTGCTGAGGTGACGTACTCTGAACATGAGCCCCACTGGGTGACAGAGCTTATTTACGACCTTATAGGAATAATAAAGGATATCCTTCCTATACTATTTGTGATATTTTTCTTCCAGTTTTTCATCATAAAGCAGCCTGTACCCCATCCCAGAAAAATAGGTATCGGAATAGTTCTGGTTATACTGGGATTGTATGCGTTTATTGTGGGACTTGAGATGGGACTGTTTCCTCTGGGAGAGACAATGGCTCTCCAGCTTACCCGTATGGGAAACGAGCTGCTTATATACCTGTTTGGATTCCTTATAGGTTTTTCAACCACTATGGCTGAACCTGCATTGATAGCTGTGGCTCTGAAAGCAAAAGAGGTAAGTGAGGGGAGAATCAATGATTTTATACTCAGGGCGTTTGTTGCCCTTGGTGTGGCTATAGGGATAGCCCTTGGCTGTTACAGGATTGTTGTTGGTGATTCCATACACTACTATATAATTGCAGGGTATATAGTGGTGATTATCATGACCTATTTTGCTCCCCGTTATATTATTCCTATAGCTTACGACAGCGGAGGGGTCACAACTTCTACGGTTACCGTTCCCCTTGTTGCGGCTCTGGGACTTGGGCTTGCATCAAATATACCGGGAAGAAACCCCCTGGTTGATGGGTTTGGTCTTATCGCTTTTGCGTCGCTGTTTCCCATGATTACCGTTATGGGGTACGGGATAATCGCAGAGTACCTTCTCAAAAAATCAAAGGAGGGGAAAAGATGAAATTCTCAGTCCTTGTGGCAATAGTAAATGAGGAACTTGAAGATAAGGCAATAGATGTTGCCAGAAATGCAGGGGCAGGGGGTGTTACGATTCTCCATGGAACAGGTCTCGGGCTTAAAGAGAAGAAGATTTTCTTTGGACTGACCTACGAAGGCAGAGAAACGGTTCTTATATTCGTACTTGAGAAAAAACTCGCCCTGAAGGTTCTGAAAGCCCTCAACAGAGAGCTGAAGCTTGAAGAGGAGGACCACGGAATAGCCTTCACCCTGCCTGTTGAACACCTTGCAGGGATAAACAAAGAGGAGTTTTTAAAGTTCCAGCAGGAGATAGAAGAAGAAGTCTAAAGGAGGGGAATTATGCTGGTAAAAGATGTGATGAGAACGGATGTATCCACAATATCACCTTTTGCTTCCATTAAAGGAGCCCTGAAAAAGATGAGGGACCAGGAAGTTAAAGCCCTTGTTGTTGACAAACAGCACCCACACGATGCATACGGGATAATTACCTACACCAGTATTCTGAAGGCAGTTTATGCAGAGGATGGTGATATAGAGCTTCTCAATGTTTACGACATTGCAGTTAAGCCGGCGATAACGATTTCTGCCGATGTTGAGATTAAGTATGCAGCCAGAATGATGGTAAATTTCAACATTAAAAGGCTCCTTGTGGTTGAGAACAACCAGCTGAAGGGAATAATATCAATGACTGATATAATAGAATCACTATTTAAGGAGATTGGAGAGTAAATAGATAGATGCCCCTGTATCTTAAAATAGCTTTTAAATACCTGTTTTCCCTCCGTTCAAAGGCCCTTTCTTTTATGACGGTTATATCGTTTATTGGAATTACCGTCGGGGTTTCTGCCCTTTTGATTACACTTGCGGTGATGAGCGGATTCCAGTGGGGTCTCAAGGAAAAGATACTGGAAACATCCCCCCACATAGTGATTTTCAAAATAACAGGCAGATTTACAGAGTACAGGGACCTTTATCCTGTCCTTGATGAGATAAAGGAGATAAAAGCCTACCAGCCGTTTATTTTTTCACAGGCTCTTGCATCAAAGGGGGGAAATGTAAAGTCCATTAATATCAGAGGTGTTAACCCTGAGCTTGATAAAAAAATAATGAAGGTAAACACCAAGGTAATAGCCGGAAATTACGATGACCTGAAAAAGGAAAACCACGTTCTGATAGGGAAAGATGTTGCTGCGGCTCTTGATGTATGGGTTGGGGAGTCTTTCAAGATAATGTCCCCATTTGGAAGGAAAACCCCCCTGGGATTTCTGCCAAAAATAAAAAAAGTGTACGTTGCCGGTATAGTGGATTTTGGGATGTACGAGTACGACTCAACTTTTGTCCAGATGAAGCTTAAAGAAGCCCAGAGATTTTTTGATATGAAAGATGCTGTAACAGGAATCCAGCTTAAACTGGAAGACCCTTACAGGGCGGATATTGTAAAAAAGGAGCTCCAGGAAAGAATCTCCTACCCATACATCATAAGGTCGTGGATGGACCTGAACAAAAGCCTCTTTCAGGCTCTTCAGCTTGAGAAGCTGGCTATGTTCCTTGTGATAGCCCTTATCGTCCTTGTTGCTTCCTTTAATGTCTCAAGCCTGCTTATAACCAAAGCCAGAGAAAAGAGAAAGGATATAGCCGTACTGAAAACAGTCGGTGCAGACAGCGGTTTTATACTGAAGGTGTTCCTCTGGCAGGGTATGCTTATTGGCATAGCCGGAACTGTCGTCGGGACGGTAATAGGATTTTCGGTTATTTATTTTGCAGATACTTACCATCTGGTAAAACTCAACCCTGAGGTTTATATGATTGATTATCTCCCCCTTAAAATATCCCTGCTGGATATAACTGCTGTTTTTGTTTCCTCACTGTTGATATGCTTCATCTCATCCATTCTCCCTGCATTTTTTGCATCAAGGGAAGTTCCCGCTGAGGTACTCCGTTATGAGTAGTATTATAAAAACGGAAAATCTGGTCAAAAGGTACACCCTGGAAGGTACCTTTATAGAAGCCCTGAAGGGGATAAACCTCACAGTTGAAAGGGGGGAGATGGTAGCCCTTATGGGTCCATCAGGCTCAGGGAAAAGCACCCTCCTCCACATACTTGGCGGCATAGACTTGCCTACAGAAGGCAGGGTTTACATAGACGGTCAGGACATATTCTCCCTGGGGGAGAAAAAACTGGCAAAGTTCAGAAATGAGAAAATAGGTTTTGTTTTCCAGTTCCATTATCTACTCCCTGAATTTACAGCCCTTGAAAATGTTATGATTCCAGTCCAAATTTATAATAGGGACAGGGCAAGGGAAAAAGCTGAAGAGATACTGGTCAGACTGGGACTGCAACACAGACTCAATCACAAACCCTCCCAGATGTCAGGTGGAGAACAGCAACGGGTTGCAATAGCAAGAGCCGTGGTAAACCAGCCCTCCCTTATACTGGCCGATGAACCTACCGGAAATCTGGACAGTAAAAATACCGCCGTTGTTATGGAGCTTTTAAGGGAACTGAACGAAAAGAATAATGTGAGCATGGTCATTGCCACCCACGACAGAGAGGTGGCAGAATATTGTGATAGGATAATATTTTTAAAGGATGGAGTTCTCCAGACTTGAAAAATTTTTGTCAGGTATAAATTTATTGGGCTAAATTTAAAAAAGAAAACAATAGAGGTGTTTAGATATGTTTGAGAAATTTACAGAAAGGGCAAGAAAGGTAATACTGAACGCAAGGGAAAAAGCACTTGAATACAAAAGTAACTACCTGGGAAGTGAGCATCTACTCCTTTCACTTTTAGAGGAGGAGGATATACCTGTTCTGGTTCTATCAAGATTTGGACTGACTGTTGATAAAGTAAAGAGAACACTCACATCCCAGATGGTCCACGGAAGTCATTCAGGTGAGGTACTGTTTGCACCTGATGCAAAAAGGGTACTGGAATTTGCCGTTGAAGAGGCAAGAATTCTCCACCACCAGTTTGTGGGACCTGAGCATCTGCTTATAGGTATTGTCAGGGAAAAAACAGGTCTTGGTGGAAGGGTACTCAGGGGATTTGGAATAGATGAGTACTCAATAAGGAAAGAAATACTCCAGATACTTGGAGAAATTCCTCCACAGGAACAGGTCAAACAGGTACCCACACCGAATATCGATAGATTTTCAAGGGACCTTACGGTCCTTGCCAGGGAAGGAAAACTTGACCCTGTTATAGGCAGGGATAAAGAGATAGACAGGGTGATTCAGATACTCTCAAGGAGGAGAAAAAACAACCCTGTTCTGATAGGTGAGCCTGGTGTTGGAAAGACATCTATAGTTGAGGGGCTTGCCCAGAGAATTGCAAACAAGGAAGTCCCTGAACCTCTCCAGTCAAAGAGAATTGTTGCACTGGACCTTGCTGCCCTTGTGGCAGGCACAAAATACAGGGGACAGTTTGAGGAAAGACTGAAGAACATACTGAAAGAGCTGGAGAAGGCTCCGTATATTATCCTGTTTATAGACGAGCTCCATACACTTGTTGGAGCAGGGGCTGCAGAAGGTTCCATTGATGCTTCAAATATGCTCAAACCTGCACTTGCAAGGGGAGAGATACAGGTAATAGGTGCAACCACTATAGATGAGTACAGAAAGTACATTGAAAAGGACGGGGCACTGGAAAGAAGATTCCAGCCTGTACTGGTGGAACCACCTACACCTGAGGATACAATAAAGATACTGATGGGTCTTAAGAAGAAGTTTGAGGAGTTCCACGAGGTTGAGTACACAAAATCAGCCATAGAAAAGGCGGTGGACTACTCTGTCAAATACATAACAGACAGACAGCTCCCAGATAAGGCTATAGACCTTATAGATGAAGCAGGGGCATGGGTAAGAATCAGGGAGATGGAACTGCCTCCTAAACTCAGGAAGATAGAGGAGAGAATCAAGAAGATAGAGGAAGAAAAGGCTGTGGCAGCAAGGGAGCAGGACTTTGAGAAGGCTGCCAAACTCAGGGATGAGGAACTGAAACTCAGGGCAAAATTTGAGACACTGAAGGCTGAGTGGAAGGAAAAGAAAAAGGTCAAGAAACCAAAGGTCAAAGATGAGGATATAGCAAGGGTAGTTGCCAAATGGACAGGTATACCTGTGGCAAGACTCACAGAAACACAGGCGGAAAAACTCCTCCACATTGAGGAAGAGCTCCACAAAAGGGTTGTTGACCAGAATGAGGCTATAGAGGCGATAGCAAAGGCAATAAGAAGGAACAGCGTTGGGCTGAAAGGTACCCACAGACCAATCGGTGTGTTCATGTTCCTTGGGCCAACAGGTGTCGGTAAAACAGAAACGGCAAAGGCCCTTGCAGAGTACCTGTTTGGAACGGAAGAAGCCCTGATTAGGTTTGATATGTCCGAATATATGGAGAAGCACACGGTGTCCAGACTTGTTGGGGCACCTCCAGGGTACGTTGGATACGAAGAGGGTGGTCAGCTGACAGAGGCTGTAAGAAGAAGACCGTACTCTGTGATACTGTTTGATGAGATAGAAAAGGCCCATCCAGATGTGTTCAATATCTTCCTCCAGATTTTTGATGACGGCAGACTTACAGACTCATTTGGAAGGGTTGTTGATTTCAGCAATACGATAATAATTATGACCTCAAACCTTGGGGCCAGACTGATACTTGAGTCTGGAAGACTGGGGTTTGAACAGAAGTCCGGAATGCTGGACTATGAGGAGATGAAAAAGAACGTCCTTCAGCAGGTGAAAAAGCATTTCAGCCCTGAATTCCTGAACAGGCTTGATGAGATTATTGTATTTAAACCTCTGGACAAAGAGGTTATGAAAGGTATAATTGATATACAACTTAAGGAGATTAACAAAAGGCTGAAGGAATGGGGAATTACTGTAAAGCTGTCCAGAAAGTTCGTAGACTACCTGATAGAGAAAGAGTTCAAACCGGAATTTGGAGCAAGGTCAATAAAGAGAGCCCTCCAGTCACTGGTGGAAGACCTGCTGGCAGAGGAAATCCTGAAAGGGAAATTACCAGCCGGTTCAGTGGCAGAGGTTGTTATCAAGAAGGATGGTTCCGTTGGTATAAAGGTGAAAAAACCAAAAACCCAGAAAAGTTCCAAAAAGAAAGAAAAAGAAGTGGCAACAGCATAAAAAGTCTGGCAGGGGTTTTCTTTCCCCTGCTTTTTATTTTGTTTCTTTTTATATCCCCTTTTTCAAATGCCCAGACAGATTCATCAACCCAGCTAAAACCCGGTAAAATCTCCGAGGAAGTAAAAAAGGTTTACAGACTGAGGAAAATAGAGATAAAAGGCCTTAAATACGTAAATCCACAGCTTATCTATCCTCTGATTACCATCGGTAAAGGGGCTATTGTAACCAGGGACAACGTTGTCAATATCCTGAGGGACCTGTACAAACTCGGTTATTTCAGGGATATAGAGACCTACACACGGTACACGGAAAACGGGATTGACCTGATTTTTGTGTTTGAGGAGCTCCCTGTTGTCCAGAAAATAGAGTTTGAAGGAAACGATGAGATTTCAGACGAGGACCTTATGCAGGTCCTTGGCATCCAGACAAAAGAGAGGCTTGAATCAGGAGGAGCCATACCATTTTCCACACTGGGACCTGAACTGGCTGAGAAGATGGCTTCCATCAGGAGGGGTCTTGGAAGGGTATTTTCCATTGATGAGATTAACAAAATGGTAAAGGCGATAAAGGATAAATACGAAAAAGAGGGGTTTTACAACGTGAAGGTAAGTTACTACTTTAGGGGAAATACTCTCGTGTTCAAAATAGACGAGGGTCAGAGGGCCTATGTCAAAAAGATAACCATTGTAGGCAATAAGCAGATAGATGAGGATGATATAAAGGATGTTATGGAAACGAAGGAGCGTTCCATCTGGAAGCTCCGTTTCCATCCAAGGCTCAAAAAAGATGCTTTATATGAGGATATAGACAGAATCAGAGACCTTTACATAAACAGGGGATTTTTTGAGGTTCAGGTAAGCAAACCCCAGATAGAGCTTAAAAACGGTGAGGAGTATTACATAACCATCAGAATAAAAGAAGGCCCCAGATACAGGCTGTCCGGAATAGAATTTAAAAATAACAATTACTATACAGATGATGAGCTGTTAAAAAGATTTAAAGACGACCTGAAGATAGGCCAGTACTATAACGGAGAGGTAATAGAGAGACTCAAAAAGGAGGTACTTGATAAGTACACAGACCTGGGCTTCATATTTGCAATGGTTTATGTTGACAAAATACTGGATAAGGAAAATAAGAAAGTAAAGGTTGTTTACGACATACAGCCTGGTGAGATTTTCTATGTAGACAAGATAGATATATCCGGAAACTACGAATCAAGGGATTATGTAATAAGACGGGAGTTGAGATTCGCCCCCGGGGACCTTTTCAGAAGACAGGACCTTTACCGTTCCCAGTCAAGACTGTATGCCTTGGGGTTTTACAATGCCATTGGATTTGACCCACACGTTAAGGATAAGGGTAAACTGGATGTTGATGTAAAGGTTCAGGAGAGGTTTACAGGTCAGATTTCTGTAGGAGCAGGGTACAGCCAGCTTACGGGCCTTTCGTTCTTCCTGTCCCTGAGGAAGGGGAACTTTATGGGAACAGGAGATACGGCAAGTATATCCTTTACAGTGGGCTCAACCTACAGGAATAACGAGATTTCTTATCTCCACAGATGGGCATTCTATAAACCTGTTAATCTCGGCTTTTCCCTGTATGACAGGTATATCGATTACACAACATTTGTATCTGTGAAACAGGGATTCTCCCCAACTCTGTCCTGGGAGCTTTCTGAATACTGGAGGGTTGGAACAGGTATTACCATAGAAAGGGGTAAATACAAGGATATAACCGAGGATGCACCACAGAGAATTAAAGACCAGGCAGGTTCCTACAATCTTGTTTCCACATTCCTGAACTTTACAAGGTCCGATGTGGATAATCCTATACTCCCAACAAGGGGAAGCAACTTCAGTATTACGTTTAAGGTTGGATATGGAACCAGAGGGTTCTATAAAACCAGCTTTTCATACTCAAGGTTCATACCTGACAAACTGTTTTATACAGACTGGGTACTGTCATTCAAGGCAAGATACGGTATAGTTGAGAAAATGAACGACAAAATACCCCTTGATGAGTACTTCTTCGTTGGTGGTGATTTTTCCATAAGGGGTTTTGATTACGGTATGGCAGGACCATACGACCAGAACTACGACCCTATAGGGGCAAAACAGCAGGTAGTATTTAACTTCCAGGCATCCCATCCTATAGCAGAAAGGTTCCTGTGGGGATACATATTTACAGATATGGGTAAAGGATATAACTCAGGAAGCCCATTTTCTGACCTGTACTACTCTGTTGGTGTTGGTCTGAAAATAGTTACACCTATGGCTCCTATTGATATATACTATGGAAAGGTGCTGAACCCTCCACCGGGGGTAGGCAGCTCAAGGATAGGGTTTGTTCTCGGAACATTTTTCTAAAAAAGGTTAATACTGGAGGATACTATGGCAAGGTTACTTTCTATACTTATCTTACTTGTGGCTGTAACAGGGGTTTATGCCCAGAACATAGCCTTTGTTGATGTTCAAAAGGTTATGAACCAGTCTAAAAAGGGACAGGAGTACAAAAAGGAAATACAGGACAAGGTGGCTTATTACCAGAAAAAACTGGACGAGATTGATAAAAAAATCGCTGAGCTGGAAAAACAGCTGAGCTCCCCTGTTTTAAGTGAGGAGGCGAAGGATAAAAAAAGAAAAGAACTGGCAGAAATAAAAGCCAGGGGACTTGAGATACAGCAGGAAGCAGAAAAAGAGCTTTCCCAGATGAAAGCAAAGGCTGAAAGGGAGCTTATAAAAGAAATCAGAAAGGTAACTGAAAAGTACGCAAAACAGCACAACATAGACCTTGTGTTTGTAGGTGGCGCAATAGGTGGGGTTATTTACCACGATACGGCCATTGATATTACCGACCATATACTCAAAATGCTGGATGGGGAGACAAAGTGAAGCTTTCACAGATTGCACAGGAGTTTGGCGGAAAACTGGTAGGTGAGGACAGGGAGATAAAAGGTCTAAAAAGTATATCCTCCGCCCGTGAAGGTGACCTGACCTTCCTTGCAGACAGGAAACATCTGGAGGCACTTAAAAACTCAGAGGCATCAGCCGTCCTTGTTCCTGAGGAACTTGATATAGACATACCCCAGATTGTTGTAAAAAATCCCCAGAATGTTTTTTATAAACTGCTGGAACTGTTTTATGCAGAGGAACTCCCTTCAGGAATATCCCCCAGAGCATCCGTATCTGAAAAAGCACAGATAGGCAGTGATGTTTATATAGGGGATTTTGCCGTTGTAGAGGAGGATGTGAAAATAGGTGATAGGGTCAGGATATACCCTGGCTGTTATATAGGAAAAAACACATCAATAGGTGAAGGGAGTATCATATACCCGAATGTTGTCATATACAGGGATACCCGGATTGGTAGAAATGTGATAATACACTCAGGGTGTGTAATAGCAGGGGACGGTTTTGGATACTACCAGGAGGATGGAAAGCACAGGAAGATACCCCATGTTGGAAGGGTGGTTATAGAGGATAATGTTGAGATAGGTGCAAACACAACAATAGACAGGGCGATGGTTGATGAGACGGTAATAAAGGAAGGTACGAAGATTGATAATCTTGTCATGATTGCCCATAACTGTTATGTAGGTGAGAATACCATTCTGGTTTCACAGGTTGGTATTGCAGGCAGTACAAAAATCGGTAAGAACGTGATACTGGCAGGACAGGTAGGTGTTGCAGACCATATCACAATCGGTGATAACGTGATTGTAACTGCCAAATCAGGTGTGGGAAAAGACCTGGAACCCAATAAAGTTTACGGTTCAGGACTACAGGCTATAGAGTGGTCAAAATGGAAGAAGGTGATGTTCTACCTGTACAAACTCCCTGAGATAATAAAAAAGCTGAAGCAGTCTTGAAATTTTTCCGGGGTGTGATATATAAAGAATTATATATAACCCTCTGATTCTCCTTCAGATTTTGTGTTATAATTCTTTTTTGTTAAAAATCAAAAAACAGTTTTCAGGAGGTTTTTGTTAATGTCTATTACAGCTGAGAAAAAGCAGGAGCTTATAAAGAAATTTGGAAGGTTTGAAGGGGACACAGGTTCTCCAGAGGTTCAGATTGCAATCCTCACAGAGAGAATCAAAAACCTGACAGAGCACATCAAGGCAAACAAAAAGGACCTCCACTCAAGAAGGGGTCTTATCGGTATGGTTAACAAGAGGAGAAAACTCCTCAACTACCTCAAGAGAAAAAATCCTGAGAGATACCAGCAGATTGTAGAAGAACTTGGAATAAGAGAAACAACTGGAGATAAGTAATGGGTGAAGTAGGGGAAATTACCGTAGTAAAGGTTGGTACAGAGGTCAACGGAGAACCGTTAACGATAGAAACGGACTATATAGCGAAACAGGCAAGTGGAGCTGTAATTGTAAGACAGGGGGAAACGGCTGTTCTGGTTGCAGCTGTCGTATCTGAGGAACCCCAGGCAGACATAGATTTCTTCCCCCTGACTGTTGAATACAGGGAAAAGACATACGCTTACGGTAAAATCCCCGGTGGATTTGTCAAAAGGGAAGGAAAGCCAAGCGTCAGGGAAATCCTGGTATCAAGGCTGATAGACAGACCTATCAGACCTATGTTCCCAAAGGGCTTTTTCAACGATGTGGTCATTACTGCAATGACCCTTTCTGCAGATGATAAATACGACCCTGACGTTCTGGCAATAGTAGGAGCCTCGGCTGCACTCCACCTGTCCGAAGCACCATTCGAAGGACCCATAGCAGGTGTGAGGGTTGCAAGGGTTAACGGACAGTTTATCGCAAACCCAACCTACCAGCAGAGGAACGAATCCGACATTGATATTGTCGTTGCAGGTTCAAAGGATGCCATTGTGATGGTGGAAGGTGGCAGTGAGGAGGTTTCTGAAGAAGTAATCCTTGACGCCATAATGTTTGCCCATGACGAGATTAAAAAGCTGATAGACATACAGGAAGAACTGAGGGAAAAGGCCGGTGGCAAAGAAAAGATAGTTGTTGAAACAGATGAGGTTGACCTCCAGCTCCAGCAGCAGCTTGAGCAGCTTGTAAAGGATAAGGTCAGGGAAGCACTTAATATTCTGGACAAAAAGGAAAGAAGGAAAAAGCTCTCAGAGATATTTGAGGAAGCCGTATCCCAGATTGAGGTTCCTGAAGGAAAAGAGAAAAAGATTGAAACAATATACAAGGATATTGTCTCCTCTGTAATGAGGGAGAAGGTCCTTAAAGAAAAGGTCAGAATTGACGGTAGAAAGCCTGATGAGATAAGACCTATATGGATTAGAACAGGACTGTTCCCAAGAATACACGGCTCTGCCATATTCACAAGAGGACAGACTCAGGCATTTGTTGCCACTACCCTGGGGGCTCCAGGTGAGGAGCAGATAGAGGAAAGTATAGAAGAAGGGGAAGAAAAGAAAAGGTTTATGCTCCACTATAACTTCCCGCCTTTCAGTGTTGGAGAGGCGAGACCTCCACGGGCTCCATCAAGGAGGGAAATAGGACACGGAAACCTTGCAGAAAGGGCCATTGAGCCACTCATACCACCTGAAGAGGAGTTCCCTTACGTTATAAGGGTTGTTTCTGAGATTTTAGAATCAAACGGCTCAACATCCATGGCAACAGTCTGCGGTGCGTCCCTTTCACTGTTTGATGCCGGTGTTCCTATGAAAAAGCATGTTGCCGGTATTGCAATGGGACTGCTTAAGGAAGAGGATGAGTATGTGATACTCACAGACATACTGGGAGATGAAGACCATCTGGGTGATATGGACTTTAAGGTGGCCGGTACGAGGGACGGTGTCACATCTATCCAGATGGATATTAAGATAAAAGGGCTTACTAAGGAGATTCTTCAGGAAGCCCTCGAACAGGCCAAAAAGGCAAGGCTGTACATACTTGACCTTATGTACGAGGCTATGCCGCAGCCAAGGCCTGAACTCTCTCCACATGCTCCTAAGATTATAACAATGAGGGTTCTTCCAGAGAAGATACCTGTTATCATCGGTCCATCTGGAAAGAACATTAAGAAAATCATTGAAGAAACAGGTGTCAAGGTTGACCTCCAGCCTGACGGTCTTGTGAGAATATACGCAGTGGACGGTGAGAGCGGAGAGAAGGCAAGACAGATGATAGAAGAGCTGATTATGGATATTGAGCTTGGCGAGGTTTACATGGGTAAGGTCACAAGGGTTGAGGATTACGGTGCCTTTGTTGAGCTGCTTCCAGGAAAACTCTCACTCCTCCACGTTTCACAGATTTCCCCTGAAAGGGTAAGGTCTGCAAAAGATAAGATAAAGGTTGGCGACGTCCTGACAGTTAAGGTTATTGATATAGACGAGCAGGGAAGGGCGAAGGTTTCCCTGAAAGAGGTAAAAGAAGGGGACAAACCAAAGAACAAATTCCTCTTTGAATAAACAGAAGGGGGTTAACCCCCTTTCTATATCCCCCTGTAAACCATACCGTCTTTTATTCTTATCAGCTCTTTCATCTCCATCTCAAACAGAACCACAGTAAGGTCGCTTATACCCATCCCTGTTTTTTCAGCAAGGATATCGATGGGCACAGCTTCATTAATCAGACCCAGAATCTGTTTTTCCAGCTGTGTAAGGCTGCTTGCGGTATTACTTTCTTCATTCCTTTTCAGTAGATACGGAAGGTGTTCAAATATATCCTCAGGCCGGGTAAGGGGAACGGCACCCTCTTTCAAAAGTATGTTATTCCCTTTTCCGTAGGGGTTATTTATATTTGTCGGGACGGTAAATACCGTTCTACCGTAATCATTTGCAAGTCCTGCTGTTATCGGGGCTCCTGATTTTTCACCGGCTTCTGTCACAACGGTGGCAGTGGACAGTCCTGCTATGATTCTGTTCCTTTTTGGAAATGTGAATCTGCTTGCAACGGTTCCGACAGGAAATTCTGATATAACAGCTCCACTGTCCAGAATACGGCTGTAAAGCCTCCTATTTTCAGGGGGAAATATAAGGTCTATTCCATTCCCCAGAACGGCGACTGTCAGCCCTCCCTTTTCCACACACCTTGAATGGGCTATAGAATCAATACCTGTTGCAAGGCCTGAAACAACCACAATACCATTTTCCACAAGTGTATCAACCAGTTTTCTGGTAACCTCCTCCCCATAACCGGAGAACTTTCTGCTCCCAACAACAGAGATAAAATCACCTTCAGGCAGATATCCCTTTACATAAATGTATGGTGGAGGGTCCGGTATCTCTTTCAGCAGTTGAGGGTATCTGCTATCGCCGAGGGTTATAATTTCTGCTCCCATTTTTTCAGCCTTTCTATATTCCTCTTCTGCCTTTAATCTGAGACTTTCAGGTCTGTTTTTTACAGCCCTGTAAATACCATAACCGAGGGAATCCACCAGCAGTTCAGGTTCTTTCAGAACCTCCGAGACGCAGCCAAACGTTTCGTAAATCTGTTTTATTCTCCTGCTCCCGAGCCCTTTTATGAAAGAAATCTCTATATAGTCTATAATAGTCATATTTACCTCCGAAATTTAATATAGGATATGGGACAGGAAGAATCAAAATCTATATGGAAGCTTATTGGCTGGCTTAAGAAGACGAAGAAGATAGAGGTTGTTGCCTTTTATGAAGAGGTTCCTATAAACGGTGTACTGGAGCTGGAAGAGGTTGAGGAGTCTCTGGAACAGATTATATGGAAGTCAGATAAAAAACTGATTCCCCCTCTGAGGGAAACAAGGCACCTGTATTTTAAGAAAGACGGGGAAGTTTACATCCTGACTGTGATAGCCTATGACGAAAAGGAAATTGCCACATCTTTTCCCTCCCTTGCCCTTGATAAAAAGCTGAACAGGGCATACGTAAGGGTGAAAACTTCAGAAACTGACCCTGTCGATGTGATGATAAATGGAATTCAGCTGTCTGCCGAGGATATAAGTGAAGCGGGGATAGGTATTCTGGCCCCTGAAGACAGGGTAAAGAACCTTGAGGTTAACAAAGAGTACGACATAATGCTCAGGATAAGGGGAGAGTTCCTTAAGCTGAAAGGGATTATTGTTTATAAAATGAAGGCCGGTAAAGGTTTTGAAAGAATAGGTATAAAATTTACCCAGGTAAAACCAAAGGACCAGGACAGAATAGCAAAATACATAATGGACAGACAGAGGGAGATTGCCAAAAAGATATTCCTGTTTAAAGGCTAAAGCCAGTAAGCCTTTATATGTCCCTTAATCCAGTCCCAGAGAACCTTTTTTGCTGTTCTATCCAGGTCTATCCCTCCACCTTTTATCCTGTAGTTCAGCTTTTCACCGATTCTGTGTAGCATCTCCAGAGGGTCGTCGGAAGGTTCTACTCTGTAAGCTTCCTTTAAAGCCTCTGGTCTATGCTCAATGATTTTTGACAGGAGTTTAACCGCAACCTCAACAGGCTGCTCCAGTTTTTCAGGTATCCATGAACCCTTCAGGGCAAGGTCATCCTGGAATTCAAGGGTTATAATTCCCGGGGTATCAATCAGATAAACGTTGTTGTGGAGCTTTATCAGTTTTTCTCCCCTTGTCATTCCAGGTTTTGGTGATGTGGTTGCCACTTTTTTTCTTTTCAGTGAGTTAATCAGGGAGGACTTGCCAACATTGGGATATCCAAGGACACCTATTTTTATCAGTTTTTTCTCTTTTGAGAGCTCTTTTATCAGATTCATAAGTTCCCTTTTTCCTGTATTTCTGTGTGCTGAGAACACAATGACCGGATACTCTTTCTCCAGCTTTTTCTTTGCCTCTTTAAGAAAGTCAGACGGTACCAGGTCTGCCTTGTTCATTATGATGTACAGCCTTTTGTTTCTCTCTTTTGCCAGCTGTTCTATGACGCTGTTTCTGGTTTCCTGGGGAATTCTACTGTCAACAACCTCAAATATCACATTGGCTTCGGATAAAATCTTTTTTGCAATACTTTTTTCCCTGAGCCATTCCCTTGGTTTTTCCATTCCGGTCTCCGAAATCATTTATAATAATATTCCTACAACTTAAGGCGGGGAAAGTTTTTGGGCAAGATTATAATAACAGTTTTTCTCTGTTTGTTCATACTGGCAGGTCTGTCCTTTGGAAAGATACCTGTTTCCATAGAAGCTGAAAATATCCAGAAATCCCCCTCAGGGGAGGTAATTGCAGAAGGCAATGTGGTCGTAAAGTACAAAAACAGTATCCTGAAAGCGGACAAAATAGTCTACGACCAGAAAAATAAAAAGATTTTCCTGTATGGAAATATAAGCCTTAAAACAGACAGGATGGATATCAGAGGAAAGGAGGGATGGATTAACGAAAAAGGTGACAGGGGGGAGTTTTATCAGGTAGAGGGTGTGATAGAAAAAAGGTATTACATAAAGGCCAGGAAGGTTCGTCTGGATGGCAACATGTACTATTTTTATGATGGGAATTTTTCCACATGCTCATTTGACCAGTACGACTGGTTTGTAAAAACAAAGAAAGGTATTCTGATTAAAAACGACAGGGTTGAGCTTTATAATGTATCCCTAAAGTTCTGCGGTCTTCCTGTGTTTTACTCCCCCTATTTTTCGTATCCTGCAACAGGGAGAAAGACAGGCCTGCTGTTCCCTGAAATAGGAAGCGACAGTTATAATGACTTCAAATATGTCCAGCCGTTTTTTCTGATTCTGACCCGTCACTCGGATATGACATTTACATTTGATTACAGAAATCAGCAGGGAAAAGGACTTGATGTGGAGTACAGAAACCGTTTATCGTCTGACAGCTACTTTACAGGGAATGTTGTTGTGTTTAATGAAGACAGCCCTGGTAAGTGGTGGGAAGGCAGAAAGATGTCCCCCCTCAAAAACAGATGGAGGATTTACGGTAAATCGGACCTCCATTACGACGAGTTCGATGTATACCTGATTTACGACATTCCCAGTGACCCATACTTCTTTGAGGATATATACAACGCCACAAGGCTCAGATACAAATCTTACACAAAAACGCAGCTCCTTGCCCTTATGGACAAGAAGTATTTCACCCTTGAAATAAACTTTGATTTTCTCTACGATCTTACAAGAATGGAAAATAAAGAAACTCTACAGAGACTTCCTGAGATCAGGTACTACATAAAGAAGATAAAACCCTTTGAACAACTGCCCTTTTACATAGATTTTCTGTCTGTAAACACAAATTTTTACAGGGAAAAGGGAACATCAGGATTCAGGTCAGATAATACACTGAATCTTGAATACTACTCCAATACAGGTGGAATATCTAACCTTTTCCGGTTTTCTCCCCGTTCCACATGGTACTTCATCACAGCCGATGCCCCTTCAGACAAAAATCCCACCAGAAACCTGCTATCTGCCGAGGACAGAATCAGATATACATTTTTTAAATCCTATTCAGACTTTACCCATTCTGTGATTCCCCAGATAAAGCTGACCTACGTGTCCAAAGTAAATCAGGAGGACCTGCCTTTTTTTGACAGGGAAGACAGGATAAATGCAACCAAGGATGTTGATGTATCCCTGTTTAATATACTGAACTTCAGGGACTCCAATTTCCTCTCGTGGGAGGTCTCAACAGGTTATACAATGAACGGTTTTTACTATCTGGGGAACAACGAGCTTAAAGGCTACTACAAGCCGTTTAAAAATAGATTTTACTTTTCCATAGACGGCTTTTCAGGTGAAAACACCCTGTATTACGACTTCTATTTTAACCAGATTGTCAGGTCCATAACTTCCTTTTCCCTACCCCTGGCAGGCTGGCTCAGATACACCGTTTACCACTCTTACGACAGGGGTCTCTTTGCAGGAACCTCAACGATAAACCAGATAAACAACAGCCTCACCATCTCTTACAAAGAAATATCCCTGTCTGCATCGGTACTCAGCAACATAAAATACGGTTATGTCCAGAGAAAAACGGCAAACTTCACACTGAACAGAAAATGCTGGCGCTTGAGGGTCACTTATAAAGAGGATTATAACAGGGTTACAGGACAGACGTTCCGGTCAATATACTTTTACATAAATATCCTCAGGGCTGATATAAAACTGCCCTTTGTCAGCAGAACGCTATAACTTCTCAATCTCTTCTGTTATCTTCTCTCCGGTTTCCAGAAGTAGTTTTTCAAGGTATCCCCTGTCTTCCTTCTGGAATCTTACAGAGGGTGCAATGATGGAAATAGATGCAATAGGCTGGCCGGTATCATCCCTTATCACAGTTGCAATTTCACTGACCTCAGGTTCCGCTCCCTCTATATCCTCCTCAATGAAAAATCCCTTTTCCTTCTTCCCTTTCAGTATTGCCCTTCCTGATGCTGTTTTTTCGGCGGGGAATCTTCTGCCTATCCTGGAATTTACCAGGACTGACCTTTTGGTTTCCTCACTGTGGATGTAAACCACAGAGTCTTTATGCAGAATTGATAGGTAAACACTCTCCTGGGTTCTGTTCCTCAGATTCCTCATAAGGGGCTTTGCCTTTTTTAAAAATGGAAGGTTTTTTATATATGCATACTCTAATGAGAGGAGTTTCATACCAAGTTTGTAATGACCTGTTTCCCTGTCCTGTTCTATAACCCCTTTTACCTCAAGGGTTGCAAGTATTCTAAAAACGTTGTTTTTGTTGAGGCCCAGGATTCCACTGAGCTCTGTGACCCCCAGGTTGTCCTTTTCTTTCAGGGTTTCAATCAGGTCAAGAGCTTTTTCTATAGATGTTTTTGCACCTTTCTTTTTCATAATAATCCTTCTGTGAAATTTTTTATATTTTTCGTATATTTTATACCAAAACAAAAATCCAGGATGTGAAAATGAGACTTATTGTCATTACAGGTACAACGGCAACAGGTAAAACAGAGCTGGGTATTGAGGTGGCACGGCTTTTAAACGGAGAGGTAATCAGTGCAGATTCCATGATGGTTTACAGGTATATGGATATAGGAACGGCAAAACCCTCACCTGAAGAAATGAAGGGAGTACCCCACCATCTGATTGATATTGTTGAGCCTTCCAGGGATTTCTCTGTAAAGGAGTTTATCCAGCTGGCTGACAGAAAAATAGAAGAGGTTACAGGGCGTGGTAAGGTTCCTGTTGTTGTCGGAGGGACATGGCTGTACATACAGGCGCTTCTGTACGGACTGACAGATGCCCCTCCATCAGACTGGAATCTAAGGAAAAGGCTTTACCAGCAGGAACCACAGGTACTGTACAGCAGATTGCAGGAGGTTGATTCCCTGTATGCACAGAAGATTCATCCCAACGACCTGAAAAGAATAGTCAGAGCACTGGAAGTGTACGAGCTTACAGGAAAGCCGTTTTCCTACTTCCAGCAAAAGCACCGGTTCAGCCAGAAAAGATACGATTTTGTGGGATTTGTGCTGGAGAGAAACAGGGATGAGCTGATGGACAGGATTGAAAAAAGGGTGGAAAAGATGTTTGAAAAGGGGCTTGTTGAGGAGGTTAAAAGGCTGATGGATATGGGTTATGAAAAATCCCTTACCGCAAAACAGGCAATCGGCTACAAGGAAATTATCCCTTATATCAGGGGGAAGATAACTCTGGAGGAAGCAAAAAAACAGGTCATCAAAAACACAAAGGATTTTGCAAAGAGACAGCTGAGGACATTCAGGTCTAAGTTCTCAGGAAGGGAAAACTGGCATTTTATTGATGCAGGCAACTATACAAAGTCTGCAGTTTTAGATACAATTATAAAAAAATACAGACCGGAGGAACAAAATGAACATACAGGATGAGCTCCTTGAAGAACTTAAAGAAGAGGGCAAAGAGGTTGTAATTTACCTTACAAGGGGTACAAGAATCACAGGTAAAATCCTTGCTTCCGACCAGTTTACTATTCTTATTGATGTTAACGGGGAAAAACAGCTTGTTTATAAGCATGCCATAAGTACCATTGTTGCAGAAACTTAAAATGAATATATATTCTGCCGTATGAGAGCAATTTTAGTTGGAGTAAAAACCAGAGACCGTACAGAGAAAGACCTGAAATACTCACTTCAGGAGCTTGAAGGGCTTGTAGAGGCCTTAAACGGTAAGACACTGGGTAAACTTTATCAAAACAGGCCGGTTCCTGACCCGGCCACCTATATAGGCAGGGGAAAGGCAAAACAGCTTAAAGAACTGGCTGAGGGCATTGAGGCCGATACCATCGTTTTTGATGCAGAGCTCACTCCTGTACAGATTACCAATATTGAAAATATAACAGACACAAAGGTTCTGGACAGAACAGACCTTATACTCTCTATCTTTTCCGAAAGGGCAAAAACCAGACAGGCAAAACTCCAGGTAGAACTGGCAACGCTACAGCACCAGCTCCCCAGGGTTTATGGACAGAAGGGTAAGGCACTTTCCAGAATAGGTGGTGGTATGAAAACAAGGGGAGCCGGTGAAAAGCTCGGTGAGATAAAGGTCAGAACAATCAAAGATAGAATCGCAAGGATAAAAAAGGAACTGGAGTACATAAAAAAACAGAGGTACCAGCAGAGAAAATGGAGAAATAAAAATCCTGATATATTCAGGGTAGCCCTTATTGGCTACACAAGCGCAGGAAAATCAAGTCTGCTCAACAGACTGACCAAGAGAGAGACATTTATCTCTGAGCAGCTGTTTGCAACACTTGATACCAAAACATCCTATATGGTTTTTCCCGATATAAACAAAAAAATCGTAATCACGGATACGGTAGGCTTTGTAAGTGACATGCCCCAGGAGATAATGGAGGCCTTTATGGCAACGCTGGAGGAGGTGGAAGAGGCAGACCTGATACTCCACGTTGTTGATATATCCGACGAAAACTGGACAGAAAAGGTGGAAAGTGTTGACAGTATATTGAAAAAGATAAAGGTTCACACAAAGCCACAGGTACTTGTTCTGAATAAAATAGATATGGTTATACCCTCACCGGAATATCTGGAAGACAGTGATGCCACTATGCTTTCCGGTGACAGGGAGAGTGTGATTATCTCAACAAAGGAAGGGTGGAATCTGGACAGACTCCATGAAGTCCTCAAAAAATACGCTGTACAGAAAGAAACAATTCCTGCATCTTGAATACCACCTGCCCACGCATTATTTTTAGTCTAAAGGAAGGTGGAAGAAAATGATAACCCTGGAAAAGAAAAAGCTTACCTATGAAGACATAAACAGACTTCCAGAGGGGAGTTATGAAATCATAGATGGGGAGATAAGGCATATGGCACCGTCTGGGTTTGAACA
>JAADEU010000128.1 GCA_013153235.1 Aquificota bacterium | reverse complement strand
ACATTCCTGTATCTTTAACTATCTCAGAGCGAGGTGATTAAATGTCTTTCCAGTTTACAGAGGAGCAAATCAAAAGGTACAGCAGACATATAATACTGCCTGAAGTAGGTGGAAAAGGGCAGCAAAAACTCCTTGAGGCAAAGGTTCTGGTTATAGGAGCCGGTGGCCTTGGTTCACCATCCCTGTATTACCTTGCCGCTGCCGGTGTTGGAACAATTGGTATTGTTGACTTTGATGTTGTTGATTTTTCAAACCTCCAGAGACAAATTCTCCACAACACAGAAAGGGTTGGAAAACCAAAGGTTGAATCTGCAAAGATGACCCTTGAGGCGTTAAACCCTGATGTTAAGGTAATAGCCTACAACGAAAGGATACATAAAGACAACGTACTGAATATCATAAAAGACTACGATATAGTGCTTGATGGTTCAGATAACTTTCCCACAAGGTTTCTCGTAAATGATGCATGTTATTTCCTGGGTAAACCTCTGGTTTCAGCTGCAATCTTGAGGTTTGAGGGGCAGCTTACAACATTTGATTACAGGGATAAAGAAAACTCTCCGTGTTACAGATGCCTGTTCCCTGAACCACCACCTCCAGGACTGGTTCCTTCATGTCAGGAGGCAGGACTCCTTGGGGTTGTTGGGGGAATCATGGGAACACTCCAGGCGAACGAAGCCCTCAAACTGATTCTGGGAATAGGTGAGCCCCTTGTAGGCAAGCTCCTTGTGTTTGATGCACTTACAACAGAATTCAACGTTGTGAAACTGAGAAAGGACAAAAAATGTCCTCTTTGCGGTGAAAACCCAACAATAAAGGAACTGATAGAATACGACCAGGCCTGCGACATCCACTTTTAAGGAGGAAAAATGGAGCAGATTAAGATAGACAGGGAACTGGACCTGAAAGGGGAAGTTTGTCCGTTTACATTTGTTAAGAGTAAGCTTATTATAGAGCAGATGGAACCGGGGCAGGTGCTGAGGGTGATACTGGACTACAAACCCTCTGTTGAAAATGTTCCCAAGAGTATGAGAGAAGAAGGGCAGGAAGTTCTGCAGGTTAACCAGATAGGAGATAACCTCTGGGAAGTAATTGTAAGGAAGGTAAGATGAACCTCTTAATAGTACTGGCAAGCAATCCATACTCCCACGACTTTAATACTGCCGTAAAACTGGCAAGGGCTTCACTGAAGAGAAACCACAAAACAAAGATTTTCTTTATGGGAAACGGCATTTACTCCATACTTCGTCCGGAAATAAAAGAACTTGCCGAACAGGGTGCCCAGGTTTACTACTGTGCCCACAATGCAGAGCAGAGAAAGGTAAGACCTGAAGAATGGGCAGAAAGCAGCAGTATGTACGGTCTGTCAAAACTGGTTACAGAAGCAGACAAAGTAATAATGCTTGATTAAGCGGTGGAAAAATGGCAAAGAAAAAGGTTGTTGTAATCATAAAATCAAACCCATTTAGCTGGAAGGCCTTTGAGGCTTTGAGACAGGCTGTAGGACTGTCAATGGAGCATAATCTTTCTGTTATATTCCTGAAAGAAGGGGTTTACACACTGACAGACTGGAAACCTGAGATGATAGGGATAGAACCTATTGATAAATCCATACAGGCCCTTGGGATGATGGAAGCAAAGCTTATCGTTGAAGAGGAAGCCCTCAGGGAAAGGGGTTTGAAGCTAAAAGACTGGGATACACCGATTAATGTGATGCCAAAAGAGGAAATCTGTGAAGCCGTAAAAGATGCTGAGGTGGTGCTGACATGGTAAATAATCTGTGGCTGATAAAAAGACCTGCTGATTTTCCTGAGGCTGACATGCTTGAATCTGATGATATGATAATCCTTATTCAGGACGCGGTTATCAGGGTTCCAACAATTGAAAACTGGGCTGCATGCAGGGAAGACGCCGTTGCCAGAAACATAAAAATCCCTGAAGATAAGCTTTTAGACTACGAGGATATCATTGATATTATAGAAAAAGCCAACAAGGTGATTATCTGGTAGTGAAGTACGCCATCACCCTTGGAGACCCATCAGGAATATCCCCTGAGATACTGGTAAAATCGGCAGATAAACTCCCTGAAAAAACATACATAATCTACGGCTCCATCCAGCCTGTAGAGCAGGCGGAAAAAATCACAGGTAAAAAGATTCAGTTAAAACAGATAAAAAACCCTGAAGAGGCTGAAGAACCGGGTTTTTACATCATTGAGGTTGTCAGGGGTAATTTTTCTCCAGGTAAACCGGATATAAACACCGGAAGGGCTGCTGTAAAATACCTTGAAAGGGCTGTTGACCACATAATTGAAAAAAGGGTGGATGCCCTCATAACACTACCTATCTCCAAAGAGCATGTTATGTCTGCAGGTTTCAGTTTTCCCGGGCACACAGATTACCTTGCTTACCGGTCAGGTACCGAAAGATACATTATGATGCTTGCCTGTGAAGAGATGAAGGTCGCCCTTCTCACAACCCACATCCCACTGAAAAATGTTCCTGAAGCTGTGTCAAGGGCTGATATTGCAGGCTTTATCAGATTACTCCACAGAGAGCTGGAAAATAAATTCAGAATCAAAAATCCACTGATTGGGATACTGGGACTTAATCCCCACGGAGGAGACGGCGGAAAGATAGGGACAGAAGAGATAGAGGTCATCCAGCCTGCCGTTGATAAACTTAAAAAGGAGGGTCTCAGGCTGGAGGGATGCCTTCCTCCAGATACGGCATTTGTCAATTACAGGAAATACGATGCATACCTTGCTATGTACCACGACCAGGGACTAATTCCTCTGAAAATGCTGTGTTTTAAAAAGGCTGTAAACATAACACTGGGCCTGCCGTTTATCAGAACCTCACCGGACCACGGGACAGGCTTTGATATCGCAGGTAAGAATATGGCGGACCCATCTTCCTTTATCTCGGCTGTGAAAATGGCGGTAAAACTGGCAGAGGAAACTAAACCAGATTAACCTCCTCAAACCATGCAAATGCCTTTAGCTGTGCACTCATCACATCATTCAGCTGAAGACCCAGCTGCTTTATGGTATCAGCAATCTCTCCAACTTTTCCTTCTTCTGTTTTCTCAACGATGTTCAGCAGTTTTCCAAGGACTCCTTCTTTTTCCACAATAGCCTTTACAATATCCTCATCCAGATTAAGCTCCTTAATCAGCTTCTCAGCAGGTACCCCCAGAAGTTTGTCCACAAGTGAGAGCATTCCTACCAGAAATGCCTTTTCCACCTCCTCATCAGGGAGGTTTATCTGCTGGGCAAGAATCTCCATCGTTTTACCCCTTTCTGCAGAAACCTCAAGGAGGGTCTCTGCGTAAGGCTCACTTTCCCCCGCCCTGTATAAAAACAGCAGAAGCCACTGTAAAAGGTTCCTCTGTCCCAGTATTGATATTGCATGTCTGATGGAGGTAATTTTACTCCTGAAGCTGAAAGCTGCCGAGTTTACGTATTTCAGAAGGCTTATACTCAGGTCAGGATTTCTCTTTATGATTTCCTCTATCTCAGGTGGGTTAAAAGACTCCCTGACCTTTGTAAACAGCTCCATCACCGCAAGCTTTGAGGGGTCTATCTTTTTTTCAACAATTGTTGAGGGTTTAAAGATAAAATCACCTTTGAAATATCTGAATCCCTCATTCAGGTAGTTTTTGTAATCCTCAAGGGTGTAAACATCTGTCAGAATCACCCTGTCTTTCAGCAGGTAAACATTTGAATCTATCTGGGATGTTTTTACCAGTATAAAGTCTGCAGTATCCTTCACCTTCTCAAAATCCGGCGAATACTCAAATGCGAATCTGAAACCGAGATTTTTCAGCTCCTTTATAATCTGTACATCCTCTTCAGATAGCTGTCCAGGGGACAGGAGGAATATAACCTTGCTTTCAGGTATATAGTCCAGTATGTCGTGTTTCAGAACTTCCGGTTCAACCTTCAGGAAAACAGGATAATTACCGGCTATCTTCTCAAAGTTTACATTAACCAGAATATCGGCAAGGGCATTTACAGAAACAGACCTGTCCTCCTGGTCCTTTATTGAAAGGTGGTACCCGAAAATCTTCTGATGGGTATCAAGTATGGGCACCTTTGTGAGATAAAACTCTCCCGTTAAAGGCATCTGTTACTCCTCTTGTAGTTTTATTCTTTTAATATCAGTTTTTTCGTCAGTCTTTTCAACAAACAGAGCTTGGAACAGAAGCTCCCCCTTTGCCACTTCGTATTTTACAGGCATTCCTGTCAGGAATTTTCTTATCGGTTCTTCCGGATTCATTCCTATAACCGAATATTTAGGTCCTGTAAGTCCCACATCCGTTATATAAACAGTTCCCTCAGGAAGGATTATCTCATCTGCCGTTGCAACATGGGAGTGTGTTCCAAACACTATATCCGCCCTGCCGTCAACATAAAAACCAAAGGCGGCCTTTTCCGATGTGGCCTCGGCGTGAAAATCTACAATTATGTAATCAACGCTACCTTTTATCTCTTCGTAAATCTCGTCAAACTTCCTGAAAGGACAGTCAAGGGGAATCCCCATAAATGCCCTTCCCATAAGGTTTATCACCGCTATTCTTTTACCATTTTTCTCATAAATACCGTATCCCCTGCCTAAAGCCTGTGGAGGGTAGTTGGCCGGTCTGAGAAGTCTTGTTTCGTTGTCTATAAACTGGACAATCTCTTTTTTGTCATAGATATGATTTCCGGAGGTGATAACATCAACACCAAGGGATATAAGCTCATCAAACACTTTTTTTGTAATTCCAAAACCACCGGCGGCATTTTCACCGTTTAGAACAATAAAATCAGGGCTGTACTCCTTTATAACATCCGGAAGGAAACGCTTCAAGGCGTTTCTTCCGGTTCTTCCCATAACATCACCGATACATAGAAATTTCAAAACCCACCTCTTTTAGAATTTTATTGGTTCGTTTGTAAGTCTTTCACCATGGATATTTTCGTCAAGACCTTCTATCTCTTCATCCTGGGAAACCCTCAGCCCGACCACAGCATCAACAATCTTGAATATAACAAATGTTACCACCACCGTGTATATACCTACGGCAAGGACACCGAGAATCTGGGGAAGAACCTGTGAGGCACTGCCATACAGAATTCCTGCAACCTCACCGATTTCCGGTTTTGCAAACACAGCGATAAGCAGAGCTCCAAGCATTCCTCCAACACCGTGAACACCAAAAACATCAAGGGAATCGTCGTATCCCAGTCTGTTTTTCACATAAACAACGGCAACGAAGCATATAAGACCACCTAAGAAACCAATGATTATCGCCGCACCAAGGTCAACGAAACCTGCAGCAGGTGTTATGGTGGCAAGTCCGGCGATGATACCTGTAAACATACCCAGAGATGTGGGCTTTTTAAACAGTATCCATTCTGCAAACATCCATGTAAGACCACCTACAAAGGCGGCTATCGTTGTTGCAAATGCTGCAGAAACGGCCTGTGAAGATATTCCCAGGGCAGAACCACCATTGAATCCAAACCATCCAAACCACAGCAGTCCTGTTCCTATCGCCACCATCCCCAGATTTGCAGGTAGAATAACAGGCTCCTTTCTCCTTCCCAGAAGTAAAGCACCTACAAGTGCTCCAAGTCCAGATGTTTCGTGGACCACAAGCCCACCTGCAAAATCAAGGGTACCTATATTTGAAAGCCATCCACCACCCCATATCCAGTGGGCCACAGGGAAATAAACAAATGTACCCCACAGCAGTGCAACAAAAAGCCATGCTGTAAATTTCATCCTTTCAATAAATGCACCGGCCATAAGGGCTACGGTGATGGCAGCAAAAGTCATCTGGAAGAATATAAACAGGTAGTGGTACAGGTTATCCGATGCCGGAGCAGGGTCTGTAACCTTTATACCGGATAAAAGGAAATACTGGAGATTTCCGATGATACCCGCCACATCAGGACCAAAAGAAAGGGAGTATCCATAAATAATCCATATAAGACTTACAAGTCCAAAGGCAGAAAAAACCATCATTATAGTGTTAAGTACGCTTTTTGTCCTTGTCAGACCGCCGTAAAATACCGCAAGTCCCGGGATGGACATAAGCAAAACAAGCGCTGTTGATACAAGTATCCATACATTGTCTGCTGGATTAATGTTCATTGAGAGCCTCCTCCTGACCTATTTATACTCTAAACCTAATAATTATAAATCAAACAGAAGGGGGTTTTCATTTACAAAAGCTGAAAATTGCAGATTGGCAGGGAAAAGTCGGTAGGAGATAGATTGATAAAAAAAGGGGAGAAAACTCCCCTGATGATTATTTTGCAACCTCTACAAATCTGGATTCCCTGATTGTTGTAACCTTTATCTGGCCAGGGAATTCAACCTCTTTTTCAATTCTCTTGGCAATTTCTTTTGTAAGCATATAAGCCTCTTCATCAGACAGTTTTTCAGCATTCACGATGATTCTCACTTCCCTTCCTGCCTGTATCGCAAAGGACTTCTCAACATTTTCAAATGAGTTAACTATGGCCTCTATCTTCTCAAGTCTGTTGATGTAAGACTGGAGGGCTTCCCTCCTTGCTCCAGGTCTTGCAGCTGAAAGGGCATCGGCTGCTGCAACAAGGACAGCCTCAGGATATCTGGCAGGCTCGTCATTGTGGTGGTACAGAATAGCATTTATAACAACATCAGGTTCTCCGTATCTTTTTGCAAGCTCCGCCCCGACCTTTGAGTGGGAGCCTCCAACCTCATGGGAGATGGACTTTCCAATGTCGTGCATAAGTCCTCCCCTTCTGGCAGCCTTTTCATCAAGACCAAGCTCTGCTGCCATCATGCCTGCAAGGTATGCAACCTCTTTTGTGTGGAGGAGGACATTCTGGGTGTATGATGTTCTGTAGTACAGCTTTCCGATGTAGTAGAACAGCTCCGGATGGACATCTGTAAAGCCAAGTTCCAGACAGGTTTCCTCACCTAACTTTCTGACCTTAGCCTCCATCTCTTCTTTTACTTTGGAGACAACCTCTTCAATCCTTCCAGGATGGATTCTTCCATCTGCTATCAGTCTTTCAAGGGATTCTTTTGCTATCTCCCTTCTAAGTGGGTCAAACGAAGATATGGTAACAATATCAGGGGTATCGTCAATAATAAGGTCAACCCCGGTTTCCATCTCAAATGCCCTGATATTCCTTCCTTCCCTACCGATAATCCTTCCCTTCAGGTCGTTACTTGGCAGGTCAACAACAGATATGGTGTAGGATGTTGTGATTTCCGGAGCAAGTCTCTGTATAGCTGTAACAAGATTCCATTTGGCCTCTTTTTCTGCTTCTTTTCTTGCATTTTCCTCAATCTCTTTCATCAGCTTGGCAGCTTCAAGTCTCGCTTCTTCCTCAACCTTCTTCATTAATTCTTCCCTTGCCTCTTCTTTGGTCATAGAGGCTATTCTCTGTATCTCAAGTAAATACTGTTCTTCAGCTGCCCTGAGTTTTTTTTCTTTTTCCTCAATCTCTTTCTGTATCTTTCTGATTTCCTCCTCTAATTTCTTAACCTCTTCCCATTTCTTATCCAGTTCCTCTTCCCTGTGCTCTATCCTTGCAATTCTTTTCTCAAGCTGGGCTTCCCTTGCCATAAGGGCTTTTTCCAGGGCCTGTAGCTCTTCCCTCTCTTTTTTCAGTTCATTTTCAAGTTGCTGCTTCCTTTTGAGGATTTCCTTCTCAATGATAATTTCCTGTTCCTTCTTAAGCTGGAGTGCCTCGTTTTCTATCTCTTTTGCCTTTATCCTTGCCTCTTTTTCCGCCTGTTTTATTATTTCCTCAGCCTTTCTCCTTGCCTCTTCCTCTATCCTGTTTTTCTCAGATATTATCCTTTCAGCTTCCTGTTCTTTTTCTTTAAGAGCCTTTCCTACCGTCGCTTTACATGCAGCAAATCCTGCTGCTCCTCCTACTGCCAGTGCAGAGACGCCGACTATTACTTCTATCATCTTTTCTCATCCTCCTTTGTGTTGATTATTCTGGTAGGGGTCAGTATCAGCTCAACAGGTACATCATGCTGCTCAGCAGGCAGTTTATCAACAACCTGAAAGTCGTATGCCACCCCTACCCTGAGAGCACCGGTCTCCTTCAAGAACCTGTCATAATACCCCTTACCGTATCCAAGTCTATGACCCTTCAGGTCAAATGCCACCGCCGGAACCACAACTATATCAATATCTTCAGGGGAATATATCTCCCCTTCAGGTTCCATTATGCCGGCATACCCTTTTTTCAGCCCTGACAGGTCACTGATTCTGACTGGGAGTAACCGGTCGCCGGAGACTTTCGGGAGGAAGAGATTGAAACTGCCGTCTTCCAGCAGTTTTTTGATTATAAATCTGGTATCTACCTCATTTTTGTGAGGGTAGTAAAGGAGAATGTTTCTGGCCTTTCTCAGCTGAGGCAGACTGATAAACTTCTCTGCAATTTTCTTAGAGTCTTCCTCAGCCTTTATATGGCCTATTCTCCTTGATAAAAGCTCCTTTCTGATGCTCTGTTTCA
>JAADEU010000005.1 GCA_013153235.1 Aquificota bacterium | reverse complement strand
TACCCGGATAGGCTCCAGGGGTGTCAATGAAGGTTATGACAGGTCTGCCGAATTTCTCCGCCAGTTTCATTATTCTGATTGCTTTTCTGTAACCTTCAGGGTGGGGCATACCGAAATTTCTTTCTATCTTTTCTTTTGTATCTTTACCCTTTTCATGACCTATAACGGCAACAGGTATCCCCTCAAAAAATGCAAAACCCGCTATTATCGCCTTATCATCGCCAAATCTTCTATCACCGTGGAGCTCGATAAAGTCGGTAAATATGTTCTGTATATAATCGCTGGTGTGTGGTCTCTTTGGGTGTCTTGCCAGCTGTACCCTTTCCCAGGCGGTAAGCTGCTGCATCTTCTGTTTTGTAAGCTGTCTGAACTGGGCCCTTGCCTGTATAAGCTCTTTCAGTTTTTCTTTTTTCCCTTCTTTTATCTCTTTTCTCAGTATCTCTATTCTGTCAGATAAGGACTGAATATCCTTGTTTATATCCATGCCTACCCCTTAAAGAAATTCTTTTATCGCCATATAAAGATAAATAATATAAAAAATCCCTCCAATGGTCAGTCCAAAGGGTATCAGTTTCTTTTCGACATAAGACAGTGTCAGGGCAAGAAAACCTGCCATTATTGCAAATATCCCTGATATAAGGGCAAGCCCTGTAATATCCCATTCGGTAAAAACTATACCGAAACTTACAGGAAGTGTACTCTGGAAGACCATTGCCCCGCTGACATTCCCTATTGCAAGGGAGTCTTTTTTCCTGAATATCCAGAATATGCTGTTTACCTTCTCTGGAAGCTCTGTTGCTATCGGTGCAACAAGGAGTGAGAAAAGAAGTGCCGGGAATCCAAAATGGGTGCTTATATGTTCAACGCCACTGACGAACATGTGGGCCCCTGTTATCATAACAACCAGGGCAACCACCACCTGCAGTATAATCACGGCTATGTGGGGATTTTTGCTCCAGAAGGCAAAATAAACCTTGTCCACCTCTTCCATCTCGTTACTTTCGCCCCTCAGGGTGAGAACCACGTACAGAATGTACAGGCCTATAAGAAAAATAGCGGTGAATATCCTGAGTAAATGGTCTTCAAAAGGAACAATAAAAAGGGCTATGGAGTATGCAAATAGAAAAAATACTATGTCCCTTCTGAATCCTACTGTTTCTATGTTTATCTCAAGGGGTCTCTTTTTCAGTATGTAGTGTCCTATAAGGACGGTTATTCCAATCAGGGGAAATGCAAGTGTGGCAAGCATAAAAGGAGCTCCAAGTATCGCCCCTACACCTATTTCATGTCCCTGTCCCTCGGCAAAGAAAAAAATCGCTATTATCGGGAGAATGGTTTCTGGAAGGGCCGTTCCTACAGCAGCCAGAACACTCCCTGTAAAGTTTGTGGACAGATTGAGTCTGTGTCCCAGGGCCTCTACGCCGTTTGTAAATACTTCTGCGGATATGAGAATCAGTAAAAGACCCGCTAAAAAGATGAAAATATCTATGACCATTTATTTTTCCAGCTCCCTGAGTTTTTCTTTCAGGATTTCACCTAAAGTACCCAGAGAATCGCCTTTTGGTTTAACCCTTTCAAGAACAGACCTCAGTTCGTTCTTTTCCCTGTCCTTTTCAAGGGCCTTTATGCTGAGGATAATGTCTTTTCCCCTGATTTTTATGATTTTAGCCTCAACTTCCTGACCCAGGGAGAGCTTATCGCTGGGTATTTCTATTTTTTCTTTAGATATCTGTGCAACGGGGATAAAACCTTCAACCTCGTCTGCAAGCTCAACAAAGGCTCCCCTGTCTATCAGTTTGATTACCTTTCCTTTTACAATGTCTCCCTCTTTGTGGGTTGAAAGGTAAGTTTCCCATGGATTTTCCTTGAACTGCTTCAGACCGAGCTTTATTCTGTTTCCTTCCCTCCCCAGTACCTTGAACTCCTTGGGCATCTTGTTTTTTATCACAACGGAGATATTTCTGATTTTTGGGTTCCACGTGGCATCCTCAAGATGAAGCACACCTTCAAGCTCATTTCCAAGGTCTACAACAGCCATCTTGGTTTTGATTTCCTTAATCCTTCCGTTTACAACGGAGCCTTCAGGATTTTCCTCAAGGAATTTTTCCACAGGGTGTGGGGTCAGGGCTTTTATACTGAGTTTCAGTCTCCTTTTATCCCTGTCAAGCTCTATGATTTTTGCCTGTATTTTCTGACCAGGTTTAAATCTTTTTTTGTATTCCAGGGGTTTCATATGGTCTGTTTCCATTTTGTAGATGAAACCTTCCAGCTGTCCCATCTTTACCACTATGCCGTAATCGTTCAGCTCTTTAACCACAGCCTCAACGGTGTCTCCGACCTCTTTCTCAAATTCCTTCCATGCATCGGGCTCAAGGTCCCTTCTGGAAAAGACAACCTTTTTGTTTTCCCTGTCTATATTTTTGACAACAACCTCTATCTCATCGCCTACAGACAGTTCGTCCGAAATCTTCCTTGTTCTGTCCCATGAGTAAAGACTCTGTGGCAGAAAACCGAAAACCACATTCTCAAGGGAAAGCACAGCCCCATTGTCCAGTATTTTTACAACCTTTCCCCTTACGGTCTGTCCCTCTTCAAGGAGGTTGAATATCTCTTCCCTTTTCTTATCTTCTTCTTCCCTGATAATTTCTTTTCTGGATACGACAATGTTGGGATGTTTCCCCCTTTCCTCAAATTTTATTACATAAACATCAAATTCCGGAGGGGGCAGTTCTTCCCCTTTTTTCAGTCCTGCCTCTGAAAACGGCAGGTAGGCTTTTATGCCGTTAACCTCTACAAGAAAGCCTTTGTTTGCCTTTTTCAGCAGTTTTGCCTTTACTTTCTGTCTGTTGTTGTAGGCCTCTTCCACTTTCTGGAGGTTTTCCCTGAACAGGAGAGGTTTCCTTGATATCAGGTCGTAGCCTTCCTTGTTTTTCTTTCCCAGGTAAACCGCCTCTATCTCATCACCTTCCGAAAATCCTTCAACCTCTGAAGCATCAATGGCAACTTCTGTTTTCTGACCTATATCTACAAATGCTGTATCTCCCTGTATTTTTACTATCCTTCCCTTGACCCTTTCGCCTTTGTTATAAAAATGTAGATTTGCCGTTTCTTCTTCCAGTAGTTTTTCAAATTCTGACTGGATATTTTCGTTTTCCATGATAAGACCTCAAGCTGTTGTTTAAGCAGAAATTTTAACATTTTTATGGTGATAAATAAAATATCATACAAAGGATAAACAGAAAATATATTTCTGTTATTGCTCCTGTGATTGCTGTTTTTTCTCCTGTTTCATCAGGTCTTTTCTGACGGTTTTGACTTTTATGATAATTTCAACCCTGTCGTTTCTTCTTCTGAGAAGTGGCTGGTTCCATGTGTACAGGGGTCTTGTGTTTCCGTAGCCTGTGGCGGATATTTTTTTTGGGTCTACGCCGTTTTTTATAAGGAATTCAGCCACATTTACTGCCCTTTTCAGGGACAGTTCCCATGGGTCTACCCCCTTTGGGGGATTTATGTCTGTATGCCCCTCCACCCTGATTTCAATCTCGTTTTTTGAAAGGGCCTTCAGTACCCTTGCTATATTTTTCAGGGCTTTTTTTGCTTTTTCTGAGAGCTGTGCACTGTTTTTGTCAAATATCACATCATTAAACAGCCTCACAATAACGTAATCCTCTATGACCTCAATCTGATAGGCGTGTATAGGTAGAACCCTTTTGATTCTCTCTTTCAGGGACAGGGCCATGTCCCGTGGGAGCATACTTATGGGAGGCAGGAGTGATACTGTTTTTGTGTACTGGAGAACCTTTTCACCCTGGAAATACCAGAGGAATTTCATCAGCTTTTTTATGTCCAGAACACTCATAGAATAGAGCAGGATAAAAAATGTGAGCAGAAGGGACATTAAATCACTGAAACTGATAAGCCATGCCGGTGCACTGGGGCACTCTTCCTTTTTTTTCCTCGCCATTTTTTACCTATGATGCATCTATAACAAATTCTATTCTTCTGTTTTTTGCCCTTCCTTCAGGGGTGTCGTTTGGGGCTATGGGTCTGTAAGGACCGTATCCCCTCGCAGCAAGGTATTTTTCAGGGTATCCACACTGGAGGAACATCTTCAGAACCGTTAAGGCCCTTGCAGCGGAAAGCTCCAGATTTGATTTGTACTTTCCTCCCCTGACAGGGGTGTTGTCTGTATGACCTTCAATAATAACGGTAAAATCGGCCTGTTTCATCTTCTTACACAGCTGGAAAATCACCGGTATAAACTCAGGGTACGGGGTTGCACTACCGGGGGGAAAAAATTTGTCTGTATTGAGCCTGAACCGTATAATACTGCCGTGCTGTATCACATCTGCCTCTACACCGTCTTTTTCCAGCTCCTGTTCAACCTGAAGAAGTGCCTTTGTGAGCATCTTTTTCCTTTTTATTTTTGGGTACATATCGGGAAACTCTAAGGGAACATTGGACTGGTTCAGGAGTTTCTGCTCAAGGTATATCTTCCTTCCTCCAAGGGATTCTGTAACCCCTTTTATTACCATATGGAATTTCTCAAGGGATATGGTACCCATGGAAAAAAGCAGAATAAAGAATGTGAGCAGAAGGGACATCAGGTCCCCAAAACTAATCAGCCATCCCGGTATTTTTTTGCATTCCTCTTTTTTTTTGCGGGGCATTATCCTTCTTCTCCGGCTTTAACGCCAAGCAGAGACATCAGTTTGGCCCTCAGTACATTAGGGTTGGTTCCGCTGTTTATCGCCTCGACTGTTAGTATATAACTTTCCTTCAGAAGAAGGGAAAGGTCTTTGTAGTATTTTAGTTTCTTTGATACAGGCACACACAGAACGTTGGCCAGAACAGCTCCGTAAAGGGTTGTAATCATAGCAACGGCCATACCTGGACCCAGAGCTGATGGGTCGTTGAGGTTCTGGAGCATCTGAATCAGTCCTATCAGTGTTCCTATCATACCAAAGGCCGGGAACAGTTCACCCAGAGCTTCCCATACGGCAACTTCCGTCGAAAGGTCCTGGTCTATTTTCATAAGGGCGGTGTCTGCATTACTCTTGATTTCTTCTATGTCCTGACCGTCTATCAACATCCTCATTATGTCTCCGAAGAACGGGTCTTTCTCGTAGAAGTTATCTATATCAGACTCAAGGGCCAGTATTCCGTTTTTTCTGGCCTTGTTGACGACCTCGACAAGAAAATCTATATGCTCGACAGGGTCAGGTAAACCTGGTTTGAAAGCCTTTCCAATGGCCTTAACCCCTGCCAGAAGCTCTTTAAGAGGATAGGATGTCAGTGAGGCGGCAAATCCTCCTCCCACAACAATCAGGAGAGAGGGAATGTTCACGAAGGCCAGAGGACTGCCTCCAAGA
The DNA here is from genome assembly GCA_013153235.1 of Aquificota bacterium. Lineage (GTDB taxonomy): Bacteria > Aquificota > Aquificia > Aquificales > Hydrogenothermaceae > Persephonella_A. The sequence goes on along the minus strand of JAADEU010000005.1, from coordinate 3,483 downwards.
GCAATGGAGATTACAAGAAGTAAAAGCGCCCCTACTATACCAATTAGTGTTGCTATATCCAACGCTATCCTCTCTATTCAAAAAGTTTTAGTCTTTTATACGCCTTGAGGAGTTTTTGCTGTTCGCTCTGGACAAACTTAATCAGGTAATTTTTGTCCTCGGGACTCATATCTTTAAATTCTGCTCCGAAGCACACATTTTTACCTGATTCCCTGATATTTTTAATCACGGCAGGTGTTTCTATTTCCCTATCTTCGAAACCGATTTTCAGTCTTATCTCTGTTCCTATTCCCATTTTCAGGCCCTTTGTTTCAAGTACAGGAATGCAGAAGCCTATCCCGTCTATACTAATATCGGTAGTTTCAAGCTGCATTTTTACCTGATTGCCTTCTATATCCTGTAATGTGACCTCGACAGGAAGGTTTATCTTCAGTCTGAAATCCCTTCTCCTCTGTATCTGGAGGAATTTGAATGTATGTGGAAGTTTTATGATAAATTTGCCGTCTTCTTCGTACATGTCCTGAATCTTTCCCTCTATTATGTAAACGGCATCATCCTCCCTTGTAAACCGTATTTTTACCGTATCCCCTACCTTGAAAGGGAATGGGGGCTTTCTGTCTATAATGTACCAGTACATGAACCTCTCGTCTTTATCGTAAAGGGCAACAGGGAATACCCTGTTCTCAAAAATAAGGGTGCCTGTCTGGAATAGCTCTATATCTTTGGTTGAAATAAGGGGCATAAATGGGGGAATTTTGTCAAAACCAAGTTTCTGGCGCATACTTTTTATCAGATTTTCGTTATAGTTCGGGTCGTCTTCTATGTAGGCCTGAATGACCTTTTCAAATGGGGATTTGTACTCAAGAACGAGGAAAGGGTCTTTATGGAGCTTCTGGGAGTATTTCCACAGTATTTCCAGTTCTGTTTTTGTCAGGCCGTAATTCTCCCCGTTTCTGAAAAACAGCCTTTTAAGGTACCTTTTTGAGATAAACTCCTCAAATTTTTCCCAGAAAATAAGAAAAAACGCCACAAGGGCAAAAATCAGCAGAACTATTATAACGGCGACTATATTTACATTTTCTATAGTTGTTTTAAAGGCATCGACAACTATGTTAACCCTTTCGTCCACATTGTTCTCCAGACTGGATTGTTATATTTACTTATTCGTAAGTTCTTCAATTTTCTCAACGACCTCTTTTATAATCCAGTCTGGGGTTGATGCTCCTGCAGATACACCGATTTTTTCTGCATTTTCAAACCATGAAGGCTCAAGTTCATCTGCCTTTTCCACATGGTAGGTATTTGGGTTCAGTGCCGATGAAATCTGTGCCAGCCTCCTTGTGTTTCCGCTGTGTTTACCACCTATTATTATCATTACATCAACTTCTTTTGCCAGTTTTTTGACCTCTTCCTGTCTGACTGATGTGGCGTCGCAGATTGTGTTGAATACTTTGAGTTCTTCCACATTTGATGCTATGTATCCAACGGCCTGTTCAAAGAACTCCTCGTTCTGGGTGGTCTGGGCAACAACACCAACCCTGTTCCTCTTTGGCATTTTCCTTATCAGGTCTTCCATACTTTCAACTACTATACCTTTTCCTCCGGCTTCCTCAAGATGTCCCAGAATACCAATAACTTCAGGGTGTCCTTCTTCTCCGATAATGACAACGTAGTAGCCTTCCTCAACCAGCTGTTTGACCTTTTCATGGACCTTTTTAACAAATGGGCATGTGGCATCAATCACATTAACACCAAGCTCTTTTAGCTTTCTCTCTGTTTTTGGTGGAACACCGTGGGAGCGAATCAGTATAGTATCTCCCCTTTTCAGCTGGTCGTAGGACTGGAGTTCCTTAACATTCAAACCTTCAAGGAACTGGACGACCTGCTTGTTGTGTATGATAGGTCCGTTTGTGTATGCCCTGCCGTAGGTTTTTCCGGCTTCCACAGCCGAGTCAACGGCTATTTTTACCCCAAAACAGAATCCTGCCGAGTCTGCAACCTTTATGACAGCCATTTTTGCCTCCTTAAAGCTGTTTTATTTTTTCCATTATAAATTCTGATATTTCCGTGTAATCCATATTTCTATCGATATCCAGGGGTTTTCCGATTTTTACTGTGATAGGGGATTTTCCTATTTTGGGAAGCTTTGAGCCTACCGGATAAATAATATCCGTTCCTTCAATTCTTACCGGAATAACCTGGGCTTCCGTTTTGGAAACCAGAAGACCCACACCGCTCTGGGGTTTTCTGAACTGCCCCGGCTTTGCCCTGGTTCCCTCAGGGAATATTCCTATACACTGTCCCATCTTTGCCAGTTCTATGGCCCTTTTAAGGGCTGATATATCCCTTCTATTTCTTTTTACAGGAATTGCACCGGCCTTTTTTATCAGCCATCCAAGCAGTGGAACTCCAAAAAGTTCCTGTTTTGCCATAAACAATATAGGTCTTGGGGAAATGGTGTTCAGCACAAACGGGTCAAGGTTACTTCTGTGGTTCGATGCCAGAATGCATCCCTTTTCCAGGGGGATATTTTCTATCCCCTCAACCTCAATTCTAAGGAGTTTTCTGAAAACAGGTCTTATCTTAAACCACAGCTTATAACCTGTTTCAGAGTATATGTAATCTTCCAACATACCACCGTAGATTTTTTCAATAAATTATATCTTCAGGAGTTTTTATTTCAAGCAGCGTTACACAGATTCCTGATAGGGCATCCATCACAGACAGGCTTTTTTCTGCAGTGTCTTTTTGCCAGCTCCACAATAAGGGCGTGGTATTCCTTATAAACTGTAAGGTCCCGGGGGATGCTTTCTTCTATAAGATTCTGGAGTTTCCTGTAGCTGGTCTTTTCACTGTCTATGATTCCTGCCCTGTGGAAAATTCTTCTGGTATAGGCATCAACAACAAAATGTAGTCTGTCCAGTCCATACAGGAGTATGCTGTCTGCCGTTTCTTCACCTATTCCCTTTATGGAAAGGAGAAATTCCCTCGTTAAGGCTCTTTTTGGCTTTTTGTAGGTGTTTTTCACAAAGTTTTTTATGTATACAGCTTTCTGGTTGTAAAAGCCGGCAGGTTTTATAAGCTGTTTAAGCTCCTGAATATCAATATTAAGCAGAGTTTCCCAGCTCAGGGCATTTTCTTTCAGCAGATTTTCTATGGCCTTTTCCACATTTGACCAGTTTGTGTTCTGGGTCAGGATGGCCCCTACAGATACCTCCAGAAACCTGTCGGTATCCCTGTGGACAGGCCACCAGTTCTGATAACCAAAGCTATCCAGAAGCTCCCTGTAAATCCGGTAGATTTTGTTCATATCGTATTGTTTGTTTCCAGGAAAGTTTTTATCTTTAAAATAATAAAATAAATTCTGGCCTACAGGTGTTTCTATGGGAAAAGTTATTATTGAAACAAAGGATGGAAAGGAAGTAAAACTAAAGACTTCCCTGACCACAGCCCAGATACAGGAAATAATAGACAGAGCTGAGA